>NC_000914.2:0-300000 GCF_000018545.1 Sinorhizobium fredii NGR234
TTGTTAACTCTATATTCCTTGTCAGTCGGCGAGAATCGCACATAATAACGATTATGTCGGTTCTCGGGCCGAAAAACCGTTATTCGAGAGTTCCCCTGCAATGAACGCTAATTCGCCGCCCATCGCTCCCGCACAGCCGATGCATTTCGAGGATCTCATCCTCGAACAGGGCGATCTGATTTCAAAGAAATTGCATCTTTTAAGCATGCAGCAGTTCCCACCGAATGCCAAGAAACTGCTTCGCCAGTTCTCGCTCTCTGAAGTGGCGCAGTTCCTCGGCGTCTCTCAAAGTACGCTGAAGAAACTTCATCTTGAGGGAAAAGGCCCCCTCCCCCAGACATCGTCGTCGGGTCGCCGTTCTTATAGTGCTGAGCAGATGGCGGAACTGCGTCAGTATCTCGATCAGCATGGACGATCGGAAGCCAGGAACTACGTGCCGCACCGTCGGTCGGGCGAAAAGCTCCAGGTCATTGCCGTTGTCAATTTCAAAGGCGGTTCGGGAAAGACGACGACGGCCGCCCATCTCGCGCAGTACATGGCGTTGACCGGGCACCGTGTCTTGGCGGTGGACCTCGACCCGCAGGCGTCACTTTCGTCGCTTCACGGTTTTCAGCCCGAACTCGACATGTCGCCGTCGCTCTATGAGGCGCTCAGATATGACGATCAACGCCGATCGATCAGTGAGATCATCCAGCCTACCAATTTCCCGGGCCTCGATATCGTGCCTGCGAACCTCGAACTTCAGGAGTACGAGTACGACACCCCGCTTGCGATGTCGAACAAGAGCTCGAACGATGGCAAGACCTTCTTCACGCGGATTTCGCGCGCGCTGTCGGAAGTCAACGACCGCTATGACGTTGTCGTCATCGACTGCCCTCCCCAGCTCGGCTATCTCACGATCACCGCGCTGACTGCGGCTACGAGCGTCCTGATCACGATCCATCCACAGATGCTCGACGTCATGTCGATGGGCCAGTTCCTTTTGATGCTGGGCGGGATCCTGAAGCCGATCCGGGATGTGGGTGCTGCGGTCAATCTCGAATGGTATCGCTATCTGATCACCCGGTACGAGCCAACGGATGGGCCGCAGGCGCAGATGGTGGGCTTCATGCAGACCTTGTTCCACCAGTTTGTGCTGAAGAACCAGATGCTGAAATCGACAGCGGTTTCAGACGCCGGAATCACCAAGCAGACCCTTTACGAAGTCGACAAGAGTCAGATGACGCGGTCCACCTATGAGCGCGCGATGGACTCCTTGAACGCAGTCAACGCCGAGATCGTCGAACTCGTCCATGCCTCTTGGGGGAGGAAGGTTGTCAGTTGAGAAGTGTAAACTTCCCCGGGACGGCCCGGTAGATCTCAGGCAAACGGAGCAGGCACATGGCGAGAAAGAACCTACTGGCGGGACTGGTAGACACAGCGGAAATCCCGCACGCAGACGTTGCGCCCGCCTACCCGATGCGCGGGGCTTCGAAGAGCATGGTGCGCTCGCTCGACGAGTTGTCGCGCCAGGCCGAGAAATTTCTCGAAGGAGAAACGGTCGTCGAACTCGACCCTGAGACACTCGATGGTTCGTTCGTCTCTGATCGCATGGGCGATAGTTCCGAGCAGTTCGAGGAATTGAAGCAGGCGATTGCCGAGCGCGGGCAGGATACGCCCATCCTTGTGCGCCCCCACCCGTCGGCAGCCGATCGTTACCAGATCGTCTTTGGACACCGCCGAGCCCGCGTTGCCCGCGAGCTCGGCCGCAAGGTTAAGGCGGTCGTCAAGGCGCTGGATGACCGCACGCACGTTATCGCCCAGGGACAGGAAAACTCGGCGCGCGCCAACCTCTCCTTCATTGAACGGGCGAACTTCGCCTCGCACCTCGAGAAGCTTGGCTATGACCGGACAATCATAGGATCGGCGCTTGCTGCCAATGCGGCCGCTATCTCGAAAATGATCGCCGTAATAGATCGTATTCCTGAAGAGACAATCGCAAGAATCGGGCCCTGCCCGGCGGTCGGCCGAGAACGCTGGGTCGAGTTGTCATTGCTTGTGGGTAAAACCGCCAACGAAGCGAAGGTGAAGGCAATCGTCTCTGATCCTTCCTTCAATGAACTGAGCACTGACGATCGCTTCAATTCCCTGTTTTCTGGTCTGAACAGCGCGGCGAAGCCTGTCCGGAAGACGACTCCAAAGATCCTGGAGAACTGGCAACCGGCGGACAAGACCGTCTCCGCTAAGTATTCGAACTCCGCCAAGGCGTTTGCCTTGTCTATGAAATCAAGGAATGCCGGCCCCTTTGGGCGGTATATTGCAGACAACCTGGACCGGCTCTATGCCGAGTTCCTGGAGCAGGGTAATCGGAAGGAAGACTGACGCAAAAGAAAAAGGCCCCCAGACGGTAACCATCGTGGAAGCCTCTCTCATCGTTTAGCAGCCTGAGAATCGCATTTCCACGAATCGCAGTCAAGAGTCTTTGGCACCGGAACGGGTGAGCGGACGTCTTTTGCCTGAGGATAGGTGAAAGAAGATGCAAGATGGAAGTGTGACGACGCCCTTCGGGCGGCGGTCGATGACGCTTGGCATGTTGGCAAGCCAATATATGTCGCGTGAACTCGAACCTGAAACATCGGCTGACAAGTGGAAGCTGTTTCGAGCGCTCTGCGAAGCTAAGCCGAAGCTCGGCATCAGCGAACGTGCGCTCTCTGTTATGAACGCACTTTTGAGCTTTTATCCCGAGACGACCTTGTCTGAGGAAAACGGCCTCATCGTGTTCCCCTCTAACATGCAGTTGTCGCTTCGTGCGCATGGCATGGCTGAAGCGACGTTGCGTCGCCACATCGCAGCGCTCGTCGACGCTGGCCTTCTGGCACGCCGGGATAGCCCAAATGGCAAACGCTACGCCCGCAAGGACGGAGACGGTTCGATCGATGAGGCCTATGGGTTTTCGTTGGCTCCGTTGCTGTCACGCGCACGCGAGATCGAGCAAATAGCTGCCTATGTCAAAATTGAGCGACTGCAATTGCGTAGACTTCGCGAGCGCCTGACGATCTGCCGGCGCGATATCGGTAAGCTGATTGAAGTCGCCATTGAGGAGGGAGTGGACGGTAATTGGGACGGAATTCACCAGCACTACCGCAGCCTAGTAGCGACCATTCCTCGAGTGGCAACGGCCGCGACCGTCGCCCCCATCCTCGAAGAGATGGAGATGTTGCGCGAGGAAATCTCCAACCTTCTGGAAATCAGGTTAAAAATCGAAAATTTGAGCGGCAATCCTGATCAAATTGAGCGGCACAAACAGAATTCACATCCCGAATCCACTAATGAATTTGAACCTAGCTCTCGAGAAGAGCAGGGCGAAAGGCCGAGCCCAGCCATCGAACCGCAACGCGAGCCGATGAAGGTGTTTCCGTTGGGGATGGTGTTGCGGGCTTGCCCAAGCATCTCAGATTATGGCCCCGGAGGCGTAGTTGCGAGCCCGCGTGACCTGATGCAGGCCGCAGTGGTCGTCCGCTCGATGCTCTGCGTCAGTCCGTCGGCCTACCAGGATGCCTGTGAGGTTATGGGGCCCGAGAACGCATCCGCTGTCATGGCCTGCATTCTGGAGCGGTCAGGGCACATCAAATCGCCCGGCGGATATCTCCGCGACCTAACGTCTCGGGCAAAGCGGGGCGAGTTTTCGCCGGGGCCAGTGTTGATGGCACTGCTGAGGGCGCGCGGCGGAAGTGATCGATTGGCCTCCTGACCGAAGAACCCGCTTAATCGGCGGGAACCAATCCCCTCAGCTCTTGGGCGACCGCTTGTTGTCGGCTGACAAAATCGGCAGATTGGGACGTTGAGTCAACCGATTAGGAGAAGTTATGACGCTTTCGTTTATGGTGTCTCAGTAGGGGGAGCAACTCCAATCGTCCACGTCGGTACGAGGACAGTGCAGGCAGGGACATTCGATGGCAATATGGACGACACCAAAGGCAGGGACAAGCCCGACCAGTCCGCAGCTCCCTCAGCATGGTGTCCGAGAAGTTGGCGGAGGCATTCGAGCATCAGACCAGAGATGTTTCTTGAGCGCCAGGACGATGCTGTGAAAGGCCAAATGCTACACCAGATCTTGATTTTTAGTTGGTTGCAAAGGCAGGGGAGACTATTGCTTCCTTAAAACAGACTGTAAAAAGTTGTCAGCTGACAAAAACGGAAATTTGCGCAAATTAATCAGAGCGTTAGTTCTAAACTGTCTTCGTTTGCTGTTGAAGGGAGGGGTTCGGTCGAACTTTCGAGGCGTTGATCGCCTGTTTGTAGGACGCGAGTCGTAAAGTTTAGCCAGTCCGTAGGTGACCGCGTTTCGTCATTCTGCCAGAATGACTGTCACACTTCCAACAGAGCATTAGTTATCGCTTGGCTAAGCGTATTTCATGCGGCTGGTAGCGCTCGCCGGTCGATATTTGCTTCATGTGGTAGATGCGGAACACCACCGCGCTGTTGGTTCCGGCCTTCCATGAGCCAGCGTTTCAAGGCGATCGCCGGCCGGCAGATCAAGAGCACATGTTCGTCATCATCGCTCGTCGTCGTTTTGGTGCGGTCGAGGCGGATTGAAACGCAGGGTGGGGCAGGGGAGGCTTCGTCGGTTGGCACGGACCTGTTCCTGGTCGGTGAGACATCAACGTGTGGCGCTCTGATTGACCGGCCGCGGTGGTCCTGGGACCTTCGTTCGCTATTCGATGTTCTACCGTATGTTCCTGCTCAATTAAAATCAGAGGCGGGAAGGGGTCCTGAGTTCGATTGACGCAGCGCGCTTACGCTTCGCCAATTTGGTACAGTCCGGCGGGTTGACGAGGGCCGTAACGAAGTTCGGGGGCAGCGATGGCAACGGTACTGTCGGCCTTCCATGAAGGCCTCACCACGGCGGAGATCGGGATGTGCAAGGAGGAAAATCCCTACCCACAACAGCGACTGGAACGCAGGCTAAGACGCTGCCACGAAGGCAGGCGAAGCAACGAAACTCGACGACGAACAGGGTCGTGCCCCTTGCCAGCGTGCCCCGAGCAGCCTCGGCGACGGGCTTTCCCGTACGTTCCCGCGCTCACACGATTAGATGCGCTCGAAGGCAGCTCCACTGCTTTCAAGAAGCGCGGCGGACCCTGAAGACCATTATGTTCGGCTTCTATGCCTGCGACGCTGTAGTCGATCCCCACACAACGTTGGGCGGTCCTCGGACTTCGGAATTCTCGTCCTCGTCAGCGACGGCAAGCTCGCTGAGCCGCAATACTCGAACAAGGCCTCCGACCGGTTGAAGTGGGACACGGTCATATCGACGCCGGTCGCAGCTGATCGCGCGCGGTGCGAGAAAGTTCGCGCGGCCAAGCTTCGACGAGCCGCTGTCCCGGTGTTCGGCCAAGTCGCGCAGGAACGTCAGGCTATGCGAGGGGAGGGCCGTGGTTCGTCAGGGTTAGTAGCAGAGTGGGATAAGCGCCCTCAACGGCACGGGGGCAGGAACGCCGCGTGTTTGTCCCAGTCGCGGGAGATTGCCACACGGCTAAGCTCAAGCAACCGTTGGGCTCTGCTGTGTTGCCTGTCGAAATGTTCCCTTGCCATTTTGAAGTCTCGGAGGAAGCGCTGTACTGGCTGATGGAGCGCGCCAACTTCCTGCTTCGGCAGTAGAAACCATCTTACCGCGAGCGTCTAGCGGTACTCGAACGGGCAGACTGATCTGTACGTGGGGCAGATCAGGTGGCGCGGGAGCATGATCCTCGAACGGGTTCCTCATTCAATCGAACACGTTCAGGGCGAGCGCATCGAGGTCGGCCGGGCCCGGCGTAACCGCGCCGGTGAGCGCGGGGATCACCGTTGCCTAGAGAAAGGCAGTCAGCGCGAGCATCGCCGTGTCGCGCGTCGGCATCGAGGGCGACTCAGGCACCTAGCCCACGACTCGCGACGACGAGTTCAGCCGCCAGAGCCAACCTTGCGGGGCTCTGCGGAAAGCGCGCCTCGGATGAGGCTCTGCGGCAAATGGAGGTCTCACCTGGCGCCGGACTTCGACCCGTGCACGCTTGGGTTCCGAAAACTCAGTGATCTTATCTGTACGACAAATCAGTTCGACGTGTGGCAAGCAGAGGATGCTCCCGTCAGCATCGCGGCTGAAACAAAGAGGCAAAAAGTAGCGTCTATGGCGACGAAGATCGCTTGCTTGGGCTGGGCAGTTGCGTCAACGTTCGGGCTGCTTTACCCGGAGCGGAGAAGCGTCTATCTGTGCGCGCGTATACGAAGCGAGCCTCGCCCGCCCTGTGGCGGGTACGGCAAATGATCGAAGGAAGGCATGATGGCGACCGGAACGGTAAAATGGTTCAACGCGACGAAGGGCTTTGGTTTTATTCAGCCGGACGACGGGAGCGCCGATGTCTTCGTCCACATTTCAGCGGTGGAGCGGGCTGGCCTGCGGGAGCTGAAGGATGGGCAGAAGATCAGTTACGAGCTGGTAAAGGATCGTAAGTCCGGCAAGATGTCGGCTGACAATTTGCAGGCCTAGGCGGCCCCTTCCTCACAACGCGAGCTTTCTGGAATAGCCCGGGGGTTGCTCGGTCTTTTTCCATTTGGAAGCATGCGGCGACCGGAAACAGTGCCGCACCCGTCTTTCGACGCCGCGTGAACACTCTTGAATTCATGAACCAAGCCTCTCAAGCGCGAACCAGCCCGATGCGACTCGCCTCGTCCAGTAGTGCTCGGACGGAAGACGGTTGCCATTTGCGGCCGCCACGTGGCGGTCGCTCCTGCATCTGGTCCAACTGGGCGGCAATGTCGCGCAGCGACAGATTGGGATCGGCGATGGCGATCCCGGCAACCAGCCGCATCAGATGATCCTCGGGCGGCCGGCGCAGCGATCGGGCAAGCAGTTCCGGTTCCGCGAGCTTTTCGCGCACTAGCCGGTGGACCGCCCGCCGCAACCGTTCGACGGTCCAGTCGTGCCCCCTGCGATTGAGGATCCGCACGACATTGTCCCAACTGTGTCGCGGGCGCAGTCGCCGGACTGTCGGCAGCCAGGTCTGCGCTGACACAATCAGTTCATCGAGGTAGGCCCGCTCGCGCGCCGCTGAGACCGCACGGATGGCTTCTGGCCGGCGTTCTCGAAGCCCGGGATTGCCGGCAAGCCGGCCGCGCGCCTTGGCGGCCTGCATACCGGACTTGGTCCGCTCCGCGATCAGCGCGCGCTCGAGCTGGGCGACGGCGCCGAGCACCTGCAGGGAAAACATTCCGTGCGGCGTCGAGGTATCGATCGGATCACGCAGCGAGCGGAAATGGACGCCGCGCTTCTCGAGGTCTTCGATGACGTCGAGCAGGTGGCTGACCGATCGGGCCAGACGGTCGAGGCGAACGACGACGAGGACATCGCCCATGGCAAGGTCTTTAAGAAGCTTCGCAAGCACCGGCCGCGCGCGTGATGCGCCGGATCCGTGCTCCTGGTGGATGCGGTGGCAACCAGCCGCCCGCAATTCGTCGACCTGAGCGTCGTTGAGCTGATCCTCGGTCGAAACACGGGCGTATCCGATCAGCCTTTGCTGCAGGGAAGGAGAATTGAGGTATGCAGCCGTTGCCATCGAATTTTTCGGTCGTTTCGGGGCGGTTTGTACAAATGAAACATGTGTGAGAAAAGGCTCCTTTGCAAGCGTGTTTTATGTTCAAAATGGAAGGCCGTACAGCGCGGAATCTGGTCTGCAACAGGTCTCGGACCGTCGAAGTTCGGGAAATCGCGCCAGCGGCCTTCTGTGGCCGAAATGCGATGAAATCCCCTGTTACGCATGGGATCGGGTACCACCGTTGCATTTCTGACAGGCCGGGATGATGAAATAGCCGGAGGACGGCTCCGCGGTCGGCCGCTCGGCAGAGGTCCAGTTCACTCGATCAGGGGAATGAGTTCGCTGAAAGAGGGTGAGGAAGGGGCTGAAAAGCCCGGGTTTCCAGGCGAATCCCCGATCTGGTACGACCGACGTAGGTGATTTGCAACGCCAAATCCATAACTATCGATACTGGAAACCTATCGATGGTTAGAAGCAACCCGAAAGCGTACGATGTGAGGAACAGTAATATTGCACTAGAGTTCCTTTAGAAAATTGTTTACCATAATTTCAATGGCTTATGATCTGGCGAAAATCAGCACGACAGCCCTGATGCGGCCGGCTTTCGAGGCCGGCATCGGTTTCACGCGTCTCGACGAGCGCATCGCCCGCTCACCGGTCGGAAGCGGGTGGATTGAGCGCATGCATTTCCTCGACGCCTGCGCCTCCCTCTGGATCGACGGCGAACTCGTCCATCTCGAAGACCTCGTCCTCCACGACGCTACCCGCGACATCCGCACCCCAACCCACGAACTGACAATCGCCCGCGACGTCTTGCGGACCCGCCGGCGCATCGCTGCGCAGTCGCCAGATTGGCCGTTATCGACAGAGGGTATCCGAACTTTGCGACAGACGTCGGACATCAACCCGGTCGGCGTCGAGGCGGTGGAGCCGGCCGACGTCATTCGGCCCGCGGTCGCTATCGATCCGGAAGGGGAGGGGGACGATGGTAACGACGCCAAAGATCTGCCCGGCGTCGATTATGCCGCCATCGATGCGGTGCTGGCACGTTCGGAGGCCGCGATCGAAGACGCAAGGCGACCCGGCCGTGCCGGCGCGAACAGCTGGGCTGCCGAGAAGGATCCACTGGTCTACGACCTCGATTGGGATGAGGACGCCCGGCTGGTGGAATGGCGCAGCGTGCTGCGCCAGGCTCAAGACTTGCCGGCGGTGCTGCAGGCGATCGTCGCCCTTGATGCCTGGAACGAACTGTCTGTCCTGCAGCACGCGCCCTGGCTCGGCCGGCTGCTTTGCGCCTCAATCCTGCGGGAAGCCGGCATCACCACCGGCGCCCATCTTGCCGCCATCAATCTCGGTCTGAAAACCATACCCGTCGATCGGCGCCGCCATCGCGGCCGGGAGACCCGGCTGCTTGCCATCGCCCACGGTTTGCTGGCGGCTGCTGAGATCGGCATGAAAGAACATGATCGGCTGACGCTGGCGAAAACGATGATGGACCGAAAGCTGGACGGACGGCGGACCTCGTCAAAACTGCCAGAGCTGGTCGAACTTGTGATGGCAAAACCGCTCGTTTCGGCCGGGATGGTGTCCAAGACGCTCGAGGTCACCCCACAGGCGGCGCGGCGGATCGTGACGGAGCTGGGGTTGAGAGAGATGACGGGGAGGGGGAGGTTTCGGGCGTGGGGGGTGATATAAGCCCACGCCCCTTTTTTCGGCGGTAGTGGGTCTACGAGATCCTGGTGCCAAGCGTGCATGTCCCACCTTTGCTGGGCGGAAGCGACATGTTGTTAAAATTGACACCAACACTTTCAAATTCGGCTTTCTCAACCCTCAAGTCAGGCTCTACGGGTATCACCAAATCCGTTTGGTAATTAGGTATGGGAATATTGGAAGGAGCACGCGGTTGGGGCGGTTGTTGGGAAAACTAAGTGCAGCGGAGTGCGATGCACTCGATCTCGAGCTCAATAAATTGCGGGCGAACGAGAGCCTCGATCCCCAAGAGTCGGAATTGGTCCTGGGCCGCGTGTTGGAGCCGCTTTTCGGGATCGAAGGCTACGAGGTTGAGCATACTGGCGGATTGAACGATCAGGGAATCGATTTCCGCGCCTCGCGTACGGCGGATGAGACCAGTTCTGCACCCGCCGAGACCATCGGAGTTCAGGCCAAGTTTTACAGGAAGACTGTTAGCCGCGTGGGGATGGCAGATCTGCAGAAGTTGATCGGCGCTGCATTGTTGCAGGATCTCACTCGCGTCGTGCTGGTGAGCAACGGCGAATTTCCGCGGGAGGCGCATGCCGCAGTGGAGAAAAGCTTGCCGCTTAGGATCGAATTGCTCGACATTGGCGGAATGCGTGCCTGGATCAGTCGCCTGCGCGAAGAGAAGGTCGATGTGGAGGCTGAGGTTCGGATCATGCTGCGGGATCTAAGCAGCGGGCTAGCGCGATTGATCGCGAAAAGTCCGGATGCCCTGGATCATCTCGAATGGCGCATGGTCGAGCAGGTCGTCGCAGAGGTGTTCGAAGGGTTGGGTTTTGCCGTGACGCTTACGCCGGGGTCGAAGGATGGTGGAAAGGATGTCATTCTGACGTGCACGGTGAGGGGTAAGCTCGCTGAGTATTACGTAGAGATCAAACATTGGCGTTCATCCACGAAGGTGGGATCGGCGGCCGTGGAAAAGCTCTTGAAGATCATCGTCGAAGAAAAGAAAGATGGTGGCCTCTTCCTGTCGACATACGGTTTCACGTCGAATGCGTTCGAACAGCTCACGACTATTGCCAAGCATAAGCTGAAATTTGGCGATCAGGAGAAGATCGTCACGTTTTGCCAAACCTACGTTAAGGCCAAGGCTGGCCTCTGGTCGCCGCCGGAGAACCTCACCGAGGTGCTTTTCGCGTGATAGGGTTGGCGGCACGCGGGACGGGGTAGCGTGCGGATAGAGGCGAGGAGATGATGCTCGGTACGAGCGGGCGAACGGCCTGCATGCGTTTATCTCGGCCTTTGATTGGGTCGAAGAGGATGGCTTGGTGCGCAGTAGCCGTTCTACGGAGCGGTATTCGCTTCGAGATTTTGTCACCGCCAAACCCAGCTACAGCGCGGCAGTCTCTGCTACCTTGGAACAGGTGGGGCCCTTACCTACCGATCCGTCCTCGTAGTTGAGAACCGAGCGGGCTTCCGGATTTCTCGAGTGCTGGGGTATTCGGTTTCACGAGGGGCTCAGCGGAGGGCGACTCTGGCGAAACGGGACTGCAGTCAGCGCTTTCACGCGATCAGAGTTGTTGGTAACCGCACTACAACTGAGAAGACATCTATTGATGCCTTGACGCCTAGTATTGTCGCGACCCATCATCCGACAAATGAAGTATGATTTCTCAACACTTTCTCCGGATGACTTCGAGAACCTGAGTCGCGATCTTGTGGGCGCCGAAACCGGAGTTCGATTCGAAGCGTTCACCGTTGGCGCAGATGACGGTATGGATGGACGCCACGCCAAAGCCGATGGTTCGATCATCCTCCAGGCCAAGCACTATCTCCGATCTGGCTTCTCGAAACTCAAGTCGAAGATGCGAGAAGAACGTGTTTCAATCGACGAACTGGCCCCGCAACGATACATTCTGACGACGTCCGTACCGCTTACCCCGGCAAACAAGGCAACGCTGACGGAAATCATTGGACCAAGCCTAGTCGGACCCGGCGACATATTTGGCGCGGACGACCTCAACGGCTTGCTCAGATCCTATCCTGAGATTGTGAAGGCTCATGAAGGGCTCTGGGCACACAGCACCCCAGTGCTCGAAGAGGTCGTCACCAACGCGGTGCGCAAGGCAATGGCGCCGGCGGAGGTTCCCAAAACGCTCGCTCGCCTGATGCCGCCACCCGGGGCAGCCGATGCTCCGATCGAGCCCGTAAAGCGCGATACGATCTTCATAATCAAGGCTTCACCCATCGACGACGAGTTCACGCTATGGCTTGCTCCAAAGCTTGAGGCCGAGGGCTACCAGGTCTTTGCCGACGTGCTCACCCTCATGCCTGGCGAACGTTGGCGAAGGGAGATAACCAGTGCGCTGCGCCATCGCGCGGTCAAGGTCCTGCTTCTCTGCCGTGATTCCAGTCTTGAGGATAGCAGCATCCAGGACGACCTCGACATTGCTCTAGAAACGGGAAAGGAACTCGGTGATCAGCGGTTTGTCATTCCGCTGCGCATGGAGACGTTTCGGAAGATCAAAGGTCTCGGTGACACTGTCGCGGTCGATTTCGTTCGAAATTGGGGAGAAGGCCTGCTCAAGCTCATCGATACCCTGCAACGGCAAAAAGTCCAGCGCAGCATCGACACGATGATAAACCCCAACTGGGAGATCTATCGCCGGCGCGGCGCCGTGCCGATCATCGAAGTTCCTGAGCGACTGACCTCAAACTGGCTTCGGGTCGCCGAGGCGCCAGATTTCATCCGATACTTCGAATGCTCTGGATCGATCAACAAAGGGCGCCTCCAGGGAGCGATCGACAGCTATGGACATCCTTGCGCATTGGTCGGGGGATCAGGTTTTCTGGCATTCGGTGGTGTGCCGGAAATCGAAATGGCATTCGAAGCCGTCGGCCGCTTCAAGCTGAAACATGAAATTCCGCTCGTGGAATTCACGGAGGGCGGCTTTCAGCGACTGCGAATTGACCGCCAGATTGCCTCCAACCTCGTTGTAGCGATGCTCAAGAAGGCCTGGTTCAACTACTGCAAACGCAACGGGTTCATCGAACACGGATATTCGAATGGCATCGGCTTCCACGCGTCACCAGAACAGGCGCCGACGGGCAAGCGAATTCCGTGGGGGAACCAGGCCGAGAAGAAGCGGTCATCGATGCTGCGCAATTCCGCTAAGGGCCATATCTGGCAATTCGGTGTGACTGCCATGCCAGCTTTCTGGCCGTTCTGGCACTTCAAGCTGAAGTCGAGGGTCCTGTTTGCGCAAGATAACGACACCCCAGCCGGCCTTGTTGTCGACGATCCCAAGAAGCTACACCGCTTGAGGCGATCGGTCTGTAAGGGCTGGCGCAACAAGCAGTGGTACGGGCGGCTTCTGGCGTTTCTAGAATTGCTTTCCGGAGAATCGGCTTTTGTTCGCCTCCCTCTTTCCGAGACGGAAACCTTCGTTATCGAGGCATCGCCGATGCTGTTTTCATCGCCGGTCAGTACCGTTCTTCCAAACGACCTAGATGACGAGGACGAGGAGCTGGATGACAGCACTCTCGGGCGGCCTGACAGTGATGAGGAGGGCGGCGAATGAAATTTCTGGAACGATCGCTTGAGGTCGATCATATCCATGAGCCGGAACTTGAGTTTGCCTTCGGTCAGAAGAGCGCGCACCCAAAGGACGGCCTCCACCTTTACGGACCCCATCTCAAGGGGAAAAAGGCGAAAGAAATCCGCGTCGGTGTCATCGGCACAAGTGAAGGCATCGGTCACTTCCGGACGTGGAGCCGCGAGCTACAATCCATTGTCAAGGTGCCCCCGCCCGGGAAGGGAGAAAAGGCGAACCGGCTGCACCTCGCGAACTTCCCGGGATTGGAAGAGACCTTTGGAATTTCCTACGACCCAGACGAGCTCAGCGCATTATCGATCCCGCTCGCGGATATCGATCGCGCGACGCGGGTGACAAACCAGCACGAAGCAGTGGACAAGGTCGCGAAGCTCTATATCGAGCGTGTAAACAAACATCTCCACAACGAGGAGCGCGCGGTAGACATCTGGGTGCTGGTGCTTCCTGAGATCGTCTATGAAAGGTGCCGACCAAATTCTAAGCGCACTGGTCTGCCAACGGAGAAAGGGGATTTCGCCAAGAAGCAGAAGAAGCGCGAAAGCCTGCCGCTCTTGGCAGGTATTATCGATCAAAGTGGTGAGACCATTTTTGACGACGTTCCGGATTTTCATCGGCGCATCAAAGCCGATTTCTTGAACATCGCGCCGACGCAGCTCATTCGAGAAACCACGCTTGCGCCAGGCGCGTTTCTCAATACGGCAGGTTACCCGACCCGCAAGACGCAGGATCGTGCCACGGTTGCCTGGAATCTCGGCACTGGTCTGTACTATAAGACACAGCCGCGCCCACCGTGGCGGTTATCGACGATCCGGCCTGGCGTTTGCTACCTCGGCATGGTCTACAAGAGCCTGCCCAATGATCCCGATGGCCACGCGTGCTGCGCGGCGCAAATGTTTCTGAACGAGGGCGACGGTGTCGTTTTCCGTGGTGCAAACGGCCCCTGGAAGACCGGGGACTACGACTATCATTTGAAGGCTCCCGCAGCCAAAGACCTCCTGAAGCTCGTTCTTGATAGCTATGTCGATACCCACGGCGAGGCGCCTAAGGAGCTCTTCATCCATGGTCAGACCTACTTCAACGATGAGGAATGGGCCGCGTTTGCCGATGCGGCGCCGAAGGGGACAAATGTCGTTGGCGTGCGGATTCGCCCAACCGGTGGCGAAATGAAGCTCTTCCGCGATGGAGACTATCCTGTGTTGCGCGGCACAGCCTTGATCCTCGATGCGCAGACAGCCTACATTTGGACGACCGGATACGTTCCGCAGCTTGATACCTATATCGGCCCGGAAACCCCAAATCCGCTACATGTCACCGTGACGCGGAGCAAGGATGCCAAGCCCGAGATTCGTGACGTGCTGTCCGACATCATGGGCCTGACCAAGATCAACTACAATTCTTGCAACTTCAACGATGGCCTTCCGGTCACCGTGCGGTTCGCTCGAATGGTCGGCGATGTCCTGACGATGGGATCGGCGATCAAAGGCGAGAAGAAACAGCCGTTTAAGTTCTACATATAGGCCCAGTGGATCCCGAAGCTGCGAGACTGCAAAATGATAGTCACCTTATTAAACGCGCTCTCAGCAATGGCAGCGTTCACCGCTGCTGGATTATGGTGGCGGTCAACGGTAATTGCCGTACCATTCGATCACGAGATCCCGGAAGACGGATGGAGACCCGCGGCTATCCTAGCCTCCGGCCCAAAGGGCGATATTGATGTCTTCAAGACGCAGAACGCCGCCAATGCGCTGAACAATCGAGCCGCAAAAGCCGCCGCTCTCGCGGCCGCTTGTCAGGGAACCGCAATCGCGCTTCCAATTCTCCAAGACATGTTTCATGCATTGGTTTAGCGTCGGCGCATGCGACGCAGCGCAGTATTCAACTTGGAAGAGCTTGTCAGAGTGCCATGAGACTTCATCACCTCGGTCCTGATTTCCCGGAAGCGCTCGTCGACGAACTGCTCGAAGGGAATGTCGTATTTCTCTGCGGTGCAGGGGTCAGCGCGCCGCAACTGCCAAATTTTCGCGACCTCGTGCTCAACGTCTATAATCGATTGGGGGAAGAGCGCACGCCTGCCGAAGACCATGCTTTCCAGGCGTCTCGCTATGAAGAAGTTTTGGGTGCCCTGTCACGGCGCCTTGTACGATCAGAGGATGTTATAGACGCTGCGGCCGCAGAACTGCAGGTTCCCGCAAATCCTGATACCGCGCATCACGACGTCATCCTGCGGCTATCACGTGATCAGGTTGGAAGGCCGATTATCGTCACCACGAACTTTGACACGCTGTTCGAGCGCTCACTCATGGTTTCGCATTCGGCAGCTTTCGCGACGCAGGAGAGCGCGGCAGGACAGGATATACCCGCTCCAGGGAGCGCGAGGTTCACGGGAGTTGTCCACACCCACGGCCGGCTGACCGACGATGAGCTCAATCTTTCCCAAACAGAACTGGTACTGACCAGCGCTCAGTATGGGGAGGCATATCTGCGAGCCGGCTGGGCCGCTCGCTTCCTTTTCGACCTCATGCGTTGTCGCACCTTGGTTTTGGTGGGCTATACTGCGAACGATGCTCCGGTGCGCTACATCCTGAACGTTCTGGAAGGTGACAGGGAGCGTTTTACCGATCTCAGGCGCGTATATGCGCTCAGCTCATCAAATGGCGACCCCCAAGCCGCGGCCGCCCCGTGGCAGGCTCTGGCGGTGGAGCCGCTCCTATTCGATCCAGAAGGCGGCAATCCATACGGGCCACTATGGTCAAGTCTTGAAGGCCTGGCCAACCTCGTGGAGAATCCAGATGTTCGTCGTCGCGAGATGATCGCCGCCATCGTCTCGGGCCCGGTATCCGAAACTACAGACCACGATATTCGCACCCTCAAATGGGCGCTGGGCGCGAGGGCCGACCTTTTCGAGCACTTCATTACGCGATGCGAAGATGCTGCATGGTTCGACACACTTGCCGTGGTGATCCGAGCTTTCGGCGAACGCGCGCGAGCCTGGATGCTTGCCCGATGGTTCGCAAGAGGATGGGATGACAAGGTCAGATACCTAACCGCCATTAAACATCTGGGGAGGGGATCACAGGAGTTCTCCGATGCCGTGTTTCGCGAACTCGATCAGAACCGTCCGCAGGATGCGATATGGGAGAAAGCCTGGCGCTTGCTCGCCGAAGCGGCCGCGGCGGCATCACACGACAGTTTGCGAGACTATCAGCTGCGTCACCGGCTGAACCGAGGGCCGGTCGTGGAGTCCGACCTCGGACACTTGGTCAATGCCATCGGACCGCGCCTGACAATCGAGGCGCCGTTTCGCGATGAGGATCCTTCTGAGCACCCAAACCAGCTCTCGGATATTGCTCGTTTTTCGATGGAGAGCGAGCATCAGGAGTTCTTGCGGGATGTTTTGGCGTCCCCCGCCGGCAACGCGGAAAACATCCTGCGGCTGCTCGAGCGGGGTTCGCAGCGACTTTCTTGCCAGCTCCGGACTGCGCGCGATGCTGAACTGATCGGGCAGGTACGCGATGTTACAGATTTCGGTGTACCGTCCGTTGTTAATCATCAGCAAAATCAGCATCGCCGCGGGTTTGTTCCGCTCACCGTATTTATCACATCCGCGTTGCCCATGGCCGCTCAAGCCAATTTGGAGGGGACGAAAAGGGTGGTCGGCGGATGGCGGGCGGAGCCGTTCAACCTGACCACCCGGCTTTGGATGCACGCACTTACACATCAAGCTCTTTTCACCGCCGACGAGGCTATTGAGGCGCTGGCAACCAGCAACGAGGCGGCCTTCTGGTCCTTCGCGCTGGAGTTCGTCGCCATTGTTCGCGCTCGCATTGCTCAGGCAAGCGGAGAGGCGGTCGAACGTCTAGTTCGGCGCCTCCTTGTCGAGGGTCCACAAAGATATGCCGACCGGGAACAGAACGCTGACGGTATCGACTGGCAGGACCGTGCACGTGACCGCGATATTTGGGTTCGATTGACCGCGATCAGTGAGCACGTAGTTCTCCCGCAGGAGGCCGAAACCCTGCTACACGAAATTCGTGAGCGGCGCACATACCTGTCGCGTGAAATCGATGAGCGGGATCTTTTCCGCACTTGGAGCTCCGGAGTCAGGGCCGTCCGCGGGCGCACCGCGCAAATTGTGTCGGCTCAACCAAGCGAACGCCTCACGATCGCCGATCGGCTCGAGGAAAGCAGCGACATCGAAGATCGAGAGGGCTGGGTGGAATATTGTCGAGAGGATCCGGTCGGAGCCTATGCTGCGCTGCGTTCTCATCCCCTTGAAATCGGCGTAGTTGCACGTTGGGCGACGTGGCTAGAGATCATTCCCAGTCGTGCGAATATGACAAGCCCAGAGTGGCTGCGTGTCATTCAAGAAGCGGTCGAGCTTCTCGGAGAGGCAGATGACGAGATCGTCATCGCTCTTGTCGGTCCCCTGGCTCGCATAGCAGAACACTCACGGCAGCTTCAACTCGCTCTTCCCGCGAACTGGTGGGATCGGCTGTGGCAAGCTGCTGAGGGCGAGCCCGACGTTGATTGGGGGGATGATGTCGAGACCTATGACCGGGTCATCAACTCGACTGGTGGATCACTTGCGGAAGCACTGCTTCAAGCTATCAGCTCTCAAAGGGAAAATGGAGACGACGTGAACGCCGCGGACTTTCAACGATTGCAGCGGATGATCGTGTCCATGACCTATTCCGGCGAAATGGCACGTGCAGCGTGCGTCCGGTACCTGTCATTCGTTTTCAGCGTTTCGAACGAAATTGCTCTCGACCACTTGAGACCCTTCATCGCTGCGGACAATGATGAGGGGAGGCGACTACGCGGGGTCTTGGTCGAATACAACAGCTTCGTTGCGGATACTGAAATCAGCTTTGCCGATCTCATTCTACAGGGAGTTCGGGAGAGCCGGCAAAAAGATGTCTCGGCCGCCAATGCAGCCTCGCATCTCGTCCGAGCGGTGGTTGCGTCTTTTGACGAACCGAATGTGGTCAGGGGTATCTCGCCGCAGCAGGCGCGGCAGACGCTTCGGGAGGCTGCCGCGGACATACGCGTCGGTGCCTTGAAAATTATGACAAACTGGCTTGAGGAAAATCCGGACGACGAGCGAGCGGCCGCCTGGACTGACCTATATGGCCCAACATTCCAGGCGATCTGGCCGCGCGACCGCAGCTATCTTTCAAATGACGTGAGCAAGGAAGTATTTTCGTTAGCAACGGCGGCCGGCACTGCGTTTGAAGCTGCGGTCGAAGCCCTTCTACCATATGTCTCGACATTCGAGGATGACTGGCTCAGCCTTCACGATCTCGAACGTAACAATGCCGAGCTCGCCACGCGCTTCCCGGTCGCCGCCCTCAGGCTGGTGTGGGCCGCATGCGGGCCGCCGTGCAAGGGCCGCACATCGGATATCGCCGCCATTTTGGATGCTGTCGCTGCGGCTAACCCGGCTCTGGCCGTTGATCGCAGGATGCATAAGCTGCGGCTTTTAGCAGTCAGTCATTGAGCCATCTTTCGGCTCC
The DNA here is from genome assembly GCF_000018545.1 of Sinorhizobium fredii NGR234. Lineage (NCBI taxonomy): Bacteria > Pseudomonadati > Pseudomonadota > Alphaproteobacteria > Hyphomicrobiales > Rhizobiaceae > Ensifer > Ensifer fredii. The sequence continues at coordinate 18,373 of NC_000914.2, forward strand.
CGACGGGAAGAATTCAAACATTGCCCCCGGCATTTCTGCCGGGGGCAATGCTGTGATGGGTAGTCTAATCGGTTGGCGGCGAGCCTCGGCCGATCACGTCGACTCAGGCCTGCTGACAGTCACCCGGAAAAAGCTACCTGCGGCAAATTCCTCACTTGCCGATCTTAATGCGCTCAAATCGTTAAGCCCATCCCGATCCGTCAAAACGATCACTTCGTCATAAGTCCCAAGCAGCTCAGTAACCGGAGCTTCCAACGCGTTTATGTCGCCTTGGATGCTACGCAGCCGCTCGATCGCCTGCTCGACCGAAATTGCGGTGTGGACACGTCGATCGATGGGAAAGATTTCAGAGGCGTGCGGCGCCACCGCAATCGCGGCCAGCGCGGAGCTGAATCGAGGATCGCTCAGGACTGGAGCCATGGAACGCGAGACATCGACCGCGACAGCACTTTTCGCCCGGGTTGTCCCTCCGATCTCGGGCGCCGCCCGCACTGGCCATCCAATCACCTTTCGAACCAAGTCTCGAAATTCCTCCCTGGCTGTCCGGTTGAGGGCAGTCAGGTGCTCGACGGTGGCGCAACGAGCCTTCGCGCTGAGCGGGATGCAGTCCAGAATGTCGCCGATCGGACCGTAGTTGACCAGAACGATCGGCGCATTCGGATGAGCAGCCGCATAGTCGGTCATGACTTCCGAAAACGACTTCTTCGCGGTGCGTTTATAGTGCTTCACCTCGACCACCAGAGCGCAGCGCTCGGCCCCCGGATCGCGTGCCCAAAGTCCGAAATCTGGCTGGACATTGGCGGTTCGACCAGCGCCGACTGGATTTGCAATTGGAGAGCGACGCTCCGTTATCATATCGATTGGTGGCCGTGCCGACGTGACAGTGGCAAGTCGAGACTCCCGGAACTCGAAGGCGATCCTACCTTGGTCGTGATATATCTCCAGGTCGTGCTCATTCGCGGCCGCAGCTAATTCTGTGAATACCCAGACCGCATAGATCTCGTGGCGCTTCTGCCAAACCGGCAATGACAAAAACCGGTCGAGATCGTTCAAGGAGACTCTCGCTTTCAGCTTGCGAGTTGGCAGACCCTCGAACGCATTTTGGAGAACGCGGGCGATTCTGCTTCTGCTTTCAGGGGCGATCCCCTTTGCCAGCGCCAGGCCTGCGACAGCTGTCCCCAGCCAGTTGTCCGTATCGAGGAAGGCAAGTTGGTTGACTGAAAAAGCATCACTGCCCTTCAACGTTCGCCAATCGAATTGCGACCGCAACACAGCTCGGTTCTGACTAAACGCCACCAATCCCTCATGAACTGTGGCGACCAGTGCGGCCAATTCTCGGAAACCTGCGTCCTGTTGTTCTGATAGCACCGATAGTGGGAGGGGGTTGATTTGGCCCGATCGGTAGTCGACGAGCCACCGATCGACGTCGGCAATTCCGAGCTCGGCAGGTTCTCGCGCCGCCTTATTGGCGACGTTTCCTAGTTGCGGATACGCTTCCCAGGCAAGCCAAACAATGCCAAAGTCTTCATGTCCCAATGCCGGAACATCGATTTCACCGGGAACGCCGTCCCACATCCGCACGAAATCTTCAAAGTCAGACAGCTCGAAGTGCTTTTCGCTAATCCCAATCCGCCATTGGTCCCGCCCGTATTTTGCGCCGGCTGTTGTGAAAAACCGTAGGATTTCACGGTACATTTCTGAGAAAGGCTGGAGGGCACGAAAGAACACCTGGATTAGCTGATCTGTCGTCGCTTTCGCGAGCGCGTCCCCGAGATCAGTTCCCGTCGGGTCCAGCATCTTGCAGATCGCCCCGGCGAACTCTTTGTCGCGGCCATCAATGTCGAGGGCTCCGCCTTTGACCAGCTGCGACCATGCGTCAGCGGCAGAGCGGTTAATTTGTATAGATTGAGACATTTGACGTTCCATACTCCGTTGGGCATGACTGGTGAGAGGGCCGCATAGGAGTCTACTGGTTCAGATGTTCTGTTATGCCCGAACGCGCTGACGCAGGCGTTCGTATAACCGGACTTCAGCCTTCTGAAGCAGCTCTACGACAACCGCAAACGGTTGCCGATCCACATGGGTCGCCCAACCACTCTCGCAGCGCACGACGAGGTAGTAGCTGTCGCCGTATTGCTCGATTCCGCGCTTGAACGTGATGCTGGCGCGTTGCACTGAGCTCTTCTCTCTTACCTTCGGTCCAGGCTCGAGTTTGCAGTTAAAGCGGTTCTCCATTTCGGGGAAGGGGCCTTCAACCTCCGCTCTCTTGCGATAGTGCTCGAAGATGAAATTAGGCTCGCACCCGCGCACCAGCCGAAAGCTCATCCCGACGCCAGCATAGTCGTTCCGGGTATGGCGGACGGGAGGGTCATAGGCGAGCGTTACGCGAATTGTGCGCTCGGTGTTTCCTTCCTGAAAGACCTCAGGGATTGGGATGCGATAGACAGCGAAATGATCGAGCGGAAGCTCGTCTTCCGTATACAATGTCACACGGGCATCATCAGAAAAACCGGCGCGCTCAAGGTCGATGAGACCGTGGCCGCAAACCGAACGCACCGCCTCGCTTCCCAGTATCTGAAGGCGCTCGCTTGCCTGCTGCGGGACCTCTGCAGAATTGATCAAAAGTGCACGAACCAAGTTCGCTGAAGCGCCAGGAAAGCGAGCGAGAATTTGACCGGCGCTGAACCCGACGCGTGGCGCCGAGTAGGATGTGCCGGACCCAGCCGTGAAAAGACGGTTGAGATAGTTGTGGTTGAGGGTGAGAACCCCAGCGCTCGGCCGATCCTCGCCGCCTCGAAGGCGGGCGACGACAGGGTCGAAGATCAACGTGCCACCAACGTCGACAAGATCGGGTTTGGTGCCACCACCGAGACCTGGCCCCACGCGCGAAAACGGAGAAGGTTCGTTCGCGCGGGTTATCGGGCGGACCCGCACATCGCCCGCCATATCGGCGTCGAGACCGTCTCCCTGCGCAATCGAACCGACCGTGATTACATTCATGGCGCCGGCAGGCTCAAGCAGGCGATTATTTGCCTCGAGGAGGTAGTCCGGATACTCGGTGACGCCTTGCTCCACGCGGCTACCGGCGCGTGGCCCGCGGTTTCCAGCGGACACGATAATGACAACATTGCGCTCTCGCGCGAGTTCGTCGAGCGTCGCGGCCCAAGTCCCGACCTTGCCACCGTCGAAAACGCGCTTCTTGTCGCCGAGCGAGATGACAAAAATCCTGCAACCGAATTCTTCGTTAAGCCGAGTGATTGCTTCGCGCATTTGTGAAGGCACGAGGCGCCGGTCGTCAAAGCCGCCTGTATCGTTTGTGACCTTGGCCGCACAGATCCTGGAACCTCGACGTAGTTCTCCAGTCGCCAATTGTGCCCGCAGATCGCCGAAGGCGGCAATGCCGGCAACGCGTGTTCCATGCCCCCACAAATCGGCCGTGCCTAGATCTTGGGGAACGGCGATGCTGCCGGCAATTGCGCGCTTCGCAAAAACTGGACATTGATTCCGCTAAATCCCGGACAGCAATTTCATTAAAGTCCGGACAGTTTGATGCGGTTGGTCCTCGGCAGCCTGGTTAGCATCAGGGCTGATTGATTTCGCCGTTTTCTGCCCCAGTCAAGAGGGGTGCGCTTTTTTGCTTTCGCATGCTCTCGCCCCGGAGGGTGATGCGGTGAGCATTGTGGACGATACGGTCGAGTATGGCGTCGGCGACCGTGCTGTCGGCAATAAGGTCGTGCCAGCTTGCCACGGGAACCTGAGCTGTGATCAGGGTGGACTTTCGCTGATAACGCTCCTCGACGATTTCGAAGAGGTGAAAGCGCTGCTGATCGGAGAGCGTATGGGTTCCAAAGTCATCGAGGATGAGGAGCTGGACGCGGGTGAGCCTGTCGATGAGGCGGGGGAAGGAGCCGTCGAGGCGGGCAAGCGCGAGCTCCTCGAACATTCGGGGCACGCGCACATAGAGCACGGAGTGACCGAGCCTGGCCGCTTGCCTGCCGAAGGCACAGGCCAGCCATGACTTGCCGGTGCCGGTGTGGCCGGTGATGATCAGGCCCTCGTGGGCGGTGAGCCATTGCCCCTGGGCGAGCGCCATGGTGTTGCGCCGGTCGAGACCGCGGGCGGCGGCGAAGTCGATATCTTCGATACAGGCCTGGGCAAAGCGTAGCTTGGCGGAGGCGAGCCGGTTACGGATGCGCTTGTCGGCGCGCAGGGTGACTTCGCGGTCGAGCATCAGTCCGAGCCACTCATCGCGGCTGAGCTCATTGGTGCCGGACTGCTCGGTCAATTCGCGCCAGGCGGCGGCCATGCCCGTCAGCCCGAGGGCCTGCATCTGGTCGAGGGTGGGGTTCGTCAGCATTCTTGCTTCCTTCACTGGTAGTAGGATCGGCCACGGATATTGGTATGCGCAGGCGTGGGGGCCGCGTGTTCAGCCTGCGGTCTTTCCCGGTCGAGGCCGGATTTGAGGATGGAGGCGACGGAGGAATAGGTGATGGCATTAATGGTGAGCGCCCGCTCACAGGCCGCCTCGAGGCGCTGGGATCCATAGCGCGGCGCCAGCGACAGAATGCCCATGGCCGAGCGGTATCCCTGTTCCGGATGCGGCCTGTCGCGCATCATGCGTTCGACCAGGATGGCGGCATTGGGGCCGATCTGGGTCGCACGGCCGATCAGATTGGCCGGCGTGGTGTTGGCATAGCGCTGATGCGCCTTGGGCATATGGTCGTTGACGGTGACGTGGCCGGAACGCTGGGAGCGGCGAACATGGCTGGCGACACGCTGGTGGTCGTGGAAGATCTCGACCACCCGGTGGGTGAGCCGCACCTGGAGGGTGCATCCGATCAGCCGATGCGGCACCGAGTAGAAGGTCTTGTCGACCTCGACATGATAGTCCGGATGGACCTTCGCCGACTTCCATTCCGCATATTCGAACGGTATCGCCGGCAAGGGCTTCAAGGCTGGCCGCTCGATCTCCTCGAACAGCTCGCGGCGGCTTTTGCCGACATGGCGCATCGTCCGGTTGTTCAGGTCCTCGAGCAATTCGGCAATCGCCGTGTTGAGGGCGGCAAGCGAGAAGAAGGTACGGTTCCTGAGCCGGGCCAGAATCCAGCGTTCCACGATCAATACCGCGCCTTCGACCCGGCCTTTGTCGCGCGGTTTCCTGCTGCGGGTCGGCAGGATCGTGGTGTCGTAATGCTCCGCCATGGCGGCGAACGTCGCAGTCAATGTCGGCTCGAACCAAAGGGCCTTGGCCACCCCCGATTTGAGGTTGTCGCACACGATTGCCTTGGTGACCCCACCATAGAAGGTCAGAGCACGCACCTGACCGTCGATCCAATCCGGCAACTGCTGGCTAAAGCTGGCATGGGCGAAGGTCAGGTTGGAGGCGCCCAGCACCGCGACAAAGATTTGGGCCGGATGGATGACACCGGTTGCCGGATCGATCACCGGCACCGTCGGCCCGGCATAGTCGGTCTGCATCACGGCGCCCGCCGCGTGCCGATTGCGGAACGCTACACTGGTGCGCTGCCGAAAGGCGGCAACCTGCTCGCAGAACCAGGTGAAGCCGTAACCATCAGGATGGCTGGCGCGGTATTCCTGCCATAGAAGCGTCAGCGTCACGCCTTTGCGCTTCAGCTCCCGAACCACCAGCGCCCAGTCCGGCTCGCTGAGATCGCGCGGCGGTCGACCGGCTCGGCCGAACAGCCGCCGCTCCAGCTTTGCATCCTCGTCCGCGCCGATTGGCAACGGCCACGAAAGCCCGGCTTCCCGAGATCGCAGCAAATAGGTCGATACCGAGCTCTTGCCGATCTTCAGCCGCTCGGCAATCTCGCGCACCGAAAGACCCTCTTCATGGGTCAGGCGCAGAATAGTCCGGATATCCCTCACTGTCGTTCGTCTTGCTTGCTTCCGTCTCGGCATCGGCCCCTCTCAACGTTGTCGTGAGAGGCCTAACCAACAAGACGGCGCAGCCGCGAACCAACCCGTCAAACCGCCGCCGGAAACTGTCCGGGATTTAGCGGAATCGCTGTCCGGGAATTACTGAAAACTGTGTCCGGAGATTACCGGAAATCCTGTCCGGACTTTGCCGAAACCCGCAGACAGGGTCACTTCGGGATCACTGAAGCGGCTTGATCCGAAGCCGTAGCCAAGAGGGTTGGGATACCGGCTTTGGTAGAGCCGGTACCACGGGGCGTTCGAAGTCAATTTTTGGGTCACAAGCTCACGCGAGCCGAAGTCGGCCGGCGGCAGCAAATTCAGCGAGATGCTCAGGAGAAATCACCTCTGCCGATGGAGCGCGCTGCTCCAACTGCATGCTCGATCATGCCCTTCCGCAGCATCTCAAGACCTGTGCGACCGCCGAGGCTATCGCTTTCCTGAAGAAGAAACCGGTAAACCGCCCAAGGGTGCCCGTTCAAAGCTTCGAACAGTTGCGCGAGACCGCCAAGCAGTTGACCATCATCGCCGATTTGCCATTTCGGAAAGCGCACGCCTCGCTTTGCTCCTTCGAGCCCGAGAATTTCGTGACGCTTACGCTTTCTGTTCACCGTCTCGCGCGTGGCGCCGATCTCTTCGGCGAACTCGTCCGCAGACAACATCTCGGGTCCCTTGAGGATCTCGGCGACACGCTCGGCGCCGCGCTGCTTTGCGGCCGCGAGGGCGGTGTCCAGCGCGTCCTTCTGAGGGGCGATCTCTTCGATCTCGATTTCCGGCTCTTCGTCCGCCGATCGAATGACATAGGTCACACGAACGGTGCCGCCCGTGTTCTTGGCGCGCTTGACACCTTCGGATACGCCAGAAAGCACGCGCGCTGCGGTCGCGCGGGCCGCCGCTTTTTTCTCAAAGAGCGGTTCCCATTTGCCGGCATATCCGGTGATAAGGTTCTTACGGCGCTCGTTGCGCTTGCGGGAACCACCTTTTTTCTCGGTCATGGCCATAGGGCACCTCCAACGAAAATATGGGCTATCTCGTCAGGTTCGTCAACTTCGCCAGCGTGAGGGCGTTGCGACGATCACTGTGGTGGGAGGTAACGATGTAAGATCTCGCGTAAGCCAATTTTTGGAAAAAATCTCGAGCACGGAATGACTTAAGTTTTTACAGCTTGGTGCCGCCGGTTCGGATCCATTCAACTGCGCCAGACGTCGAATTGACGAAGTCTCAGGTTCTACTCCCATCAAGAGCTCGAGCTCGAGGTATGCTCCGACTTGCACGTTGCAGTGGTAGTGGCCATGTGCGAGAGAGCTGCACGTAACACGTTCGCAGCGGACCGGTGCCAAGTCATTCACAGGTGACTGCCACACTGAATGACGAAGCACGTTCAGCGAGTTCCGGCGCGTCCAGTTTTTGTGTATTCGACCCAGCCACGGGCGAGATCCCGTAGGAGAGCAAGAAAGCATACAGGCTTGCTCCGCGTAGGGCGAAATTTACATTCTGGGGGATGTCCCCTGTTACCGCAAGTGCAGCCAGTGCGTCGAGCTTCGACGTCACAACGCCGATGACATTGCCATAACTATCAATTAGCGGGCCGCCACTATTACCCGGTTGGACGGGAGCAGATATCTGGATGAAACGCGTATCGTTGCCAAGGCCAGCCAGCGCCGTAACATTGCCGAGGGTGAAGTTGCCTCCGCTGGCCAAGACATGAGAAAGCGGATAGCCAAATACGGCGACTGACTCGCCCAGCCGTGTTTCTACCCGGACAGATGCGTATGCGCCCGTATCGCTTTCCACACGTAGTAGAGCTAGATCATTGGTGGGGTCCACTGCCACAATATTTGCCGGAAGCCTCAACTGGCCGGGGCGGCGCACTTCGATGGCGCTGCAACCCTTGATCACATGGTGATTGGTGACAAGGTGGCCTTGTTTTGAGATGAAGAAGCCTGTTCCTGCACTGGAGGCGGCGCCCTTCTCAGGTGCCGCAGGCGTTGATGTGCTATCGGCGGGTGACGGCTGCTCAGTGGGCTTTGAAGTTTCCTCGATTTTCGCCACTTGCGGACCCAAGTATCCATTACGCGCAAGGTGATCGCGCAGCGCCTCCGGGAAACTCACCTCGCGAGTGGCTTCCTCTGGGCACACACCTTCCTTCAGAGGAGCATCACATACGGTCAAGGGCCATTCGCTTGAACGATCGTAATTTTCCAAGACCACGGTCCAGGCTTGGTCTGATTCGCCCAACACTGATTTCAATGCCAGCCAAGCGCTCAGAAAACCGTTCTTTCGCCAGATCTCTGGTTCCAGTTTTGCCCGGTACTCCCATCCAAAGAGCTCGCGACGATAGTAGCGTCGGAAGGCAGAATTCCAGCGCATGTCAATCAAACGATCTCCATCGAGTTTCGATATTACCAACGGAGCTGATGAGAAGACGTAAGGAGCAAACGTGTAAAGGAAGGAATTGTCGACGCTGAGCAATTCCACGCTGCCATCGCCGTCGATGTCCTGAAGTCGATACCCACCGCCATCGAGCGTAGCGCCTTCGATACTTGTCCAGCCGTTGCCGACCTTTGTTAGTATTTTAGAAACTGTGCAGCAATGTGCTCCATTCCAATGAGATGAAAAGATGATCTGTGGTTCGGCGACCGCGCGGTCGAGCCAAACGAGCCGCACTTCAGCATTCATGTTGTCCCCGAAAGACTCGGACCCCTTCAGAACTTCCTTTATGAGCAGACGTCCGGCCCTGCGAAGCGTGATAGACGGATACCGAGTATTGCCCTCGGCAAGATGAGACACTTCAATCTCGAGCCCTCCAGCTGAAAAGACTAGTGGCTGGCCACCTTTATACGACCAGGTGGGAATGGGCCGACCTTTCGGCGGCTCCCACACGGTGCGTCTCAAGCTTTGCCCATTGCTAAGGAACAAGTCAGGGGGAAACCCGCCAGCACTCCACAATTCTTCGCGTGCCGCCTTCGCTCCTCGGGCGATTGATACTGGTCCTGCGATCACTGCGAGCCAACCGTTCGAGGCCTCCGCCACGCGAACGTCATCAAAGCGATGCTGGTAAAGGTTCGCGATGCCAATGGCGTTGTCGAGATCTCGCGTACTTGCGAGCACAACCCATCGGCTACCCCCAGTCTGCAGAAGATCGGCATTCACCGCCGAAGCTAGTCCCGTGAAAACGAGTATCGCCGCAAGTAGTCTGAACATATTGAAAAGCCCCAACCTTGAAGAGAGCATCCAACCAGTATGCAATGTGGTCAGGGGCGTGCGGACTATTCGCCCGCTGCGGCGTCTGAGTTGTGTCGAGGGGCAGAGCGCTTCTGAGCGCCAACAGCCGCGGCCGAGCCCCCCGTCAGTCCGGAGCGCATATTGGAAGTTCCGGCTTCTCCACGAGCTTCTCGACCAATCGTCTGAGGTCAGACGGAGTGGTCTGGCCGGCAACGACTTCGTAATAGCCGATCCCTGCGCACCTGAGCGCCGCCTTCTTAACCGCGTCGCGCGCGGCTGCGGCACCCTGATGGTGCGCTCCGCGCTGATATTCGACGACATGGCGAGGGCGGCAGTTGCCGTCCACCAGCAGGAGGTCGACCCGCTTGGCGTTTATGCAGCTGTACGCGTCCGCGTCTTTGCTGCGGAGGATTTCGCCTAACGAGACTTGGGCCATCACCTGCCAAGCCGGATTGCAGCCAATCACCAGGCGATAGAATTCCTTGAATACCCGCGGTTCGCTCCTGTTGAGGAGCGGCTGACTCGTGAAGGTGGAGTTCATAACAATCCGGAGCTGTTCGGTAGCGTCGGGTCGTTTCGGTGATTCCGGAACGCTTGTGGGAGCCCATGGCCCTACGACGGCATTCGTCGCCGAGCGCTGTTTCTCCCAGCGCGAGCGGTTCCTCGCGCGCCATCCTGCCTTCGCATCCTTGACAGAGCCTGCTCAACCATGATGCCAGTGAAGGCGCCGACGAACAGAACGGCGACCAGCAGGTGAGGCTTTTCCACGAGCGCAAGAATGTCGCCCGGACTTACGCTGATGCCGCCCGCAGCGCCTATCGCGAGCGCACCGACGATAAGTCCGGGTGCCGTGAACAGCACCGACCTCCTTTGCGAGCGATAGTGCATGCCCCCTCTCCACCATTTCGCGCTTCGATCGTAAACGCACGGGCAGGTCGGCGAGCCAGAAATCGTCGATTTGGCACCCGGAATGGGCGAGCAACTGCAGTCATCCTTCGTTTTTGAGCAGGAGCGTGATCGTGTCGCTCAGCTCACGTCTCGAATCGTTCGCAATCGTCTTTTCCGTCGCCTTGTCCTCAAAGCATACGACAAGCGATGCGCGATCACCGGACTAAAGCTGATTAACGGCGGCGGTCGTGCTGAAGTCGATGCTGCGCATATTCGCTTGGTCTAAGCCAACGGTCCCGACATCCTGAGCAATGGCATTGCGCTTTCCGGGACCGCCCACTGGATGTTCGATCGGGGTTTGATCCAGCCTTTCCGACGAGCTAAACATCCTTGTTTCGCGGCAGGGGAACGACCCGGAGAGCATCCAGTCATCAACCGAACGGGACGCGCGATCGTTCCGCAGCGACTATTCGAAAGGCCACATCCGCACTTCCTCCGCTGGCACCGGGAAAACTGCTTTAAGCATTGAGTGCGGGGTAAATCCAGAAACGCGCAGCATGGCGTCCGCGGTTCGATTCCAATTGTGTAGTCTCGGCTTTGGCCAAGGCCGGCACACCGCGCGAGCGGAGTTCCGGCGGCCCGGACTCACGCAGTGACGAAAAATATACCCGTCGCGCGATCAACGCCTCGCAGTGAGGGCTGCTCGGTCTGAGGCTCAGTGACCAACTGCCCCAGCTCGTCACCTCGGTTGACGCCCGTAAGGCCTACCCTAGCGGGCTAAGCCATCTGGCCGAATATACGCGCAGTTGCAGTTTGTATAATCCTGTACCGGACAACGCAAAGACTTGTCACCCCGACCTTTGCGCGCCGCTCGGTACCAGGAGAAACCGAATGAAAGAGTGTTTGCTTACCACGGCCGTCGCCCTCTTCGCGATCCTTGTTGGCAATCTGCCGGCAATGGCTCAGACGAACGATGACGGTAATTCCACGCCCGAAGGTGGCGAGGTCTACTTTCAAAACTGCGCCGCGGCACGCGCTGCTGGTGCAGCGCCTATTTACGCTGGCGAGCCCGGCTACCGTCGCAAGCTCGACAGGGATGGCGACGGAGTGGCCTGCGAATGAGAAAATCGCCTATGAACGACTCTCCCTGCATACTTAAGCTCAGTAGGCGTGGTCCTGCTCGCTATGGTCCGAAGAATGCGGAGTCGGCCAAGCTTACTCCTTGCCAATGAAAAGTGTCTGTTTGCGCTCTGGGGGGCAAGAAATGAAGGTGGTCCATGCAGGCGGTTTAGGTATGCTCATGTTGATGGCTACGGCTGGCACACATGCATGGGCGGATTGGCAGTATACCAGATGGGGCATGACGCCAAAGGAAGTCGTCAAAATGCGCCTGATGACGCCTCAATCACCAAGCCAAAAAAACCGGAACGGTTAAAAGGGGACAGGCGGCTGCAGCACTTGCTTGACGGGAAGTACTCTGCCGGCCAATTCAAATTCAAGGCCGCATTCGTTTTTGGCCGAAACTCGGGTCTTGCGCTCGTGAGATTGAAATTGTTGTCCGGACAAGATTGCCCCTCGCTGACGGGCAAACTTTCAAACACCTATGGCCCGCCAAAGAGTTCAAGAACGCCAGTGACATCAATTGATAAGTGGTGGGATAGCGCCAATCAGAATGTCGTCATTTTTTTGCAAATCGGCGATGACTACTGCATTATTGACTATTCGCCCCAGAAACAACCTGGCGCATCTGGTGGGCTTTAGGGACTATTTAAGTAAGTCACCGGTTTCTGGGGCACTATTGTATGGAGATCAGCCCCGCTAGCGCTGTTACTTCCACGTTTCTGCCCATGCTCTCAATTCCTGTTTTGCTTTCTCGGGCCACTGCTTCACAGGTGGGTGAACAATGATTTTCTTTTGGTGCGGCTTCCAAGCGGCATAGGCGCGACGATCCTTGGCAGACAGGAAGAGCAACGCTTCCTGTTCTCTGCACATGTGGGGCGTGCACGTTCTACCAATATAGTCGTCGCTCTTAAATTCGCCGCTGCCCGTTCCGGTGATGATTGCCTGAAAGGCTTCGAAATCAGCTCCGAGCAGCGACTTGATTGTTGCCGCGATATCCGCGTTCTTAAGGGCGTCGGAAGGATGCTCAAACGAGCGTTCCCTGAGCGCCTGCCAACCCGATTTGTCGTCGGGGACAAATGCTGCGACGCCTAATTCCTTCATTCCGTCGGCAGGCGTCCAAGCCCATTGCTCTCGGCCCTGTCCCGGAATGTTATTGGTGGAGAATAGGATTCTCTCGTCGGAGACCTCGTGCCCGATGTAAGCACAGGCTTCGATCGGTCCATCGAAACGGGGCCTGGCACCAGGTGGAAACGAAACGACGAAAGGGGTGCCGTCGCAGGCGTTGCCCCCATTCGAGCTGCTGCCGATCAGTGCTGGAACGCCGTCCACAATGAACAGGCCGTCGAAGAGGAGAAGGGCGTTGCGGTGCAATTCGCGATCATCGACTTTCAAGGTGCGTTCAGGGTACTCGCCCTCAATGCGGATGGTGTGTCCGAACAGGCTTTCTATGTCGATCGCCTTCGCCGGCCAGCTGTCGGCAATCACAATTGCGCACGCCAAGAATAACAACTCTCTCGCCAAGATAACCGCCTCACAATCGATGGTAGTATTGTATTGTATCGTTGAAGCTTTGCGAACCCCCCGACGAGCTCGGAGACGACCATTTCAGATTAGGTCGCAGACTACGGGAGTTTTGTCGGCGGGCGGATAATGATTCAATTAGGCCTTGGCTTGCCGGCTTTGCGTGACCCGCCGTCGCTTCCACCTGACTGATTTCGAGTGGGCGATTACGAAAGCCGGCCGTGGATGCCTTTACGACCGGCACTTGAGAGCCGCGACCGGAAACGGTGAATGATGGGTGTGGATCGGGGGGAGCCGCACACGAAAAGGCTCCGGCTCAGGCGTAGTGGGGGATGTTCGCCTTCTGTGCTACACTCAAATCACTCAAAAAATGTGGCGGCCAGGTTGAACTGTCCGCTGTGGCGCAAAGTAGAAATATCACTTTGAGCTGCGGCCCGGCGCGACGACCAGCCCCGATCTGACCGGCTGGTCCGGGTTGCAAGGTGAGATCGGGGCGGGTGAGGGGCACCTATCGGCTTTAGCCTTGACAGCCAGATCAATGGATCATTCCGCGGCATCAAGATTGGAGAGCGCCTGCCGCCGCCGGGCGATGACCACGGGATCGTTCATGAAATCCGTCCGCTTGCCCGGCTTGCGACCGCGCGGCGTGTAGCCGTTCTTCTCGCTGTTGGTCCTGACCTTCGGCGCCGGCCGCTCGTCCTGGCGCTCCTTGATGTAGGCCAGCACATCGGAAAGCCGCTTGTTCTCGATGATCGCCGCATGCGTCACCCGCTGGTCCTTGTCGAACACCCGGTAGGGCAGGGAATGCCCCTTCCAGCGCACATCGAGCCGGCCGTCGGCATAGGCATGGGTCTCGACATAGCGACCGACCAGTCCGCGCGTCACTTCGTTCTCCTCGAGCATGATCCGCTGGCGCTCGAACGAAAACGTCAGCTGCGCACCGACATAACGCTGCTCACGTTTGCACAGGACGTCGCGCAGCCGATCCGGGGCAAGGTTCAGCGGCCGATGCAGATCATCAGACCGGGCAGGGGTAATGGCGAATTGCCGGTTATAGCGCTCCATGAACCGAGGCAGGAAAGCGTTGCCGTCGTCCATGCCGCAGATGCCCTCCAGGCGCAGATCCTTGATCAACCGGTCCTGTAGCGTCCGGTTCATCCGCTCGACTCGGCCCTTGGCTTGGCTCGAGTTTGCGCAAAGAATCTCGATGTTTAACTCGCAAAGTGCACGCCCGAACTGGGTCATGCCCTGGCCGCCCTTGGCGTCCTTCTTCGCCACCCGGAACACCGAATGCTTGTCGGAATAGAAGGCGACCGGAGCACCATGCGCCTTCAGATAGAGCTCCAGCGCCTCGAAATACGTAAACGCGCTTTCCGATCGTACGAAGCGCAACTGCATCAGCTTGCCGGTCGCGTCATCGATGAACACCAGCAATGAACAGGGGTCACCGCGATCCTCGAACCAGCGATGCTCGGAACCGTCGATCTGCACCAGTTCGCCATAGGCCTCGCGCCGCAACCGCGGCTGATGAAACGTCCGCCGCTGCTTGCGCGACAGCCACAGACCGGCGTCCGCCATCCATTGGCGCAAGGTCTCGCGCGACACCGTCAGGCCATCAAGCTCCGCTAGCTTCTCAGCCGCCAGCGTCGGACCGAAATCCGCATAGCGCTCGCGCACGATCGCCATGGCATAATCGCGCACGCCGTCGCAAATCCGATTGTTCGATGGGCGACCGATCGCCTTGTGGCGGATCGACGCCGCACCGCCAGCGCTGATCCGATCCAGCAGCCGACGCACCTGGCGCGTGCTTAAGCCCAGGACATGCGCCGCCGACACCATCGTCATGCGGCCGTCGATCACCTTCGACAAAACCTCAATCCGCTGCAGGTCGCGCTCGCTCATCGCAATCAATCCCATCCGCAATCTCCCACGCCATCAAAACGCGGGGAGAGTGACATTCTTACTTTGCAGGAACAGGACACTTTAACTTTGCGGCTACAAAAAATGTCACAGCTATTTAAAGATGAGACAAAGTAATCAACTTAGAAACGCGACATCATCCTATTCCTTAGTACTGCGTTTGCAAGTTGATATATTTACAAAGTACGCAGACGCGAGCCGCCGGCCGGGTGGAGCTGGTCAGGGTTGCGCAGGCCGGTCGGCGGCGGATGGCTCCAGCCGCAAGATAAACTTCAGCTTTGACACCCCGATCACTCCGCCGCTTTCAGCTGCGCAAGGGCTTGCTGCCGCTTGGCGATGACCACCGGATCCTTGGTAAAATCCGTCTTCCGGCCAGGCTTGGTGCCGCGCTTTTGATAGCCATTGCTCTGGCTGCCGTCGCGAATGCCGAACATATGGTCCGTCTGGCCGGTGCGGCGCGGCCCGCCCTTGCTGCGCTGTTGCTCTCGTCCGGCCTGCATCTCGGCGACCAGCGCCAGCATGTCATCAAGGCGCTTGTTCTCAACCACCTCGCAGCGGTGCACCGAGCGCAGCGTGTCGAAGGTCCTGTAGGGCAGGGACGTCCCCTCATGGGTGACCTCGAGGCGACCGTCGGGATAGTCGCAGACAATGACCTTCTTGCCGGCGAGCGCCGTGGCGAGGTCGGTCGGATCGAGGATGAACATCACCTTGTCATAGCGCAGCGTCAGCGACTGCGACAGCTTGCGGATCTCCTTGCGGCACATGGCGCCATCGAGGTTCTCATGCGCGGCAAACGGCCGATGCATGTCCTTCGGATTGCGCGGCGCCTTGCCAAACCGACGATTGAAGTCGGCCATGAATTCCGGCGCATAGGCATTGGCCGCCGCGATCGTGTCGATGCCGCGCAGCCGCAGTTCCTTGACAAGCCGATCCTGCAGCGTCTGGTTGGCGCGCTCGACGCGCCCCTTCTTTCAAGTCCAGGACTGCAGTTCGTACTGACACTCAAGTGCGTATAGAGTTCGAGGTCACGCACCCGTTCCATCCGTGGCGCGGCCAGCGCTTCGTGTTGTCGACACGCAAGCAGAACTGGGGCGAGGATCGCGTCATGTTCTACGACGCGGATGGGCGGCTTCGCTCGCTGCTTGCGTCATGGACGGACGTCGCTGCACCCGATGTTTTCATTCAGATCGCGGCCGGTAGGTCGTTCGTGCGTCCAGATGATCTGGCAACCCTAGCCGCATTGATCGAGCAAATCGAGCGCAGCCATGGCGGCTGAATGCGTGTCAGGCAATTTATGCCGATTATGTAAATCTAATTATGCCGAATCATACGGGCGCTCACAGCGATAATTGCCTCTACATTGTAGTTATATGCAGCATAAACAGCCATATCGCCCGGCGTCGTTAGGTTGACACGTTCTCTATCGAGGCGTAATTTGATTTACACCACTAGGAAGAGGTTATGCCATGCCCAACGAGACCAAACGTGAGCGACTGCGCGAGCTCGGAGCACTCAATGCGCGGCCCGAAGCCGTCCGTGCACCCTGGTTTCGTGAGTCCACCTTCTTCGATCCTCTCGATCTCGTGCAGGTGAAGTACGAGATGCTGCGTCACGTCCAGGAGGATGGCGTCAACAAGGCCGATGCCGCCGCGCTTTTCGGTCTGTCGCGGCCAACCTACTATCAGGCCGAGGCCGCGTTCGAACGCGACGGCATTGCCGGCCTGCTGCCGCGCACCCGAGGGCCAAAGTCGGCCCACAAACTCACCGACGAGGTCATGCAGCTCATCGAGCAGAACCAGCATGCGGGCGCCCCGCTGCAGGCGCGCTCCCTGGCAGAACTGCTGCATTCGACGCTCGGCATCAGTGTCCATCCCCGCAGCATCGAACGCGCGATCGCCCGTAAAAAAAAACGGTGAGCCCCATGCACGCACCCCGGTGCTACCGCGCAGCTGCAAGGATTTCTACGAGACGCTGCGCACCGCCGTCCTTTGCGGTCAGGCCTGCGCCAAGGACATGGGCGCCATCGTTTTCCACGGCCTTTGGCAAGGGCTGGCGGTGCTGATCGCGCAGCCTCCCCCGCCGACGCATCGGCGGCTGGAATCACGGCCTACGGCTTCGGTCGCAGTGCACGATCGCCAGCTCGTGCACATGCTCGCCAACATGGTGCTGGCAGCAGAGACCCGAGGGAACCATGTCTACTGACATCGCCATAAAGGTTGACGCCGACCATCTGCGGCGTGATGCATTCCTCTACGTGCGTCAGTCCTCGCTTCGTCAGGTGTTCGAGAACACCGAGAGCACCAAGCGGCAATACGCCCTGCGCGATCGCGCCGTGGCGCTGGGCTGGCCGATCGAACGTGTCCACGTCATCGATAGCGACCTCGGCCTCTCCGGCGCGCAGTCGCAGGACCGCGACGGCTTCCAGCACCTGGTGAGCGAAGTGGCGATGGGACATGCAGGGATCGTGCTGGGGCTGGAAGTGTCGCGCCTGGCACGCAACAATGCCGACTGGCACCGTCTCCTTGAGCTGGCCGCCTTGTCGCGCACGCTCATCATGGACGAGGACGGCGTCTATGATCCGGCCTATTTCAACGACCGCATGCTGCTCGGCCTGAAGGGCACGATGAGCGAGGCCGAACTGCACATCCTGAAGTCGCGGCTGCAAGGCGGCATTCTCAACAAGGCGCGCCGCGGCGAACTCGAGATGCCGCTGCCGATCGGGTTGGTCTACACCCCTGACGCGCGGGTCGTGCTCGATCCCGACCGACAGATCCAGGACACGGTGCGGCTCCTGTTCGATACTTTCCGCCAGACCGGCTCGGCCTGCGCCGTCGTGCGCCGCCTGCGGGGCGAGAAGATCCTCTTTCCGCGGCGTATCCGTCGCGGCATCGGCAAGGGCGACGTCCTGTGGAACGAGATCGACCATTCCCGCGTGCTCCAGATCTTGCACAACCCGCGCTATGCCGGCGCCTTCGCCTATGGACGCACGCGCACCGCCTACAATGCCAAGCTGAAGCCCGTGCAACTGCGCGTGGCGAGATCCGACTGGCAGGTACTGATTCCCGACGCCCACGACGGCTACATTTCCTGGGCCGAATACGAACGCAATCAGGCAGCCCTGGAACAGAACGCCACCGGTTTTTCACCCGGCCTGCGTGGACGCATGCCCCGCCAGGGCAGCGGCCTGTTGCAGGGACGGCTGCTGTGCGGCCGCTGCGGTGCACGCATGCGGGTCCATTACGAGCCGTTCGAGGGGCGGCTGCGCCCATATTACGTCTGCAACGAAGCCGTCGTGCGACACGCCGGCAAACACTGCCAATGGGTGCGCGGTGCTCCGGTCGACGAGGCGGTGAGCGCGCTACTGCTGGAGGTAATGGCGCCGGCAGCGATCGATGTCGCGCTTGCCGTGCAGCAGGAGATCACCCAGCGCGTGGAGCAGGCCGCGGCGCTGCGCGGCACGCAGCTGCAACGCGCCCGCTATGAGGCTGAACTGGCCCGCCGGCGCTACCTGAAGGTCGATCCGGACAACCGCCTGGTCGCCGACGCGCTGGAAGCCGACTGGAACGCACGGCTGCGCGACCTCGACGCACTCCAGCGCGAGCACGAGCGCCAGAACGAGGCCGACCACTCGCTGCTGGACGAGCCAGCGCAGCAGCGCATCAGGGCGCTGACCGCCGATTTCCCGCGCATCTGGAACGACGAGCGCACCGGTGCCGTCGAACGCAAGCGCATGCTCGGCCTTCTCATCGAAGACGTGACGCTGCTCGTCGACGATGAGGTCAACATCAACATCCGTTGGCGCGGCGGGCGCACGCAGAGCCTGTCGGTGGCCAGACCTCGGCCTATGTCGGTGATACGCAAGACGCCGGCACAGGTCGTGGCGTTGATCAACGAGCTGCTGGAGGCCACCAACGACCGGCAGATCGCCGCTCGTCTCAACGAACTCGGGCATCGCAACTGGCGCGGCGAACCCTTCACGCCGAAGAAGGTCATGCTCGTGCGCCGCACCTATGGTTTGAAGAGCCGGTACGAACGGCTGCGCGAGGGCGGCATGCTCACCGGCGAGGAAGTAGCCCAGCAGCTCGGCGTATGCGAATCGACCGTTCACCAACTCGGGCGCAAAGGCACTCTCAAGCGTCATCGATACGCCAGCAACCATCGATACTTGTACGAACCGCCGGGCAACGTCAGACTCGAAAAAGGCGCCGGCAGTCGATATGGTGGCCGTCAACCCAGATTAATTGTCGCTCAACCACTCCAACAAGGTGCATCGTGATGTCCGCTCCTTGGCCTGCGGGGTATTGGCGCAGATGATGTCGATGTTGAGCTCATAAAGAGCCCGGCCGAACTGCGTCAGGCCACTGGTTCTGTCCTTCTTGGAAGCATGGGTGGTGCGGAAGATGCCATGCTTGTCGCTGTAGAAGGCGATCGGCTTTCCCCATTGCTGCAAGTAGGCCTTCGTCGCGTGCAGATAGTCGAAGGTGTTCTCCGATCCGGCGAACCGCAGATGCAAGAGCTTGCCGGTGGCATCGTCGATATAGACGAGCAGGGCGCATTTGGGACCGCGGTTCTCGAACCACCAATGAAGCGAGCCATCGATCTGAACGAGTTCGCCGAAACAATCGCGCCGGCCGCGCGGCTGGAAGACCCGCTTCTTGCGCTCGCGTCGCGACACCCAGATGCCGGCTTCCATCATCCATTGGCGCAGCGTCTCCTTGCTGACGGCAATCCGGTGGCGTTCGATCAGCTTCTCGGCCGCCAGGGTTGGTCCAAAATCCAGGTAATGCTCACGCACCAGGTCGAGCACCAGGTTGCGGAAATCCTCGCTGTGACGCCGGTTGCTCGGACGGCCGCGCTTCTTCGAGACCAGACCGTCGGCGCCGGCCAAGTCATAGGCCTGCAACAACCGGTGCACCTGACTGCGGCTGAGACGAAGCAACGCGGCCGCCTCGACGACGGTCAGGCTGCGGCCGCGAATCCGTTGGATCAGTTCAAGACGATGCAATTCCTTCTGCGACATGGTGATCAAACAAGACATGACGACTCCGAACGCTCATGGTCTCAACCACGCTTCCCGTCGCCAGTCTTCCTTCCAAACGTTGACGTTTGACCAGCATCCCAAGAGGCGACGACCGTCGCATCTCTAACTGGCTCATATGTCGCATCTCTAAAATGCCGCTACAAAAAATGATCGCATAATCTATCTTATGGAACAGCAGAGCGGTTTTGTTTCTGTTGCTTTTTGCGCTTAATTAAATGCGTGCATCGCGCACCGAATGCGCGTTAGCCCATTAGGCTCCTGATCGTCGCGATCGGCAGGAACATCCGAAGCGGCATTGACGGCAAAGGTTGAAAGCCATATTCGCTGTAAAGCGCGACACGCCGGCTCGTCTTTTCTTCGTCACCGCAAACAAGGACATCGAGAAGAACGACGGCGATCCCAATCTGGTCAGCAATTCCGGCGATCCTTTGCAGGCAATCGGTAAGCAGATCGCCGCCGTAACCGCCACCCCTATATCGCTGATCGCGACCGATCATGGAGATATAGGCGGCCGGTATCGAGCCGTGTCCCGGCCGGGTGCGGGAAAAGCGTTCCGGCAGATCAGCATAGCTGATCGAGTGGCTGTTGATGGCGTAGAACCCTATAACCGTTGTGCCATCGTCTTCGGTCATCACATAGACACGAAGGTTGTCTGCTTTCGATAGCTTGTTCGCCGTTTTCTTGAAGAAGTTGTCGACCTGGATGATTCCACAAAAAAAAGCCGCCCGATCATGCCGGTTGGGATCGAGCGGCTCGATTATGCGTTTTGCGGCGCCGGTATTTGCCATTACTTAGAGACTACGGTCTCGCTATAACGCTTGAACGCGTCTCTCAGCCGATCGGTCGGTTTGGGCGGATTATCCAAAGCGTCGAAAAACGCCTGGTAGTCCGTTGTCTGCAACAAGGTCGCCTCATGCGCCGCGATCGTGGCAATGGCAGACTGGTAGGCAGCGTTGATCGTGAACGCAGAATCGTCGAGGCCGGAAAGTGCCGCGGCACGCTGGATCGTCCTCTTCACGCGCTCCTTCGTACGGAAGTTCATTCGAACGGTGTTCGGCTCATCGATGTCAATCGTGACGTCCTTGATTGCTCGCATGACCGGCTCCTTCATGTCGTTTAAGCCAACTGTACGTTAGACGAACGTACATTTCAAGGCCGAACAAATTTTTTGCTGACCGGTATCGACTGGACTCGGGCAAGCGAAACGTCGTAAAGCGGCCGACGAAAGCGGGCTGATCCTATTGGATTTGCTTGAAGATTCAGGATCATGTGCTAGGGTCTGCCATGCCGCTTTGACCCGACTCTTTACCTCAGGATGCCGCGCAATTGAGCCGGATCATTCTCTCGCTTGATGCAGAGAACGCCGACCTCAAGGCGCGCGTTGCCTTCCTGGAGCAGCAGCTCTTTGGGCCGAAATCGGAGAAGATGACGGCGATCGACCCGACGCAGGCGACGCTTGACCTTGGCGATCTCACCGACATTCCCGCGGCGGCCAATGACGATGTTGCACCCGTGGCTGAAGGGCCAAAACAGGAGCGACGGTCACCGTCGCGCAACATCGGCCGTTTACCCAGGCACCTCCCACGGTATGAAGAGCTCATCGAGCCGGAGAGCAAGATTTGCCCGTGCTGCTCGTTCGAGCTTCATTGCGTCGGCACGGACGTCAGTGAGGCGCTCGACATCGTGCCGGCGGTTGTCCGGGTAAAGCAGACGATCCGGCCAAGCTATGCATGCCGGGCCGGTGAAAGCGTCATTGTGCAAGCGCCCGCGTCGGCGCGCGTGATGGGAGAGAGCAATGTCGCCCCCATGCGGCTGGCGTTCTGCCTTGCTCACGCGCGACGCAAGTTCGTCGATGTCGTCAAGCTGACCGGCTCTTCGGAGGCGGGCCGATGACGCCGCCACCGAGGAAGGCCGCAGGCGCGCTGCGCATGAGTGTCGTGTTGGCAGGCCCGGCCATGGTCGACCCTGATGCCGCATGCTCCGCGGTAACCATTCGGCAAGCCTGTTGATCGGATGGCCGGCGATGCGCGTGAGGATATCTCGAAGATGGACCTCCGGATCGAGACGGTTGAACTTGGCGGCTTCGCCAACGACAAGATTAATGAAAACCTTGAAGCGGCGCACCGTCTCGTCATCGCTGGATTTAAGCGTAAGCTGTGAAATCTACATATGTCCAAGCTTTCGTTCGGGGTCAACATTCGTCAATCACGCCGTGCATCTGGAAGGTGCGGCCGAAACACCGCATTCTGCATAGCATTTCGCGCAAATTAAAGGCGTGGCGCGTAGCTGGCAGCGATCGCCGCCGGCGATAACGTTCTACTTACCACGACGCTTGCGGCGCTCGCCGAGGCCTATCTCCTTGGCCAGACGCGAGCGGGCTTCCGCATAAGCGGGCGCGACCATCGGGTAGTCCGCGGGTAGGTCCCACTTTTCGCGATAATCTTCCGGCGACAGATTGTGGTGGGTCATCAAGTGGCGCTTCAGCGACTTGAAGGCGCCGCCGCATTCGAGGCAGGTGATCTGATCGTCCTGCACAGACTTGCGGATCGAGACCGCTGGCTTCGGCTTCTCAATGGGAGCAATCACCGGCGCGGGAGCAGTGGCATTGTTGAGCGCTGAATGAACGTCAGCGATAAGCGTCGGAAGCTCGGCACCCGGAACCACGTGGGTGCTGACATAGGCGGCTACGATTTCTGCCGTCAGTTCTGCCAAAAGTTCGTTGCTCGCACCGAGCGTGGTTTCTGTCATCTTCTTCTCCTATCGGATCTTAGCAACATATCCCAAAACGACGTTTCAGGAGGAAACGTGCGAGAAAATGCCGCTGAACTCACTTGCCTCTTGAAACTGGACGGTCATTGCACAGGAGCCAGGCTCCGCCGCAACATCAAGGCTCAAGTCGTGATGGGAAGCCGCCACCAAGGCGCTGAGCTGGCTGACGGCTCAAAGCAACAGGGAAGAATCACAACCCAAGCTGGAATTTCGTCAAAGTATTTATCTGCGACGACACTTCTCATTTAGTGGATTAACACCGATCGAGGATATGTCAAAACATAATTTTAATCCGCAGCTACCAAGTCTATTAAAAAACCATTAATTCTGCCGTAGGCTCAGGTTTGTTTGAATATATTCGGTTGGCGTGCTATGGCTAGATACATGGAGGAAGGTCCTGAACTGTGTCATTGAGGTGGGATTGAAGAGCTATCAGCGATTGCTAAAACGCCGGCCCCCAAGAGATTCCTAAGACTTTCGCGCGGATGCGACATCGTCAATTGAGGTTAAACCGATCAAGCATCTTCTTGAGTTGCAAGTTTTGGGTAAGGATCCGTTCAGCGAGCAGCCTTTTGAGGCGCTTGTTTTCTGCTTCGAGAGTGGCCAATTCACCGCGAGAAATCGGGCGTTCTACATTCTCACGCACGTCCAATGACAACCGCTCGGGTAGCTTTCGCGAAATGCGCTGTTTGGAGTTTGTTCGGGTGTGGGAGACCGGTGGCGTCTCCTGCAACAGCCCCGAGAACGCGTTTTCCGAACCTTCGGCCGGTGTCACGGCTTCTGGCCCAAGCCCGATATTCTCTTTGTCTGCAATGAGAAACTCTGCATTCGGGCTGGCCGGCGGACCGTAGGCTACGTTAGGGGATACTGGCTCTTCCGTTAAGTTGAACAAATGCGGAGCCATCTCTTCCACTTCGCGGGTCAAAGCCTTAAGGTCCGTGTTTCCCCAGACTGAATTCGTTCGTTCCTTTGATCGCCGCCGTGCTTGCTTGAATTCGACAATAAACCTCCGTGGTGGTGTTTTCATATGTATCTCGCAAGCAATCCACGACTCATCAGCGCCAAAACGCGCCACGACATTCCTTTACCATTCGGCCAAATACCGCCATTTCGGACTCGATGCAAGTGGCCGTAAGGCTAGGCACGCCGTCCCTTTCGGAAGCCGGCAGGGCGCCTTACCACAGCCTTGAGAGGCTACTCTTGAACTAATCCAGCCCAAGTCTCTTGCGCAGTTCGGCGTTTTCCGCACGCAGTTTGTCCGACAAAAGGTTGCGAAGCCTCAAGTTTTCCTTATCGAGTTGAATGAGATCGGCAAGGTCATCGCCGGCCACCACAGACTCCTCTGGTTTTCGATCGGCAGGCTTAGCAGATTTCTTCCACACGTAGTAGGTTTGCTCCGATATGCCGGCGCTCTTGATCGCGTCCTTTAGGGTGCTATTGCCTTGAGCCACTTCGGCCTCGATCAGATTGAGCTTGTCAGCTCTTTCTGTCTCGCTATATCTCTTAGGCTTAGCAGTCGTCTTTGATTCCGCAACTTGTCCGGCAGCCGTTCTTTGACGCCGCGACGAACTCTTCCTTTTGCCAGCTGGTGCTTGCGTTTCGGCAACCGCCTCAGCCGCGGCAACTGGTCCTGTGTTACTCTCGTCAGCCACTGTGATTTCCTCCCCTAGCTCACTTGTATGATTTGAACTCAATGAGCTACAGAGTCAATGCAAGCGTCCCATGGCGATGTCACTTACGGTTGATTTCATTCCGAGAGCGTAGCCGCGTTCGACTCAGAAATGGGCGAATTCATGCTTACCAGTCGTGTTCGCCGAGAGACTTGAGCAGCTTCACGATTCGACAGCGCACGTTGAGATTGCCGACACGGGAGAACGCCCGGATGAGCTCGACCCCTTCGTCGCTTGCAGCGAACTCAATCACTTCGGGCGGGATATAGGCCTGATTAGGGGCGCCCTGCCCTATCGACTGAGTGTCGTCAGGCATGTCCTCAAAAAAATAGGAAGGGTGCACTTCCAGTGCATCAGATATCTGCTGAAGTCGGCCCGCACCTACCCGGTTCGAGCCCTTTTCATATTTTTGCACCTGCTGAAACGTCACCCCGATAGCTTCTCCGAGGGCCGCTTGGGACATATTCTGCCATCGTCGCCTCTGGCGAATTCGACGGCCGACGTAAATATCCACAGCGTTCGCTTTGGCTCTTTTCTTCTCAGGGTCAACACTCAACACACTTACTCCTGGTGAAGGATCGTTTCACCAATGATTTACTGGGATCCGCTATATCGAATATGGCCTTTGTCGAGGGCACCCGTTTGATACAGCTCAACTCCAAAGTGAGCAACTCAATTGAGGCATCTCCGTGTCCGCAGTCTCGGTTCTTTTCTTAGAATCAGGAGGCAATGGAAGAGCACTGAGTCACGATCTTCAGAGCCGAGTATCGAAGACGGAACGGGCTGTCGGCGGAGGCTGCTGCGAGGCGGTTGGATTGGCGTTCCGACCGCAAATTGGCTGGATTGGGAGCGTCCGGAAGGGCAACTTGCGAGTGACTTGTAGCATGGCGGACAGTAGGAACCTCGCCTTAATGCCCATGCGCGGTTTGATCGAGGTATCGAAGGATATCACGCTGAATGAGATGGTCTCCCGGCTGCTGAAGCTGAAGAGCTAATGCTGCGCATAGGCCGAAAATGGTCGGAGTGTGGCATGCGGTACGCTCGGGCCGTGCGAGCCCCTCTGGTAGGCCGCAACCTGCAGCCAAACTGCTCGACCCTGAGCCGACCGTGCAGTTGCGGGCTCAAGGGTGGCGAATTGCGCCGTCGGCTTTAGATAGAGCATGCGCCGAAGTTTCGGATTGAAATTCAACGCGAGACGCCTCCTGTAGAAATATCTCGCGCATCCAGAGACTGGCCGGATCACTGCTGTGAGGCGCGGGCCACTGGACAGCCTCGGTGAACGCGGGAAAAATGGGTTGCGGAAGTTCGGTGATCCGCAGGGGAATGGCTTTTGCGAAGTGCATCGCCAGTCGTAACGGGAGGGTCGCTATGCGGTCAGTGCCCGACAAAAAAGACGGGATCATGGTAAAACCCGGCACGGCGACTTCGACCCGTCTTCGCAATCCGTGCTCGCGCAATAGCCATTCCTCCACGGAAGGCCGCTGCTTCCCGAATTGGGCCGCAACATGCCCCATTGATACATAGTTGTCGATGGAGAGCTGCGGCGGTAGCTTCTGGTTCGTTGGGCAGCTCACGCACACGAATCTCTCATCGAACAGCTTCGCTCTGGGATGCGTGTGCGACATGAACATTTCTGGCAGGATCAGGAAATCGACATCACCACGCCGGAGAAGCTCATCTGGCTCATCGGAAAACGGCAGCAACTCGAAACTGACGGCGGGCGCTTCCCGCGCCACTCTCACCACAACCCTTTCAAGAAACATTAGCGTCATGAAGTCGGAAAGAATGATCCTGAAACTGCGATCTGACTGCGCTGGGTTGAACGGATCCCATGAAATGATGGAGAGATGGATGTGCAGCAGGGCTTCGCGGACTGCGGGTGCGAGCGCTTCTGCTCGCGGAGTTGGTACAAGTTCGCGACCATTCATGGTAAATAGCTCGTCGCGGAAATAGGTCCGAAGCCGGGTGATGGCTGCGCTCATCGCCGGCTGGCTCAGGTTGATGCTGCGTGCAGCGGCCGTGAGTTTGCGTTCGGTCATCAGTGCGTCGAGCGCAACGAGGAGATTGAGATCAAGGCCCTTAAAACGCATGTTCTGGCGAATCCACAGTGCGGATGGTTGTCATCCGAACGATCAATTATGCAAATCGTTAGAAAACGCTTAATTAATCTGAAGTCAAGTGCATTCACGGCTTCATGCCGTCGCCCGCCCTCTTGCATGCGCCTCCTGAAGAACAGGCTTTGTGGCAAAACGGCCGACCGCTCCTGCCATTTCGTCTTTTCGACCGTAGGGATCGAGCCGGAGCGAAACCGTCAACGCCCACCGCAACAGCCTTGCCACTAACAATGCAGGGGCTTCGGCGCCGCCTTTTCGCCGTTCCTCGCGGGCCTTCCGCCAGACGGGACGGCAAGCAGCGCTTCAAGCGCATAGCTGATCTGTCGGTAAAAAAAGCCGGAATGGAGCCGCGTGCAAGCGGTGCTGCTGCGAGAAACCGCTCAAAGAAAAAGAAGCCGGACGGGTCGCAGACGCCGGGCGATCTGCCCGTCGAGAAAGGTCGTCTCGAAATGCTGCGCGCGAAGAAAGCCGGATTTTTCGGCCTACCTCGTCGCGAGGTATGCGTTGCGCAGGAGAACGATCGTGCCGGGCCCACGGAGGAGAACACGCATCTACGATCGTGTCGACGCAGAGGGCGGTATCCATCGCATGTCGTCAGACCCGTCCGCGGCCGCCGGTGCAACGCTTGCCGATGGTGCCACCACGTCCTCGCTCCAGATACCGTAATGCGTGCGAAGGTGCCGGACTGCGCAAAGGGCACGCTATCCCTATGGGCCCGTACGCCTCGAATCTGGCATTTCATTTCTCGATTCGTCTGCGACGCGGATGATATCGTCCTCGCCCAGGTAGGCACCAGTTTGAATCTCGACCAACTCCAGCATGATCTTGCCAGGGTTGCCCAAGCGATGTATCGCCCCCTCGGGGATGTAGATTGACTGGTTCTCGTGCAGGATCGTTACTCGATCCTCGATTGTCACTTCTGCGGTGCCCTTCACGCAGATCCAGTGCTCTGATCGATGAAAATGCTTGTGGAGAGAAAGCATCTTCCCAGGGCGTACGAACAACCGCCTTACTTGGAAGCGATCGCCGTTAAGCATAGTGGTGTAGCCGCCCCATGGCCGTATCAAAGTTGGGTGCAATTCCGTAAGACGTGCCGTATTTTCGTCCGCGGCGAGGCGCTTCACCAAGTTTCCGATCTCATGGGCCTCCTCCAGTCGCCCGACGAAGACTGCGTCCTCGCTAGCGATGACTGCAACTCCATCCATCCCCTGTACAGCGAGATGCGCGGTATGCGACAACACAAGCGAATTCTTCGTGTTGCAGGCCGTAACATTGCCCTTGAGCACGTTACCATCAGCATTCTGCTCCTCATTCTTCCATACAGCATCCCAACTACCGAGATCCGACCAAGCAAAATCCGAGCAGACCACGGCGGCGTTTGCGGTTTTCTCCATCAGTGCATAGTCGATCGAGATGGATGGCGCTTGGCTGAAACTCTCCGGGGCAAGTCGTATAAAATCGGCGTCGACCGTTGAGCCCCTGACCGCGGCGTGCACCGCCGACAACACGTCGGGTGCATGTTCCTCAAGTTCGGCGATAATGCTGGCCGCCTGGAAAAGGAACATCCCAGAGTTCCAATAGTAATTGCCGGTCTCCAAAAGAGCCGCCGCCTTTTCGAGACTTGGTTTCTCGACAAAACATTGAACCGCATGGACGTCCTTGCCAAGGTAAGTGCCACGTTCGATGTATCCGTATCCTGTTGCTGGCCAAGTGGGTTGAATACCGAACGTCACGAGCTTGCCCTCCGCTGCGGCGATGCAGGCGGAGCGCACGCATTTCTTGTAAGTATCGTCTACCGTAATCGCGTGGTCCGACGGCAGCACAAGCAATAGCGCGTCCTCACCAAACCGATCAGCCACGATCCGGGCGGCGACGGCTACTGCGGCTGCCGTGTTGCGCGGCACCGGCTCAAGTACTATGCTGGAAAGCGTGACCCCGAGCTCGCGCGCCTGTTCGGCAACCAGGAAGCGAAATTCCTCATTTGTGATGACGAGTGGTGCTCCATAAACTTTGGCATCGGAAACGCGCTTAAGCGTGTCTTGAAAGAGCGTTTCCTCGCCGATTAGCTTTAGAAACTGTTTTGCGGCAGTTGCGCGTGACAGAGGCCAGAGCCTTGTGCCCCTACCCCCTGCCATGATAGCTGGGATAATCTTTGGAAGCATGGTGTCATTTTTGATTGCGTTTGATGGAAGCTTCATAACAGTGTGGCGAGAGCGAAGCAATCTCATTAGTGGATGCGAATTCATTCGGCTTGCCCCGGTGGCGTCGACTACCTGCTGAACGCTGCCCGGCAAAAAAAGGCTAGTTAATGGGTCCCAAATTCGGCACAAGTGGTCTGCGCGGGTTGGCAACAGAACTCGTGGGTAGTGTGTCGGCGCTCTATGCTACAGCCTTTTCGAGGATGCTCCTCGACAGAGGACGGGTCGCGCCAGGGGCGACCGTATTGGTCGGTCGCGACTTCCGCGATTCAAGTTCGGAAATCGCCGCTATCTGCATGGCGGCGCTCGCCCGGGCGGGAATGGTGCCGGTCGACTGCGGAGGGCTGCCGACACCAGCGCTTGCATTGTACGGCCGAAAACTCGGTGCAGCATCACTCATGATCACAGGCTCGCATATTCCGGCCGACCGAAACGGCATTAAGTTCTATCTGCCTGACGGTGAGATCAACAAGGCCGACGAGCAGGCGATTACGGCGTTGGCGGAGCAGCTTTCAGCCGATGCAGATGCAACCAGGGTTGAGTGTGGCCGCGGCGCCGACCACTCCAGCGAAGCAACTGACTTCTATATCCAACGTTACGAAACGCTGCTTCCAAAATCGGGCCTTAAGGGGCTAAAGATCGGCTTATATCAGCACAGCAGCGTTGCCCGCGATATTTTGACCACCATCTTGGAAGGTCATGGCGCAAATGTCGTACCGGTAGGCCGATCTGAGGTCTTCATCCCTGTTGACACGGAAGCTATTTCGGCGGCGACATGTAAGATGCTCGCTGCCTGGGCGAAGGAGTTCGCCTTTGACGCCATTGTATCGTCCGACGCAGATGCCGATCGGCCCCTGCTAACGGATGAAACGGGAACTCCATTGCGCGGTGATCTGCTCGGTCTTATTTGCGCAAGGCTGCTGGAGGCCAAGCTTATTGCTACGCCAATAACCAGCAACTCCGGGATCGAGGCGGCGAGTGGCGTCGAGGTGGTGCGTACCCGCGTTGGCTCACCTTACGTCATTGCAGCCATGACTGAGGCGGTTGCCCGTGGCAAGCAGCGGGTGATGGGCTTCGAGGCCAACGGTGGCGTCATGCTAGGTTCGAACTTCTCGTTCGGAGGCGCGTCGCTTCCCGCCTTGCCGACCCGGGACTGCGTCCTTCCCATCATTGCAGCGCTCCACATGGCAGTAGAGGCCAAAACTCCCCTCTCGGGGATCGTCGCGATGCATCGTTTGCCAGTCGCTTTGTCCGGCCGGATCGAGAACTATCCGTTCGATAGGAGCGACGCCCTAGTGGCATTCTTGAAAGCGTCAAAAGCTAATGTTTCCCATTTATTCAGCCGGATCGGTCGCGTGGCGGGCACGGACGACGTGGATGGCCTGCGCCTGACATTTGAAGGCGGCCGTATCCTGCACATCCGCCCTTCAGGAAATGCGCCTGAACTGCGTTGCTACGTCGAGGCAGACGACCCAGATGCTGCCGAACATTTGCTGGCTCAGGGACTGGCGGTCCTTAACAGTTCAATGGTGTAAGTTAGGCTTTGCTGATATGCAGATCTGTTACCGCTAGCGTCGATGGTTCGCCACCTAACGTGAAGATAAGCCCTGAAAGACACGTCCCCTTTACATCCAATATGTGGATGGTTGCCATTCAAAATATAAATTTTACTGATGTTGCCGAACTCCATTAGGAAGCTCTGAATTGATTGGAAATCCGTAGAAGACAGTAAGTCAGAGCGGCGGCACTAAGGACGGGCAGCATTGTACAATCGATATGTCCTCTCTCGGAGACGTACTGGTTTCGGTGACTGTCTGTGGTCGCTGGCGGCCGCTTGGCGCTACGCCCAAAGGACGGCGCGAACGTTAGCCGTTGACTGGCGCGGGTCCTGCTACCTTGATCAGCCCTTCACAAACGCCTTTCCGGTGTTTTTTGAACCAATCAAGGATATCGCAGGTGTCCCTTTTATTTGCGATAACCGGGTCAACGAGTTTTCCTTCCCAGGACCATTCTTCCCAAATTGGTGGAATAAACCTGCGATTGAATGTGTTTACCGCCCAGATGCTCAGGTTTTTCGAGAGCGAGACGAACTCGATGAACTTTTCCAGGCCCAAGATGATGTCGAGGCCAACACGGTAGTGTGTGATGCGTGTTTGATGTGGCGCTGCGACGAGGAGGCAGAGCGGCAGATTTTCTGCAGTGTCAAGCCTCGGGCTGAAATTCAGGCTCGCATAGACGCTATCTATCAGGAGCACTTCTATGGGTACAGTGCGATCGGGGTTCATGTTCGGCATGGTAACGGCGAAGACGTTATGGACCATGCACCCTACTGGGCCGATCCGGACCTTGCCGTGCATCAAGTGTGCACTGCCATTAATGCTGCCAAAGCGTTGCCCCACCCGAAGCCTGTGCGGGTGATTTTGTGCACCGATAGCGCGCGGGTATTGGACCAGGTGTCGAGTAGGTTCCCCGATCTTCTCACGATCCCGAAAAGTTTCCGAGCGGATCAGTCTGGCCCATTACACAGCGCAGATCTCGGGGTTGAGGGCGGAATTTCCGCCCTCGTCGAGATGTATCTTCTTGGGCTTTGCGACACCGTCATTCGGTTTCCTCCGACAAGCGCCTTTACACGTTACGCACGCCTTTCTGTCCCAAGGGTTATTGAGTTTGATCTGAACGATCCTAGTCGCCTGGTCGTGATCGAAAGATCTTCAACAAATACCGCCTCTTGAATGAAAATCGTCACCTCAATTCTAGGCGTGGTGAAGAGCAGTCATGGAGAAACTTGGGCGCGCTCCAAGGGACACGAGCGCCTCATGCCCAGTTGCCCCGGCCCGCACGTCTCCGGCAATACTGCTTTGAAAACCGCAATGCCTCCATAGGCCCGCTCTGTCGCCGAAGCACGACGATTTCCTTCACACCAGCTGCCCTAGCGCACGCCCTCTCCCGCAGGAATATCACTGGAGATTCGACAAAGTGACAGACCGGAAAGTAGCTTTAATATCTGGCGTAACGGGTCAGGATGGGGCTTATCTTGCTGAACTGCTGTTGGACGAAGGCTATATTGTTCACGGCATAAAGCGTCGTTCGTCATCATTCAACACTCAACGGATAGAGCACATTTATCAAGAACGTCACGATCCTGAAGCGAGATTTTTTCTCCACTATGGGGATATGACGGATTCGACCAATTTGCTGCGCATTGTTCAGCAAACCCAGCCGCATGAGATCTACAACCTTGCAGCGCAAAGCCACGTTCAGGTAAGCTTCGAAACCCCCGAGTACACTGCAAACGCCGATGCAATTGGTACATTGCGCATGCTGGAAGCTATTCGGATTCTTGGGCTGACCAATCGGACTCGCTTTTATCAGGCATCGACTTCAGAGCTATATGGGCTGGCTCAAGAGAGCCCCCAAAACGAAAAGACGCCATTCTACCCGCGTTCACCCTACGCGGCCGCAAAGCTGTACGCGTACTGGATTGTCGTAAATTATAGAGAGGCTTACGGCATGCATGCCTCCAACGGTATTCTTTTCAACCACGAAAGTCCGCTTCGTGGGGAGACGTTCGTGACTCGCAAGATCACCCGGGCTGCAGCGGCAATCAGTCTAGGTAAACAAGAGGTCCTTTATCTTGGAAATCTAGATGCTCAACGTGACTGGGGACATGCCCGTGAGTATGTGCGGGGCATGTGGATGATGTGTCAACAGGATAGACCAGGCGACTATGTCCTGGCTACCGGGGTGACAACATCGGTTCGCACGTTTGTCGAATGGGCCTTCGAGGAAACCGGAATGACGATTGAATGGGTGGGAGAAGGCATTGAAGAAAGGGGCATAGACGCCGCGACAGGCAGATGCGTCGTTGCGGTGGATCCGCGCTATTTCAGGCCCACGGAAGTAGATTTACTTTTAGGCGATGCCACCAAGGCCCGGCAGGTTTTGGGCTGGAGGCACGAGACAAGTGTGAGAGATCTTGCTTGCGAAATGGTAAGGGAAGATCTCTCTTATTTGAGGGGCACCCGACAGTAAGAGGCGAGATGCCGATGTATTTGCTAGACGGAAAGCGTATTTGGGTCGCAGGACACAAAGGTATGGTCGGCAGCGCCATAATTCGATCGCTTGCCTCCGAGGATTGCGAAGTCATCGTTGCAGATAGGCAAAAGCTTGATCTGACGCGGCAAGAGGAAGTTGAGAAATTTCTATTAAAGGAAAAGCCGCACGCGGTCATAATGGCGGCAGCGAAGGTGGGTGGGATCCTGGCAAATGATACTATGCCCGCTGACTTCATCTATCAAAACCTTATCATGGAGGCTAATGTCATTGAGGGCTCCTTCCGCAGTGGCGTTGAAAAGCTTCTTTTCCTTGGATCGAGTTGCATATATCCGAAGTATGCGGCGCAGCCCATAAGGGAAGAGGCTCTATTAACCGGACCACTTGAGCCGACCAACGAGTGGTATGCGATCGCCAAAATCGCCGGCATTAAGTTGTGTCAAGCGTATCGTAAGCAATACGGCGCAAACTTCATATCAGCCATGCCGACAAATCTCTATGGCCCACGCGATAAGTTCGATCTTAACTCCAGCCACGTCGTCCCTGCCTTAATACGCAAAGCACATGAGGCAAAGATTAAAGACCTTGGGTGCTTGTCTATATGGGGAAGCGGCACACCTACTCGAGACTTTTTGTACAGTGAAGACTGCTCCGACGCCCTGGTCTTCCTACTTAAGCATTATTCCGAAACGGAACACATTAACATAGGCTCCGGGGGGGAAATAAGTATCATTGAACTAGCCCACATCGTCTGCCGTGTTGTTGGTTTTAAAGGCGATATAGTCTTCGACACATCCAAGCCGGACGGAACGCCACGAAAGCTTTTATCTAGCGAAAGACTCGTGTCGATGGGTTGGCGCCCGAAGACCTCGCTCGAGCTGGGACTGGCCAAATCCTATGAATCGTTTGTCAGCAATGTGGCTGATAATTAAGGCGGGTCGCGACTCTGGCACTGACACCGGTTTGCAAAGACGCCCCACGGCGCCGCTCCCTCCCACACCATCGGCCTGCGGGTCACGGGCGAGTCGCTTGTGCGTTCCGCAAACGTCTGGCCGCCCGGTCTCTTCCGCGATCACCCCTACCCGCTCATCAACGGCGTCGACGAGTTCGCGGTTCGTCGGCGCAAGATTTGTGCCGCCTGAAGATGCAGCATCGTAATCGACGGCGGACGGGGGGCCGTGAAAATATACCGCCTGCCTGAACGCTGCACTCGGAGCCGACTACAGCGCCGGTACGGGTGATCAGGCTCGCATTGGCAGGTAGAAACAGGCCCGCTCGACCGCCGTTGTTCCCAGTGGATAGGCGCCGCCGGCCCCAGGACAAGTGCCGGTCTTCGCCGTGACATTGACCGGAGCAGCGATGACCTACACTGTCTGCCAGTGGCGCACCGGTCTCGCGCGACACCGCACTCGAAAAAACGCTCATCCATTCCTTCACGATCGCAGCCTCGTTCTGTCTTAAACATCACTGATAACTCCTCAAATTGAGAACCGCGACGTTCTGACTGCAGAACCGCCTGTGGCTGAAGCATACTCGGCTGTGAATCTACCGTATAGATTTATGTCATTGAAAAAATGGATTTCAATAAAGCGAGACTATGTGAAACTCTGGTGAAAAATACATCTGATTTAGCTCTTCCGGTGGACCGCTTTTCCACTCGGATCACGGTTGTATTTCAGCAACACTAGCGTGGGCCGGTGCCGTGCCTGAAAAGGGCGTCGCGCGCGCAACTGAGAGGGTGAGTTCGAGCTTTGCCAAAGTCGCGGTTTCCTACAAAAAACACGGCCACAACCCGTCCAGTGACCCATACGCGAGTTTCTCCACGCTGCGTGGGGCTCCGCGACTTTCGTTGAAGGTGCACCGATCGCTTTTAGAAGCGGCATCGAGTGATCACCGTGGACATCACCTGCAATGACTGAACGAACGAAACGCGGCGCTTATGCTCGCACAGCAATCGCTGTGCGCCGCTTTGTGCCTCATTATGTTTGGGGATCGAGTCGGGCGATATCCCTCTGGCTATCGAATCGACAGCTGGAAAATGCCGGATCCTGACGGACCGATGGTAGCAAAGGTCTTGAGAAAGGAGCATTTCAATGAGCGCGCGCGGGACGGTCGAAGAGTGGATTCGACGATTCAATAAGGGTGATGCGATCGCTTTGGCTGAGCTGTACCACGAAAATGCAATGAGCCTCTGGCCGATGCAGCGCCCCGTGATAGGACGCGCGGCAATCCAAAAGATTTTTCGACCAAATCGCGCCATTGCGGAGAGGATTTGCGCTCCGGAGTTCATCTACGAAGAAGATGACCGCGTAATAATTGAGTGGTGGGATATGTTTGCATGGCAGGGATGTGGTGTATTCATAATGCGCGGTAGTCGAATCGCCTTTAGCTACTGGGATATAGTCTCATCCGACGCTTTCAGCAAAGAATTCGTCAGAACGAATCAGTATACTCGAAAAACAGATTCGCATCGGATAATTCTCGGGGATAAAAACGCGCGCCGGTCGATAACGTCTTTGGCCGCCGCCGTACCTTCGTGGATTGTACGATTTATTCGGGGGCCCGACTGCATTTCAGCAGCATCCAACGCCTGCAAAACCGACGATGGTGCTAAATGACGAGCGGCAGCGGCCCCAGGTCGGACGCAATGCACCGCGAGAAAAATTTCCCCGTTGCGTCGTGGATTATCCATCCGCGGCACCGAGCGCTGATTCTTGCCTTCTACCGATTCGTCCGCATGGCCGATGACATTGCCGATCACGCGACGCTCGCGCCAGACGAGAAGCTTCTGTACCTCGACCTCCTGGAAGCCGAGCTGCTCGGCAAGGGCGAAACGCGAGCAGAAGCTGTACACCTACGCACTGCGCTTGACCGACGCGGCATGCCGCCGCGTCATGCACTCGATCTGCTCACCGCCTTCCGAATGGACGTGACTAAGCAGCGTTACGAGAACTGGGACGAGGTGATCGATTATTGCCGATACTCGGCGATGCCGGTCGGCCGATTTGTGCTCGACGTCCACGGCGAAAGTGCCGCGACGTGGCCGGCATCGGATGTGTTGTGCGCGGGACTGCAGGTCTGTAACCACCTGCAGGATTGCGGCAAGGATTTCCTTAATCTCAATCGCGTCTATATTCCGCGCGATGCGCTTTCAGCCAGCGGCGCCTCCATCGAAGAGCTGGGCGCCGCAAAATCCTCGTTGCAGATGCTACAATGCCTGCGCTCTCTCGCAGCGAAGGCCGAGGTGCTGCTCAACGGGGGCGGAGCGCTGGTGTCGCAGGTGAAGGACTTTCGCCTCCGGTTCGAGGTCTCCGTCATACTGTCTTTTGCCGATAAGATCGTGTCGATGCTGAAGATGCGCGATCCTCTAAGGGAGCGCGTGCATCTGTCGCCGCTTGAGCTGCTGCTCCATGGCGTCGGCGCAATGGCAAACGAAGCCGCGCGCCGTGCGTTCGGCCGCGGTACGCGATTCAAGACGACTGTCGACGTATGAGGGCGGAGGCGGCGGCCCACGCGAACCACCGCTCTACGGCCCTTGGCAGCTCGTTCTATCTGGGAATGCGTACCCTCCCGCCGGTGCAGCGCGAGGCGATATTCCAGATCTACAGCTTCTGCCGCCAGGTCGACGACATCGCCGACTCCGACGAACCGCGCGAGCACCGCCTTGCTGCACTTCAGCAATGGCGCGATCACATTGACGCGCTCTACCAATGTGTACCGCCGCCGCGGCTAAAGGACTATCTCGCCTCGGTAACGACCTTCGGGCTGAAGCGAGAGGATTTCCTAGCCGTTGTCGACGGCATGGAAATGGACGTACTACAAGACATCCGCGCGCCCAAAATGGCAACCCTGGATCTCTATTGCGACCGTGTCGCCAGCGCCGTGGGAAGGATGTCGGTGCGTGTGTTCGGCTTGAGCGAGGAGGATGGCATTGCACTTGCGCATCACCTCGGTCGTGCGCTGCAACTCACCAACATCCTGCGCGACATAGACGAGGATGCTGGGCTGGGTCGGCTCTATATACCACGCGAAAGCCTCGATCACGCCGGTATCACCAGCAGCGACCCACATAAAGTCATCGCCGACAAGGCGCTGCCCAAGGCGTGCGCACCGCTGGCCCAACGCGCGATGATGCATTTTGCCGAATCCGACGAGATCATGAATTGCAACCCGCGCAGAATAGTACGCGCCCCCACCATCATGTCCAAATGTTACCGCGCGATCTTGGACCTGCTGCTGATAAGGGGTTTTGCGGCTCCCCGGGAACCGGTGCGTGTAACCAATCTCACAAAGCGCGCCATTCTCTTCCGTTACGCCTTGATGTTGTGATGCCAAAAAATGTTCACATTATCGGCGCCGGGATCTCCGGCCTTTCCGCGGCCGTGCAGTTGAGCAATGCAGGTTTGCCGGTGCATGTCTATGAAGCGACGCAACAGGCCGGCGGTCGATGCCGCTCCTTTTTCGATTCCGCAACCAATCTCACCATCGACAACGGCAACCATCTGGTTCTATCGGGCAACCAATATGTGCGCAACTACGCCCGTGCGATCGGAACGGAATCCGGTCTTGTCGGTCCGACGAGTGCCAAGTTTCCCTTCGTCGACATCTCCACCGTACAGCGCTGGCAGGTCGATCTCGGCGGCGGCAGGCTTCCGACCTGGGTGTTCCACAAGGCGCGTCGCGTCCCCGACACCAGGCTGTGGGACTACCTGAAGCTCGCGCCAATCCTATGGGCCGGCGCGGATGAACTGGTCGGAAACACTATACCCTGCAATGGTACGCTGTACCGGCGTCTGGTGCGGCCGCTGCTGCTCGCCGCCCTGAATTGCGATCCGCCGGAGGGCTCGGCAGGGCTTGCCGGTGCCATCGTACGGGAAACGCTGCTCGCGGGCGGCGAGGCTTGCCGTCCGCTAGTCGCGCGCGACGGACTGAGCGCCGTTCTGGTCGAGCCGGCGGTCAAGCTCCTGGAGAGGCGGGGCGCCACCGTCCGCCTCAGCCATAAACTGCGCAAGCTTGCCAAATCGGCCGAGATCATCAGCGAACTTGATTTCGGTGACGACAAGATAGCGGTCGGCCCCGACGACGCCGTGATCCTCGCCGTGCCGCCACGGGCGGCCGCGACGCTCCTGCCCGGCCTGAAAACCCCGACCGAATTCCGCGCCGTCGTTAATGCCCATTTTCGCTTCGATCCGCCAGTCGGTGCGGATCCGATCCTGGGCGTGGTCGGCGGGCTCGTGGAGTGGCTGTTCGCCTATCCGCAGCGGCTTTCAGTCACCATTAGCAATGGCGACCGCCTGCTTGACATTCCGCGTGAGGAGGTCGTGCGAGTGATCTGGCGCGACGTGTGCGAGGCCGGTGGGATCTCAGGCGAGCTGCCGCCGTGGCAGATCGTGTGTGAGCGCCGGGCCACATTCCAGGCCACCCCGGAGCAGAACGCGCTACGTCCAGGGCCCGTGACCGGTTGCAAAAACCTGTTCCTTGCTGGCGACTGGACCGCAACCGGTTTGCCGGCAACCATCGAGGGATCGGTGCGGTCGGGTAACCGTGCCGCCGATCTGGCTCTTTCAGAGACAAACACTTGATTGATAAATCCAGACGGTTTTGCACGCTGCCGAACACGCAGGAAGTCAGTGAATAAGCATTCCGGAAATCGCACTGCCATCGATCCCGCCGCGCTGGAAATGAGCATCGCCTCAGCCACTGAGGCGCTGCTCGCTTATCGTCATGCCGACGGCCATTGGGCGTTCGAGCTTGAAGCGGATTCCACCATCCCTTCCGAATACATCCTGCTACGTCATTACCTGGCCGAGCCCATTGACGTCGTGCTCGAAGCCAAAATCGGAAATTATCTGCGCCGCACTCAAGGCGCGCACGGCGGCTGGCCGCTGGTGCATGACGGGCCCTTCGATATGAGCGCAAGCGTGAAGTCTTACTTCGCGCTCAAGATGATCGGTGATTCCGTCGACGCGGCTCATATGGTGAAGGCGCGCGAGGCGATCCGCGCGCGCGGCGGCGCCGCCAACAGCAACGTACTCACGCGCTTCCTGCTCGCGCTCTATGGCGTAGTTAGCTGGCGCGCGGTGCCGGTTCTGCCAATCGAGATCGTGCTACTGCCAATCTGGTCGCCGTTCCACCTCTACAAGATCTCCTACTGGGCGCGCACCACTATTGTGCCGCTGATGGTTCTTGCAGTGCTGAAGCCGCGTGCGAAGAATCCTAAGGGCGTCGGCATCGAAGAACTGTTCCTTCAGGATACCAAGAGCGTAGGCATGAACCCGAAGGCGCCGCACCAGAGCTGGGGCTGGTTCTTGCTGTTCCGCGGCATCGACGGCATCCTGCGGGTTATTGAGCCGCATCTTCCGAAGAAACTTCGTGAGCGCGCGATCGCGAGTGCGCTCGCCTTCACTGAAGAGCGGCTCAACGGTGAAGATGGCATGGGCGCGATCTATCCGTCGATGGCCAATATCGTGATGATGTATGACGCGCTCGGTAAAGACGATCATTTTCCGCCGCGCGCGATAGCACGTCGCGCTATTGACAAGCTCTTGGTGATCGGCGAGGAAGAGGCCTATTGCCAGCCCTGCCTGTCGCCGGTCTGGGACACCGCGCTGACGTGCCACGCACTTCAGGAGGTGGGCGGCGCTAACGCCGTGGCGAAAGCGAAGCAGGGCCTGGACTGGCTGAAGCCGCGGCAGGTACTGGACGTGAAGGGCGACTGGGCAGTGAAGGCGCCCAACATCAGGCCCGGCGGCTGGCCGTTTCAATACAACAACGCGCACTATCCCGATCTCGATGACACTGCAGTGGTGGTCATGGCCATGGACCGCGCGCAGCGGCACGCCGGCAGCAAGGAATACGCCACCGCGATCGCACGTGGCCGGGAATGGATCGAAGGCATGCAAAGCCGGGATGGCGGCTGGGCCGCCTTCGACGTCAACAATCTCGAATACTACCTGAATAACCTCCCATTCGCGGACCATGGCGCGCTGCTCGACCCGCCGACCGAAGACGTTACCGCACGGTGCGTCTCGATGTTGGCCCAGGTCGGCGAATTCACCCAAAGGAGCAAGGCAGTCGCCGAGGGGATTGCATATTTGCGCCGCACCCAACACGCGGAAGGATCATGGTACGGCCGCTGGGGCCTGAACTACATCTACGGTACCTGGTCGGTGTTGTGCGCGCTGAATGCCGCAGGGATCGATCACCAAGACCCCATGATAAGGAAGGCGGTGGAATGGCTAGTATCCATCCAGAGTTGGGACGGCGGTTGGGGCGAGGATGCAATCAGCTACCGACTCGACTATAGCGGATATGAGCAGGCGCCTTCCACGTCCTCCCAAACGGCGTGGGCCTTGCTTGGACTGATGGCGGCCGGCGAGGTGGAGCATCCGGCCGTCGCACGCGGGGTGAACTACCTAAAAAACGCACAAACCGAGAACGGTCTGTGGGATGAGCAGCGCTACACCGCCACGGGTTTTCCGCGGGTGTTTTATTTGCGATATCACGGCTACTCCAAGTTCTTTCCGCTCTGGGCATTAGCACGGTACCGGAACTTGAGGAGCACGAACGTTTGATGAGAAGAGTTTGGTCGTTAGGAGAACTCGTGAGGGTGAATGTCGACTCGATTGCATTTAAGTTTTCACCTGCGCCCATTTGCCTGACTTTATGGAGGTGACGAAGCACTTTGTTGTTGACGAAGAGGTTCCAGGCCTGACTGATTTATCGATGATTTCGCCGCCGACGCAGATGGTGAAGTCGTTCTCGCACAGATACCGAGATGTTCTCGGCTGGATTGATGTGCATAGGAATGCAGAAGCGCCGGGTCGTGTATCACGGCCGATGGCACAACTGTTCTGAACCAGGAGGCATTTCATGCCGGTCTTCGCTGCAACCGCAGCGACACTCCGCGTGTGGTTCGACTGTACGCCACCTATTGAAATGAGGGTGTCGGCATAGGTGGCAATCGCGTCGGGGACTATACTCGAGCTTGCGGAGCTTGTTTCCACTGAATGCTGTTCATGAATGTTTCAATGCGAAGGTGGTGGCTGGCACTCGAAGGGCAGCGACTACACGCCTGAGCCGTTCAGGGTCGACATCAGCACCTAATTCGATCCTTGAAATTTCGGCGCATGTCAGACCGCATGTTAATGCGAGGTCGTCGACGCTATATCCGACCGCTTCGCGAGATCGCCGAACCGCATCACCTATATCGACGTGGTCCCTACGGGCGTCGTTTGGGCCCACGTTGTGGATTAAATTTTTCATGAGATGGAACTCCTTCTATCGTGCGCAGCGAGCGCGCGTTCCCGCTTGAAGGGAACCTGTGACCATAATGGTGGATCAGGCAAGCCTACCATTGTTGCAGTGCAATATAGGTCAAATGTTGACGATGCAAAGCGGCACTTAGCAGAGTGGCGCCAGCGTCCACGGCGAGTGCGATGACATGGCAGCGAGAACCCCGAGATGAACTGATGCCTTGAGGAAGCTAAAGCGTCAAACACCCGGCGCTTGATGGGATCAATCGCACGCGGTGTCGGGCTGTCCTTCGCTGCACCCTTCCGTTCAGCGGTGAGTTCAACTATCGTTCTGCCGCCTCGCCCTTTGGTCTTGTGACACGTCTAGCCGGCCCATCCGCGCTGCGGCGGCGATTTCGCGACGCAGCACGCGATGTTCCAAGTCATGATGGCAGCGCTGGTGCCAGATCAACGCAACTTCGTATGGCTTCAGCTCCACGGGTGGATCTACAATAGCGAGCGGCAGCATAGTCGCCACCCGAGTTGCAACTCGGTTCGGTATCATCAGCACTAGGTCAGTCATCGCCACTACAACTGCCGCAGTCAGCACGTTGGAGACCACTATCGGACCGGGTAGTCCGAACCTGACCAGCCCATCATAGACTTGACCCAGGCCCTCGTTGGAATCCGAGGCAATAGAGGCGTGACGCAGCGCCGCGAAGGTTCCGACGCTCCACTCCTGCTCTAATGCAGGGTGGTCGTGGCGAAGCAGGCAAGTGAAGCGGTCCGCATAGAGACCGCGCCGCAAGTAGCCTGGAGGAGCGGCACCAATCTGCCCGATCGCAAAGTCAATCTCACCTTGCTCGAGACGCCGTAGAGCGCCGTCCAAAAGTGGCTCGGTGACGATGTCAACATGAGGCACACGCTCACCTAAACGCGGCAATAGATATGGCAGCAGAACTAGCGATTGGTGATCGGGCATTGCCATAGTTACCTTCGACCGCAAATCCCTTAAGCCGGAACTGCAGCTCACCAGTTCGC
Source organism: Sinorhizobium fredii NGR234 (assembly GCF_000018545.1). Classification (NCBI taxonomy): domain Bacteria; kingdom Pseudomonadati; phylum Pseudomonadota; class Alphaproteobacteria; order Hyphomicrobiales; family Rhizobiaceae; genus Ensifer; species Ensifer fredii. The sequence goes on from NC_000914.2 coordinate 60,103, forward strand.
GGATAGCATTCAATACCGACGGCAGCATTTGCGCCAAGTGTTCGGCCTGCGGTGTTGGGACTAGGCCACTCGAGCCGCGTACCAAGAGATCGTCATTGAACATGTCACGCAGCCTTGATAGGGCTCTACTCATTGCCGGTTGGCTCCTACCGACATGTTGAGCCGCATGCGTGATGTTTCGATACTGCAATAAGGCCTCGAGCTCCACTAGCAGGTTTAGGTCGACCGACGCCAGATTCGGTATACGCCGTTGACGTGCAGCGTCACTGCCATCGACGATCAGGGCCGTACGCGGATTCTTCCAAGCGGGCTGATCCATTGATGTCTTCTCCTCGTAAGTGGTGTTTGTGGGCCACAAGATGGCACCCGCGATAAACTGAGCTTCAACGGAGCCGATGAGATGCGTTACCTGGCGATGCAGTGTCTCGGGAAGTGTCTTCCGAACTCAAGCCGGAGCAGGTCTCCTCAAAAAACGCTTGGCGGGTTCGGCGTTGCGCTGCCGTTGTAAAGCAAAGAACAGCTATGTTGCCCCGCTCGTCGCCGAAGCGGCCAATAGATCGACCGAGCTTTGCTTTCAAACAAGTGCCTCATGAATCTGCCAGTTGCGCCAATTCAGCACCCTCGGCGGCGGCGCCTGTCGATTTCCGTCGCACCGAGCTAAACCAAGCGAGGGCTTGTGATGTACTGGAGGGCACGCACGTACGGGTGAGCACCCGAGATTGCGCTGCCTGCGGCTATAGCTGGGGAGCCGAGAATTCAGATCGCCGCGAATGTGACCCCACTTGAATTCGCTCATGAAGCCTGCCTCAATGCATCCGCGGACGGATTGCCAATCATATCTGCGTGGCCGGTGTCTGACTGTCCACTCTGCCTCCAACCTGTACGAGTTTCTTAATCGAATTTCGCGAGAATGGAAAAATCGAGTTTTTGCATAGCTATCATCCATACCGTGGATGAACATGTAACATGCTCACTCAGTCGGGCTTGGGCATAAGGTGTTCGTCTATAGCCCCCGGGGCGAGTCGAACGTGAACGCCTGGAAGGAAGCCTCCCGCGAGCTTACGAACGTGTGCTCGTTGCTGGTCGCTATCACCAGAGGCGATACCTCCCCTTTCTCCACCATCCCCTCAAGACCGGGCTTGATCTGCAGCAGCCGGTGTCAGCGACTTTCCGGTCTATAGTCCCGATCGCATCTTCATCGGCGTCATTGGCAGCCTGCAGGGGCCAAAAATCGCGGCGAGGAACAGTCACAGCGCCTTAGATGTTTCTATGCGAGCGTTCATATGGCGCTGCATTTTGCGGTTGTTGACCTGCGAGAGCAGGCAGCCGATTGGCTTGATGAACATCGTCTGCCGCGTCATCAGTGAGCTTCTGGCGGAGTTTGATGCCTGCGTTATGACTGTCGCGTACCGACGGCTGGCGTTGAAGTCACCAGCGAGCCAGGCTAAGTGGCGTCACCCTCCCGGATGTCCCACCCCCCAGACCGGATGCGGGGCCTGCAAGCGAGGATCGATCTCGAGCGCGTAAGCGTCAGCTCCGATCAGAGCTGCCTAGGCACGACGCCGGGCAATGGCGCGGGCCGACAACCCATGCGTTCGATCACGGTTGCCATTGGCAGCAGGGCCCGGCGTACCCGGTACGTAGCACTGATTGTTTTTGCGATCGTTGACCCTGGTCTGTCGTTGAAGCTGTCTCGATCGCTGCCCGCAGCGCAGCGCGACTGTCCATGTCGGTTGGGCTTCGTGGCGATGGCGGATTCGAGCTGGAGTTCACGACGTGCCACCTGCAGCTTCTGAACGAGCTCGGTCGTACGCATGAACAGCACCCGCCAACCGTTCTCGATGAGCGCGAGGCCGATTGCGGCGGCGAGATGGCTCTTGCCGCCACCGGGCGGGCCGAACAACAGGATGTTCGCTCCCTTGGCGAGCCAGCTATCGCCCGGCGGCGATCGCCATGACCTGTGCCTTGGAGACCATCGGCACGGCGTCGAAGTCAAAGCTGTCGAGCGTCTTTCCCGGTGGCAATCGCGCCTCGGCGAGATGGCGTTCGATGCGGCGGCGATCGCGTTCGGCCAGTTCGTGCTCGGCGATCACCGACAGGAACCGGGCCGCTGGCCACCCCTCCTTGTCGGCCCGTTCGGCAAAGTCCGGCCAAAGGACCTTGATGGCCGGAAGGCGGAGTTCATTGCGCAGCGTGCTGAGCGTGGCGGCGTCGATGGCAGGGGCGTTTTTCATGCGGCGTCCTCCAGATGACGCGCGTCGATCAGGGCCTCATAGCCCTGGAGGGAGGCGAGACGAACGTTGACGGTGGGCAACTGTGCCGGATCGGGCGCGAAGAAAGTCCTCAGCGCGATGATGTCCGGCAGTTCGTCCGCATCGAGTGTTTTAGCGAGCCGCTCTGCCAGTTCCCGCTCGCAGCCCCGATCGTGGGCCAAGGCCAAGAGCTCGACGGTGATCTTGCAGGCCTGCTTGTCGGAAAGCCGGTCGAGCAGGGTCTCGAAGGCCCTTCGGTATTCCTGCCGCGGAAACAGCTTGTCGCGATAGACAAGCTGAAGGAGCGCCATCGGCTTTTTGCGCAGCGAATGGATGACATGCCGATAATCGACGACCTGGTCGTGCTTGCCGCTGGCGTCTCATCTTGGTTGTCGCGCTGCAAAGCTGTCTTCATCGGCTGGAATGTCGAAAAGTCCTGTTGCGCAAGTCAGATGGAGAACCTTGCATGACCGCGAATGTGGGCGCGAGGAACGTCGACCTGTGCCGCGACACTGCTGAACCGATTGTCCTGCCAGTTGGATTGCGGCGGCATCAGCATCGAACCGCGGAGGCTAATGCGCTGAATACCTCCATGCACCTCTACCGAACCAGTGTCGGGCGAAATCGGCTCGGCGGAGTTCTCCGATAAGCTGAGCTGCAGATGGCCAGCTGCTGCTCAAACCCACCTGGTCCGCCGGCGCGTCGTCCAATTCCTGCCCCGCACGCAGCAGCTATTGCTGCTCAGCGTACCAAAATCCCACCTCTTCAGCACAAGCATCGACGAGGATTTACGTGGACTTCAGTGAACACTACGCCGCGCAGGACGCCCGACTCATGTCATCTTTTGGGTGGTCACCGTTGTTAAATGCTGCCGGTTTGGATTGCTGTAGCGATTGGCTAGGCTTCGGAACAAATCATCTATCTGATCTGATTGCACAGTAAATTCGCCGAAATTAGGATCGAAGAGCGTGGTGTTTCCATCCATTGCCGAGGTCGCAACGGTGTGTGCGCCGCCCTCAGCGAAATACAAGCTGAGCAAATGGTTGGATCCGTCGGCTGTAATCTTGGTTAGCATGCGCGGGAAGTTAGGCTCGCCGACTTTGTATACTTTCTCCTTTCCGGATGGAGCAAGGCCTGCTTTCTGCAACATAGTGTTTTGCGCCGCGAAGTCGGCCTCAGAAGGTCCTGCTCCTTGTCTTCGGAGGTGAACCTTCAGATTCTCGTACTCCTTCTGCCGAACAGTGGCTGAGGCGTGCCTTTGCGATCCGGGTACTAGGGCCTCCATTCGGATTGACGGATGACTGTTGAGGTTACGCAGCCACTCCGCAGTCAAGCCGACGCAGATTCCATCTGCGTTCGCCTGGGCCAATTCGGCCGTCCTGTATCGGAACAGGGAGGTGCTCGGTCTCGCAGGAGAGGAGGTACTGGGATTGTTCGGATCAGATGCTTGTGGCTTGCTGGCGCAGCACCCCATCTTATCGGGGCACTCCGCACTTGGTGATTTCGTCCGGAGTTCAACATTCGCAAGCGTCTCCCTGAAACCATCGCTGTTCGCTGGATGAATCGGATCGTGAACTTGCGTAGAGCTTGTGAATGAACCACTGATGGGACTGTGCATGGCGTTCGTTTCCCTTCGCACGGTTATTGCCAATATGGGGCCGCTTAGACCGCGCTTCGCACGATGCTTCGTTAAGCTGACGGCGAACTTACGGTCCGTTGCTCACCTCGCGAGGTGCATCGGTTTCTTTAAGCTTCAGCTATGCCGGCAACGGTGTAGGCTGCCTCAAAAATGGCCCGCGCTTGGCGATAGCCGACCCGCTGTAGAAGCTCAATTCTTGGCGATCTCCTGGTGCCGCGCTCCTGACCGAGAATGATGTTGAAACCCTGAGCGGGATCGGGGAGCGCTGCGACTGTTCCGCCACACGATTTTGGCCCTCCAGGCTGCCAATGATGCCGATGAAGATGCGATCGAAAGTCGGCTGGATTCGGCAGCTGCAGATCAAGCCCAGTCTCGAGGCGATTGTGGAGAAAGGGAACTTATCGGTGATGGCGACCGAGCAACATGCATACGTCCGTAAGCTCGCTGGAGTCTTTCTTCAGGCATTCAAGCCCACTCGCGCCGGGGCGGCACCATCCGCTGCTTGCGACGATCGCGACTGATGTGCTCCGAACTGAGCAGCGAGACGTGCTTGAGCAGTTCGTCGGGAGAAGGATCGACCGGTGCCCTACTCCCCTTCGCCAATTGGGCCTATTTGCATGGAGACGCCCCGAAACAGCTTTCAAGATAAGGAATGGCGGTTTCTGCTCCACGAACTGCCTATCTCAAGAATCCCCCGGCCCTCCAAATGCAACCAAAATAGTCAAATGCGATTCCCTACTCCCCTGCCCCGGGCCGGAAGCCCTGCTCCTGATATTCGTGCCCAGGGGTCCGTGTAAGCGCAGGGAGGACCCGAGCCACGGCATGCCGGCGGTGGCGAGGCCCGATTACGGGCCGAGCGCCTGCTGAGGGCCGACCGCCCGCACGCACCAGGCACGGTGCAACGGCGGCTGACCTACCGTAGTCCGCCGCGCACATTCACTATCCCCCGGCGACAGGTTTTCTATTGTAGTGCGGCGGCTCGGGCCGATGCTCTCGCAGGTCAACCACCACAAAAAGCAGCGCCATATAAACGCCCGCATAGAAACATCCAAGGCGACACGGCGCTCAGGCATGGAAGTGATCAACGCACCAACGACGATAGCCAGTGCCGCAGACACTCTGGACCTGTTAGCCATTCCCCGAAGAACACGGCTGCGAAGAGCGCGGAAAAGCTTCCATGCGAAGATAAAGCTGGCGTAACCTAGGCCGGCGACAAGAGCGAGGCTGACGCGACAATGCTTCCGGTCGTCAGGCCGTCACCAGCAATCAGGAAGCTGCCTCCAAGGAAGGCCATGATCATAGATGAGATCTGCTTTGACGCTTGGCTGACGATCGCGTGGGCAGAACCTCCATTGCATGCGTGTTGATATTCGTTGACGAGCCTCCCCGATTGTTTTGGAAACACAACCGTCAATGACCACGGATTGAGCAATACCAAGACGCCCACTGAGCGAAGTGCTGCTGCGAAGCCCTCCGCGCGTTCGATGCAGGCACGAAGATTGTTGCGGAAACCAGCGATGTCAAGGCGCATGCGCCCGTTCCAAATCGCGAGAACGGCGTGGCCGTTTCGCGATCCCATCGGGGTCGCATCATCTGCGCAGGTAGCTGACGGCGGAAAGAAGGGCGGATGCCCCTCTGTAAGCCATCGACAAAGGGAAGTACCATTGCATTCAGCGCGCCCTCGACGTGGACAAAGCGTCGGTTCGGATCGATCCCGACTTGGTCCAGAACCTTGATGCAGGACGCGATATCGTCGTGCGCCCCCTTTCATGGTCGGTCCACAGGTCAATGCGAGAATGACGGTGCGATGGCGATTTGCGTGAATAACCTCTGAGAGAGCATCGGGGGAGATAGAGCCGGCATGTCAAGCGAATCGGAGAATTGACCCCCCCTATTGCCTCATCCAGGAATGTTACTGAAGTTGGGGGCACTGAGATGGCCCGTATATCCTCCCGCCGCGGCGCAGGGCTGTCCGGGGAAATTCAGACATAGGCGAAGCTCATTTGATGGGGGGAGCACCGGGGTCTCCTGTGGCTGGGATTGACCGGTGGCGGCCGCTCGATGGCGGCGATGTCGCGGCGCTCGAAGAGGCAGCGGATAACCAAGTCGGTGAAGCGCAGGATCGGCATGGTGATGCGGTTAAGGCGCGCCGCGATGCGCAGTAGCGCATAGGCGATCATCGCGGCGAAGAGCTGCAGGCGCACGGCGTTGTCGTTGTTGCCAAGGAAACTGCGGATCTTGAGGTGCTGCTTGATCCAGCGGAACAGGAGTTCGATCTGCCAGCGGCCTTTGTAGAGCGCCGCGATGGCCACGGCGGGCCGCTTGCGATCATTGGTCAGCAGCGTGATGGTGTCGCCGTCGGCGCGCTTGACGGTGAGGCGGCGCAACGGGATCGGCAGCTTGGAATCACCCTTGCTGGCCAGGCGCACGGTGGCGTCGTCGATGACGGTGAAGCCGTCGCCCTCGGCGACCTTGATGCGCCGTTGGCGCACCACCTTGAGGCCCATGTTGGACTTCGGCCGGGTCACGAAGAACGCCTTCGCCTCGGCGATCGCCGTCCACCAGCCGTAGTGGCAATAGCCCTTGTCGAAGATATAGGTGGCGCCGCTCTCGATGGCGATGGTGCGACCGATCTGGGCGTCGTTGACGTTGGCATCGGTGATGTCGAGGAGGCGCGGGCAGTCGCTGTCGGGGTCATAGACGACATGCATCTTCATGCCGCGGATGCGGCCGTTCGACTTGGCCCAGCCGCACAGCTTGCCGAGCGGGATCGGGGTGGAATCGATCAGCCGCAGCATGGCCCGGCCCTCGCGGCGCGTCTGTCGGTCGAGTTGGCCGGCAAGCAGGCCGAAGGTCTCGGCAAAGACGGCAACCGGGCGGCGGGCGTTGGCATCGGCAAGCGGTCGCTGCCCAGGTGATAGTGGTGATGGCTGTTGGCGTTCCAGCCGGCCTCCAGGCCGCGCAGGCTCTCCGCACCGCTCAACTGGGCATAGATCAGCACCAGCAGTCCCAGCTGCGGAACGCCTTGTCGTAGGCGTCCCCGTCGTGATCATCCACTATCGTCTGGAAGCGGCGCCGATTGACCGGTTCAATCAGCTTGCCAAGAATGCTACGTGTGAACCGCATGCCCCGTCCTCTTTCTGAGTCTCGACAACCAGAAGGTAGACGGAAAATCCCCGTCTGACGGGGCATGCGCCTGCGACATTTCGATTCAGCCGCAACTTTCCCCGGACAGCCCTGCGCCGCGGCGGGAGGAGATACGGGCGCGCGCTTCATCCAGTTGCCATCGAGTATGATCTGCCCGGCTATTTCCATGCGCCAAGCCTTGACGGCCATTTGCACCGTCCGCAGCGCTTTCTTGGTGAAGCGTGACGGATCGGCGCTCACAAGGCGCTGGAGCACCGCGGGCTGCCGAGAGCGCCGGATCTGCCTCAAGCCACGCTCGAATCTGGGGCTCGAATGGCTCCAGCATGCTCGGCCTTTTCGGGTAAGGCTTGGTTCGCCGATAGGGCCGCCGATGTGTCGGCCGTTTCTCTCCAGCCTGCCAGGCTGTCTTCAAGCTCACGGTGAATCGCTGCAGATCGATGGCGAGCGGTTCTTCGGTCCCGGCATTCAAGCCACGGCGATCGACCCGCTTTCCGAGCTCCTCCTGTGCGGCACGAATTCCGGCAAACAGCATCACCGGATCTTCCCTTTCCAACATCGCCTGCAGCCGCTCCTTATCGGCCTCGGCCACACCGGAATGGGCAACCACCCGCGCGATAGGCGGCACGGGCGGATGGTAGCGTTTGACGACGCGGGCGCCGATCCGTGTCTTCTCTCGCAGCTTGAACGAAGGCTGGAACAGATTGCCGTACAGACGCACCACGTCGTAGAGCCGCCCAAGCACAACCGTCGCCTCCGCGCCGACGAGCCTTCCGTAACCGACCAGCCGTCGCACGATCGCGCCGTTCTTCTGCTCGACCCAAGCCTGATCGTTCTTTCGATACGCTCGCGAACGCGCTGCCTCGTCCAGCAACGTGTCGAGCTGGTCGGGGATCGCCGTCAGCTTCAGCCGGTCGAGCGTTGCGATCAGCACGTCATGATCCACGTTCGTCATCACCAGGCTGCCATAACCGCCCCTCTCAGAGAATTCTGCAGAACCTTCAGCACACTACCCTCTGTCGAGTGTATAAGAATAGGATTATCAAGGGTCTCGCGCGCAAGGTATATGGCCATCGATTACCTTCAGTTTCACTTGCGCCCACAGTTCCCCAGTATTCTTCTGGATCAGCGCACTCCCCGACCCGCATGGTCCAGTCGACCACCTCGCACTCTAGTCACAGACCTCGGTCGCATAGTGTGAGCCGACATATGGCACCCATGTTATTTAGAAATTTGTGGGATTGAGAGATTGGTCTGTGGTCAAAGTCGAGGTTGTACGGGTATCCTAGGTGCTTATCACGCGTGCCAGAAAACTTCGTACCAAGTTTGTTCAAGGTCTTGTCGACATCCTTCTGCTTATTTGAGGGAATAGTTTCGTTTTGTCCGCGTATAGGCATCACGCACTTGACCCTATGTTAAATACGGTTACGCAGAAGCAACACTATGGGGCAATATTAATGCTATAAATATTCTGTAGGGTGACACTTTTGATGCCGCATGCTGTTTAATCGCCTAGGGAACCAAATTGGCTCCATTTGATGAGCCCCCTTTACGCACTACTCTTATAATGGCCCTGGCCTGCGTGTTGCACCCGTGAGCTCGGCTGGGATTTATCCTGGAGCGCAGCGAACCGATGATGATCGTCAGGACAACGGCAGTGAGTTCAGCGGTAACGCGACCCTGAGATAGGCGGATGCGGGCAAGGTCAATAACCGGACCGACAAAACGCTGTACGCCGCGCGCCGGCCGCGCCCTCGGTGTCGAGCGCCACGGACACAGCGCCAATTCAAACCAGAGCCGCTGTCAGAAAATAGGATTAGCCGCTCAGTTCCGTCCCTTTAATGTCGTGTTCAGCGCTCAATTGCTATAGGGCCTGCCTCGTCCCCAGGCACGCACGACGTGCTGCGTCTGCTTCTCAAAGGTGAATTCATCACAGCAACGTTATCGCGATTGTGGCAAAGTCCTCTGTTCGGACTTCCCTTCAAACGCAAGAGACAGATGGAGGTTATGGTGCAACATCTGATTCTCTGGGTTGGTTTCGAGAGCTTGCCGGTACAGCTCTTGTGCCGCGTCATGCCGCCCCTCAATGTCCAAGATGACTGCCTTCGCATTCAATGCACGCAAATTGTCTGGGGTCACGACCAAGACGTTGTCTAAAACCTGAAGCGCCTCATGCGGACGTTTCTGCGCCACCAATGCTTTTGTAAGACGGATTGCCGCATCGACATTGCCTGGATGCTGCTTCAGATCATCCCGCAAAGCCCGCTCTTGAGCGTCCTCACCGACGGCGCGCAAAATGCGTTGGCGCGTAGCCGCATTGATTTGGTTGGCGCCGAGCAATTGTGCGGCTGACGTCTCCTTCACTGAAAGAACGGGGTTATCCCACCTAGCACAACCGCCGAGAGGCAGAACGGAGAGTACTGCGAAGAGAACTAAGCTCAAACGAAATGAAAGCAACGGCGCGGCGACTCTATTCTCATGTGAATTCATGTTTGGTTCTCACCTATCATCCAGTAGTGGCAGAAGGGCGGATACTGCGAGGTTCCCCTGACGTTCCATTACTGGGCGGGAGCCTGATGGATCCGACGGGTTGAATTTTAAAATCGGAGGCGAGGTCCTGATAAGACAGTACGGCAAGCTCGATACCGTTTCGGGTAAGAAAACCGCGGACGAAGCGTCGGACATCCATTGAAGTTAAGACGATCGGGCGCGTCTGGCCCGGTGCCGTGCTCGAAAAGACCTGCCGCATCTGTGACAGCAGCGCCTCGCTTTGCCGATCCTCTAGTGCGAGGTAGGGGCCTGCAGCCGTTTCCCGAACCGCGCAGCGCACCACATCCTCAGTCTCACGTTCCATGACGAAGGCAGGTAGGACACCGTGTCTGCCATAGCGGTGACAGATCTGCCGCTTCATTCCAGAACGAACGTGTTCCGTGAGCAGGGCGACGTTTTGCTCACGTTCGCTCCATTCGGCCAATGCCTCCAAGACGAGCCGGGTATTTCGGATTGGTATACCTTCGCCCAAGAGGCGGCGCAGCACATCTGCAATCCGGGGGATCGGCGTGGTACGCAGCACCTCCTTCACCAGATCAGAGTATTCCTGCTCCATCCGGCCCAGTAGTTGGCGGGTCTCTTGGATACCCACCAAGCGCGGCGCATGGCAAGTCAACGTCGCATGGACACGCATCGCAAGGAGTTCGCTGGGACTATGATGCCGGATACCGGCGGCTTTGAGCGCCGGCTCGTGGCTTTGTTCAACCCAAATTCTGTGGGTTTCAGGATCATGCCGAAAAGGGATGCCGCTTGACTCAATCTTCTTCAGATCGTCTGCGAGGGACAGCTGCGCCGGATTAATCAAATCCTGTTCGACTGGCACGCCTTCGACATCTATCCTGAATTGCGACTCGGGCAGCTGCTGGTCGACATCGACTGGGATCGGAGGAACGATAATGCCGAGATCGGCCGAGACTAGTTGGGAAATACGCGCAATGTGCTGCCGCAATTCGACCTGGTCGATCGCATTCGTAAGGCTCGGCGCGAGGAAGACGCCAATGGGATTTGGCTGCGCAGCCACGTTTGGCGTTTGAGACTCCGCCGGAGTTACAGTTGTAGCATCGACTTTGTCGGCATCTAGGACGTCACCTTTGACGAAGCTTGCCGCCGCGAAGACTGCGGCCAACATAAAAAAGACAGGCAGAGGGAAACCAGGAACGAAGCCCATGGCCACCAGGACGCAGGCCGCCAACCGCAATGCTCGTGTACTGGCGGTGAGTTGATTGGCTATGTCCTCACCGAGGTTGAGTTTCGAAGCCCCAGTTACACGAGTAACCATGGTTGCCGCTGTAATTGAGAGCAGCAGGGCGGGAATCTGCGAGATTAACGCATCACCTATCGTCAGCAGAGTGTAGTGATGCAGCACCTGGGCGAACGACATGCCCTTCGAGAGCAGGCCGATGGAAATTCCACCCAGCATGTTGATGCAGATAACCACTAGCCCGGCGATGGAATCACCCTTCACAAACTTCATCGCGCCGTCCATCGCCCCATAAAGTTTGCTTTCTTTTTCTAATGCGGCGCGCCGCCTGCGGGATTCGTCGGCATCGATGTGACCGTTCCGCAACTCTGCGTCGATCGCCATTTGCTTGCCTGGCAAAGCATCGAGGGTGAAGCGCGCCGCCACTTCTGCCACGCGTTCGGCGCCTTTCGCGAGAACCATGAACTGCACCATGGTCACTACCAGAAATATAACGAAACCCACGACAATATTGCCTGAGATCACAAAACTGCCGAACGTGTGGATGATGCTGCCTGCCTCGCCCTCGGCCAGAATTAGTCGCGTCGTCGCGACGGTGAGCGCCAGACGGAATACCGTGGAAAGCAAAATGACGCCGGGCAAAGAGGAAAAATCAAGTGGCGTGCTGACATACAGGGCCGCCATCAGCAGCAGTACAGCCAAACCCATGTTGAAGCCTATCAGCGCATCGACCGCCATGACCGGTATTGGCATGACCATCATGCTGACGGCCAGAAGCAGCATCAACGCGACCATCAAGTCCGGATTGGCCGGCGCATACTCGGTGAATCTACGCAGGGCGTTGGCCATGAGGTCCCTTCACGATCGTTTCTGAACCACTCTGCTGCTACACAGGTGCAACGTAGCTCTAAGACCGCAGGCGCGTCGTCCGTGAGGCCGACCCCTGCGGCGGATGGCTGCGCATAAGATTCAAAGGCAAGTGCGAAGTTGACCGGTCATCAAGTCTGTCCAAGATCGTCAGCCCTGCGCTGGAATACTTTAATACGGGACAGCAGCAAGGCGGCCATTTCGGCTTAGCATTACACGACCGTCCTCGATCCGTTCGACCATCCAACCATCATCCAAAAGAGCGCCGACGAAATATTTCTCTCCTTTGATGACAAGATACGGAAGCGACCCACGCCAGACAGCTTCGACTGCGATTGCGGATGGCGCCTTCTCATCGTCGATAATCACTCCATTCAACAGCGCTAGAGCGCCCCTCGTCCGATGATCGAACCACTGCTGCACTTTATGCCAACTGATGGCCGAAGCAGACGTGACCGTGCCTTCGACTGTCACAACACCCTCAGCGGCGCTGATCTTAATGTTGGACAGACCGGCTCTGTCGACTTCCTGTTGCAGGGCTTTAGCGGCTGTGAATGCAGTCTCATCATCAGTGCGATTATCAGGCAGCTTGGGTTCCCGGGCCTCACCAGATAAATCGGCGTTCGATACAACAGCGTTGTCGTAGTAAGAGAAAATGGCCGAGAGCACGCCGATCCCGAGAGAACCGAGCAACACCAAGGCGAGCACAGATATCGAGAGGCGTGGTTTACCGATCGAACCAGACGACGCTGCATCCTGCACTGACCAGAGAATGGACATCGCGCCTGCATGAATGACGACAGGAAGGGGCGCGACAACCCGCTCGCCTGCGGCAATATTCCCGTTTCCCTCTATGCTGAGACCGGCAGCAAGCGCCTCGACCTCAAGTGTTTTGCCCAGAAGAGTGACGCGAAAATGATGCGGCGCGAGGCCCTGCTCGACGAACACTATGTCGGCGTCGAGGCCGCTACCGATCAAGCTCGTTTCTAGAGCCGTCGTACCAGTCAGTTCACAATAGAGCCCTGAGATAACTTTGAATTGAAGCGAAATGGCGTCGTTCACTGACGATATCCAGACAAAAGAGAAGCCGCACGGCGAGTGGCATGCGGCTCATCTCGGCTCCACTTCGTGCCAATTGTGCTACGCAGTGCCTAGAGCCCCATCCGCATCACTGTACGCGTTCATCCGCCGCCTTCTTGGTTGTCTGGAGCTCGGTCGTAACAGTGCGCAGTAGCATACTCCTAGCCGTAGCCTCTGCGCTCACCGCTGCCAGTTCTGCGATTTGGGCCTGGAAGGCCGCAGCCCCAGCACCTTTGGCCGCTACGTTCTGGCCAGCCGCGGCGCCAGCTCCAACTGCACTCGTGAGAGTACCTATTTTAGACATGTCATTTCCCTTTCTGTTACAATTGTGCCGTCACTAACGGCACGCACCTCCTGACGGGGGCCACCCAGCGTCAGGCATCCTCTTCAGTTTCTGCCATAGCTTCGTCGGCATCAGCCATGGCATCGTTCATAAGTTGTAGCGCAACCGATCGAAGAGCTAGTTCGAAGGCTTCGCTTTGAATTGCAGCCTGCGAGCGATCCCCAGAAATGGTCGGGCCATCCGTAACGCCGCTCCCGCGATCCGGCCTGTTGTGACCAGAGGGCCCGCCTGAATCGCGCGGCGGCTGTCCAGTCGAATGTCCATGCCCCCCTTTGCGGGCCAGGGAAACGCCGATGGAGCCAACTCCACTTCCAATCACTCCGACCATCAGCTACTCCTGCCTTAGCGGCGAATTGTAGATAACATCTACTTATGAGCTCCAGCTTTCGAAAAGCTGACAATTGTCAAAAAAAGAAGCGCTATTGCATATAAACGTGCTGCACGATCTGGACTCCCTGGAACTCCGGCAGGCCGAGGCGGCGCTCAGTCCGATGCACTTGAGTGACATAGCATACAACGGGCAGCCGACAGCAAGCGACAACCTGTTCGAAAAGCCGGTCGGCTCCAGGACAAAAAAACGCTAACGTGTGCAGTTGGACCAGCAGGGCGAGAAATTCGGCATTTTGCGCGAGCGTGAAGCTCTCTCAGGTTCGATGAAGCCTCGAATGCGCAAAGGCTTGCTTTACACGAAACTTCGGGCCGGCGAGACCAACTGCTTTGCGTATCGCCATTGCGGTGTCGGAGCCACCCGATGGCAAAAGAGGCCGGGCATCAAAGACGCTCCGGCCTCAATGTAAAGAACGGCCTCGAGGTGTTTTACGGGACTCGGGTGCAAAACCCCGAACGAACTACTACGATGGTCTCAAAGAAACCCTGCGTTCAAGCCCCTTTGCGCCTAAACACCGAATGGGTATCGCTCGTTAGCGCGTGGCAGTTTGTAACGCTCTTTCGTTCCCTGTCCGTGACATGAGGGCCGGTCTTGGCAGATGGGGCCGGCCGTCGCGACCAAATCTGGCGAGAATCCGGTCACATGAAGTCATCTTCGTAAGTCTCGTAAGAGCAGCTGGTTGAACACTGTGCGGTTTCGGCATCCTCAAATTTGCGGAGATAGAGCGGCGGTTTGTCTTTACGCCGCCATTCAGCGGCACTGGTCTGCGTCCATTTGTCGGGATGCTGTTTGGGGTCAAGGACCATGTCGCAATCATCCACTTCAACAAACCCCATCATCGCTGCACGGGCTTTCGCCTCTGGGTTTTCCGCGCGCCAGTTCAGCAACGGTCGTTCGCCGTCCCTCCGAAGTTGGTGCTCGAGCAGAATATCGCCTGCATTCTCAACGAGAGGATGGGCGACTTGAAGATCCACGGTGGAGGTAATCTCTTGGTGACCAGGAAATTGGTCTCTCCAACTTTTGGATTCGAACTCTTCTTCCATGCTGAACCCACCTTCCGTTCTCATCAGTCCAACACACTGGTTTCCCAACTGGTAACTGAAATATCGAGCGTTCTCAGAATCCCGACGAATGCCGTATTGCTGAGCAACGTCCGCAGTGCGTCTGGCTTTTGCGGACACGAAGTCTGAATATTCCTGTGGATTGTTGGCGATGTCAGTGATTTCTTTGCCATGAAATTTCCTGATCTCCCTCCTGAAAGTCTCGAGATCAATCGGCACCACCGGAGGTTCGTGATCGAGGGTATATCTGGCCGCCGACGATGAACCGCCGTTGGACCTGTCTAAGTGCATTCGGGCAAACGTGTCCGCGAACTCTTGGGTTTCTGCATCCATTTGCTTGCTGGCACTCTGCGTGTAATGGAAATCGGACGAGCTATCAATTCGACCGTACATGGTGATCTTGTACTCCTATTTTTTTGCACTGAGAGCGACTGGTAGGGAAAACGGGTCAAGATGATAGACGCGCACAACTGACGTTCAGCTGACTAGTGGGACTTTCAGCGCGGACAAAAAGCTTTCTGCCGCTATTTGCCGATACTCGGGTTCACTGGCTCTGTTGCTGCTTGCGCGGACGGCCGGAGCTCGGAACCATTGAACCATTATCGGCTTGGGTGGCAGATCTGGCTGGAACGGACGTGTCGTGGAAGTTTGGGCTTAAGCCAACTGTTTGCGCCGCCGCGTTTCCAATTTGCTGAAGCGTCGACGTTATCGCAGAGGTTCGCAGCATTTGACGCCATCTGTAGAAAAAATGACCGATCGATCTCGTGGCGACGAGCAATGTCCGCCACAGACGTGTTGTCATTCGAAATCTACGACCCTGTTGCTTTAGCCCGGGCACGGGTCATGACGCGGGAACTCTGCACGCACGGATATGGCGGGGGCGCCGGACCAGCGTCCCTGCGGCCGCCGTTACGTCCGACCCCAACACGTGCGGCACCTCTATCGATTCTCAGCCACAACTACCATTTGAAACAACGTGTCGCCACCGGCGGACATGCCAAACCTGAACGACAAGCGCGAGCCACGTTTGCCGCCATTCGCAGAAACCGATTGCCAGATGATCCCGCCGTGCGATGTGCTTGCGGCAGCACTGTTTCTTCCTGGGCCATCCATTGCGTCCCGACTTAAAGCCAAAGGAATCACGCCCGGAAGTCAATGTCTTCAAAGTTCTTTTCCGAATTCAGGGATGCTCAGGCCAAACCTGCGGCCAAGAGTGCTCTCGCGATGGGCTCGAAATATTGCATGGGGATGGCGGTGCCCAGTTTCGTTGTGCTCATGAGTTGGTGCGCTAGGACATGATCATCGACAATCTTGAGACGCAGATTCTGCGCCTCGCGAAACATATCTGAAGCGGCCTCGCCCTCGGCGCGGCAAACTAAGATCGGAACTCCGGTCTCACCACGAACGTAACGCAGACCGATCAGCACCGCAGTTCCTCTGTAGACTAACGTGGCGCGATGCACACCAAGCGGAGGCTCGCTAGCCATCTCGTTGCGAATGCGACGCCGTTCACCCTTCAATTCTGGCGTTCCTTGCTGTTCCTTCAACTCGCGCTTTATTTCCGTCTTCGTCATGCGCATTTCGCGCAGAAATAGCGCACGCTGCAACAGCAGATCGATCAGTCCGCCGATCAGAAGTGCGCCGGCGCCAATTCCGATCAGCTGTTTCGCTCCGGTAAAGACGACGCCGAAACACCCCATTCCGCAGACCGGCAGATAGACCATCGTCTTCCATAAACCGAGAAAGAAGAGGGAAAAGGTCCCGCCGAGAACCAACACCTTGAACAGCGTTTTGCCAACCTCGACTGCCGAACGCGCCGACCCCAAGCGCTTCAGCCATTGAAAAGGATTGATTTTATCGAAGTTGGGCTTCATTGGCTCGAGAGAGAATACAAATCCTCTATTGGCCAGTAATGCAGCCAAGATTACCGCGCCAAAAAGAGCTGAGAGCAGCGGGCCAACGGTTGCCAGGGTGAGTTCGACTAGCAGAACCAGCGCCTGCCGGACCGCGAGATTGAAAGGCAGGTTTTGCAGCTTGTCGGTTAATAGTAGCGCTTCCCTGCATTTATCTTCGATAACGCTACCTCTTAGCCATAAGTAGCCAAGCCCAGCGCAAGTGGCGGCCGCGCGGACGAAATCCGAGCTACGCGGTATTTGACCTCTTTTGCGCGCGTCGCTCAGCTTCTTAGGGGTAGCGCCGTGTGACTTCTCTTCGCTCGTATCGCTCATTTCAGCAACTTGTCGAGCCACCCAAGCGTGCCGTCCGCTTGCGTGATCTCAAGTTTAATGCCCTCGAGCAAATAGGTAGCGTAGGTAACCATGATGATCGGAAAGACGATATTCTTGATCGGCGGGGAGAGCTGGCCAGATTTGAATTGTGGCGCAAAGCGACGTAGCATCATCATTGATATATCAATCAGTCCCAAAAAGAACACTACAGGCCCCGAGACTAATAATGTCGTGCGCATGATGTGGTCGAGGAGCCCGAATAACTCCACTGCGCCTTGGGTACTCAATGTTGGCTGAAACCGATATACGGGCCAGATTGAGTAGCTACCATAGAGGGCGCTCAGCACAGCTTCCACGCCTCCCGCTGCGACGAAGATCGTAATTGCAGTGATTCCGAGAAATACTCCCATAGCGGAAGCCTGACTGTTCGTTGCTGGGTCGGCCTGAGTAGACGGGCTGGTGATGCCGCGCTGGTTGTCGATAAACTCACCCGCCGCCTGAAGGCCCCATAAAGGAATTCCGAGAAAAGTGCCAAGTAGCACGCCGACAAACACTTCCTTTAGTCCGAGAAGGGGTATCTGGATCAGACTTGTTTCCGGATCCGGCGCCTGCAATCCGTCGCTGACGTGTGCCAAGCAGGGTAGTCCGAAGGCGATAGCCAGGCAGCCGCGGATCAGCCCGCCAATTTGAGATCGTGTAAATACAGGAAGGATCAGCATTATGCCCAGCGCGCGGGCCGCTCCAAGACCGGCTGCCGCAACGAGTTCGATAGCCGCATGGAGCAAGATCTGAATCTCGGCAGGTGACAAATACATAGCGCAGACTAATAGCCGAGTGTCATTGCTGGAAACTCGGTAAAGATCTGGTCCGCGAGCTCGATGAGCGGAGCGCTCAGCACAGGCGCAAACAGGCCAATCACCGCGACAACGACCAGGAGCTTCACAGTGAGTGGCAGGCTTTCATCCTGGATCTGCGTTGCTGCCTGGATGATGCCAATGGTTAGGCCAACAATCACCGATGCAATGAGCGGGGGCAGAATCCAGATCATGAAAACCACCAATGATTGGCTCATTAGACTAACAATACTGGATCCGGTCATCATAAAGCTCCCGGCATCGTATAACTGAGCACAAGTCCGTGCATCAATCTTGACCAGCCATCAATAGCGACGAACAAGAATAGTTTGAACGGGACAGCTATAATCGTCGGGGATACCATCGACATCCCCATGGCCATCAATATCGTCGTGACGATAAGATCAATGACGATAAAGGGTAGATAAAGGAGGAAGCCGATTTCGAACGCGCGCTTTAGTTCTGATATCAGAAAAGATGGTACAAGAATGGCGAAATCATCTGCTGTAACTCCAGCGCGCATTTCCTCAGGCCAGACCTTTTCCGTCGAGGAGAGGAAAAATCGCCGCTGCTCTTCGTTTGTGAACTTCTTGAGATGTTCAAGCAAGGGCTGACTTCCTGCTTTGGCGGCTTCAGCCCAGTCGTCGAGCGATTGATAACGGAGTCTCGGATCTGTTATCCGATCATAGGTCTGCTCAGCAACGGGTGCGCTAACGAACATGGTGAGGATAAGTGCGGCTGCGTACAGCACTATGTTAGGTGGTATCGTCTGGGTCCCGAGTGCGTTGCGGACGAGGAATAGAACAACAGATACTTTTACAAATGCCGTGGTTGTGACGACCGCTAACACCAGCAAGCCGAGTGCCGCGGTTATCGCAAGAAGGGCCAGAATTGCCGGCTGCATTTCAGTCATTGCATGCCAACCTTCCACGGAGTCTGATGCCCAGATCATCTCCGATGCGCACGATGTCGCCACGTCCGATACACCGACCATTGGCAACTATGTCTACAAGGCCATCGATTGGCCGCCCAAGTTCAAAAACATGCCCATCGCCGGCACTCCTCAATTCGCCCAACGAGATGGGCCAGCGGCCGCATTCAAAGACAAGCACGATCTCGATGTCATCGAGATCGGCATCCGACGGCCTTAGTTGCGATTCGATTTCTGTCATATGCGCACACTCCAAGGGGCGTGATTGCGGGCGGAAGGGTCCCCGCAGGACTAGGTGGTCGCCCTCAAGGTCTGCCCTGGTCCATAACTGACCCACAGACAGAGCGATTTGGCCACGGCCGAACGGCGATATGTCTGGCAACAGAGCATCACCGACGGATGCTTTTCGAAGGAGCGCCGCCGAAGCTCGAAGCGTGCCGATCTCACCTGCAATTATCACCGGAAGCTCTGGGGAAAGCTCGCGCGGTTGCCGCGGCAACTGGGCAAGCAGTTCGGCCAGCGCGCGGAACGCAAACGGCACCAAGCCATCAAGAGGCGAGAAGAGGAACAGGCGACCCTTGCCACTGACCGGGCCGATGACGATCTCCAGTTCCACATAAGGAGCCAATGTTATGGCTTTACCCACGCGAAGGAGATGCAAGGTCCGGTTCGTCTTATCCTCCAGTCGAGCGATGAGCGGCTCGAGCGCAAGTTCGAGAATGAGCGATGCAGTTGGCTCGGTAGGAAAAGCAAGCCCGCTCTGCACTGTCGAGACGAGCGCCTCTACAAGCGGCCGAGAGAGCGACAAGACGACCGTTTCACCTCCCAAATCCCAAACGCAGTCAAACATCGGAATGGCAGAAGACTCGTGTTGCCAAACAAGTCCTTCCATCGACACCGAAAGTGGTTTGTCGCCGACACGGCTCTGAAACGGCCCGCGTGAAGCCGCTATGTCGTTGATCCACGCGACGACCTCGGGGGACAGTGTCAGCGCTGGTTCGAATATGGTGCGTCTGGCCACGCCAGTCATCAAAGCGGATCTTAGCTGCACGTGCGGTCAATCAGAAACTTGCAGTTACCGGAACTCGTTGCGTGACCTCTGGTCGAGCGAACCCCTCCCATACCGCAGCAATATCTCGTCGTCGGCCTCTATCTCACCTGCGGCTTCAGAAAGAATATCGACGGCGCGCCGGAGGTCGTCCTGGATCTGTTGCCATTTGTGCCGTGCTTCCGAACGCTTCACCCACAGGGCCTTTGTCTCAGACGCCGCTGTCTCGGCCTGCTCTTGAGCGATGCGCGCGTCGTCAAGTACCTGGCCTCGGATAGTGATCTCAGCCGCAAGCCGCTCTATATGAAGGTGGTGATGGTCGAGTGCGGCGCTAGACAAGGTGTTCAGCGATGTCAGTTCTTGGTAGAGTTGAGCTTCCTTTCCAGCACGCTGTTGCTGTGCGATTTCAAGCTCCCGAGAGGCATTCTGTGCGGCTACGATGGCCATGTGGTGCTGAGCTTCCTTCTTCGACAGCTTCCTACGGGCGTCGCGCTCTTGCATTTCCTTTAAAAGCCGTAGCCTTGAAGCGTAAGCATAATTCACGAGGTCAAACGCGACATCCATCCGACCGTCTCCTCAAAATCTGATACCTCGTCTTCGCTCTGGCGCAAAAACTCTTTCAACTCACCAATTGACGCGACGGCGCGGTCAGTTAGGGGGTCGCCGCCTTGCTTGTATTCGCCGACGTTGATCAGAAACTCGCACTCTGCATAGCGCGCGAGGAGATCACGAAAGAAGGATGCTGCCTTGCGATGCGTCTCAGAAACGACCGCATCCATAACTCGGCTGCGACTCTGCAGCACGTCGATAGCTGGGAAATGGGATCGCGCCGCAAGAGCGCGTGAGAGGACGATATGTCCGTCGAGAATGCCGCGCGATTCCTCGGCGATCGGATCGCCTGTGCCATCACCTTCGACAAGCACAGTATAGAAGGCTGTGATTGAACCGCGCTCACCCAGGCCGGCGCGCTCCAGCAGGCCTGGCAGGGCGGCAAAAACAGAAGGAGGGAAGCCCCGCCGGGTCGGCGGCTCTCCCGCAGCAAGACCTATCTCGCGCATCGCACGGCAGAAGCGCGTCAGCGAGTCCAACAGGAGAGCGACACGCAGCCCTTGTTCGCGAAAGTACTCCGCCAGGGCGGTCGCCATGGGAGCACATTGCGCCCGCTCAGTTGCCGAGCGATCGGAGGTCTCGACCACAACTATCGCACGGCGGAGGCCTTCCTCCCCAAGATGCCGCTCTACGAATTCACGTACTTCGCGGCCACGCTCGCCTATCAGCGCGACTATGACGACATCGGCGGCGGCACCTTTTACGATTTGTGATATTAGCGTCGACTTGCCCCCGCCAGGCTCGCCATAAATCCCGATCCGCTGCCCCTCACCGCATGTGAGGAGACCATCGAGCGCGCGCACCCCAAGCGGGAATGGCCGCTCAACCATGCGCCTCGTCATTGGATTGGGCGCCCTGCCGTGCAGCGGACGAACTTCGGTGGTTTTAACTTCGCCTTTGCCGTCGAGTGGACGGCAGCGGCTGTCGATCACACGGCCAAGCAAATCGGGGCCGATCGGCACTTCACGCATTCGTCCAGTGGAGACGACTTCCGCGCGGCTGGACAGACCCGCCAAGCCTCCGATCGGCGTGAGCAGCACGCCATTGTCCAACAAGCCGATTACCTCTGCTTCGAGCGACAGTCCGGTTCGCGTATCCTGCAGCAGACAAAGTTCCCCAATCCGAGCCTCTGGCAAGACGGCATGGATCAGGGTACCAACAGCCCTCGTGATCCGTCCTCGCACGACGCGCGTATCGATTCTCTTTGCCGTGGACCACAAAGACGAGATCGCTGGCTCGAGAGGAGTCCCCTCAAGGCTATTATGCTGTGGTACCGGAGTGATCACAGTTCTCCTTCTTCAGAAAGGTACTCGAAGCCAAGGCGCAGCGCGCGCATCTGCGCATCAAGTCCAAGAGCGACGTTGCCATACTCGCTCCACAGCACACACTCTTGCGGCGACAACGTAGGATCCGGTTCAATTCGAACCTTCGGCCGCTTCTCCCGTCCGTCGCAACCGGCGAACTCGCGCGCGAGCATATCGACTTGCGTGGGACACACATGAAGGCAAACTTCTTCCGCGCCGTTGTATCTGCGCTCAATCGCGTGACGAACAGCCCTCACCAACAGCTCACCCGGATCGAAAGCACCTAAAAGATCGCTCAGTATCTCTATGACAAGCTGTGGCAATTCCTTTTCCAGAACTGCCTTTCGTTGCGCTACTTCGGTGACTGCTCGTGCAATCAGCCCTGACATTTCCTCGGCGCCTGTATTCAACCCCTCGGCGTAGCCGCGCGCCCGCTCCCTCTGATAAGCGGCGCGTGCCCAGGTACGGACCCGCTGCTGATGCCGTTTTGCTGCGGCAAGCGCATCTCCAGCGCTGTGCCAGATATTAAGCTCACTCGCGGGTATCAGTGGCCCCAATGGGCGCATCTGCGGCGCGACGGGTGCCGCTGAAATGTCGGCTGTCATATTACGGGCTCTCCATCTCGAAATGGGCTATCACGAGCGAAAACAACCCGCTTGAGGCACCATCGTGCTCAGGCGCCGGGTTCTCCGCGGCTGTACCGAGCGGCAAGCGTAGAAGCACGCGATTCCGCTCAAGCGCTGGCCTTATGTTGAGCCAAGCACCAAGACAAGCATGTCCATCGTGTTCGATTTGCAACGCAAGTTTTTCCGGATCAGAGATCAATTTGTCTGCGATAGCATGCGCCAGATGTCGGATGCCAAATGCGTGCGCATCAGCGCCAATACGTTCAACGAGCCGGGCGAGGTCACGCTGAGAAACGACTTTCAGAAGCGAACGGGCATGCCAAATACTTCCGGCAAGAAGAGCAGCGCGACGAGGATCATGGCCGCGCAGGAGATCGGGCCCCCATCCGATTCGGTTCCAATCCATGTCATTGCCAAGCAGCAATTCTGCCAGTCGTGGCTGAAGCCTCGCACACTTCTGCAACTGCACCACTGTCGCAGCCGACAACTCCGGATCGAGACGGGCGGCAAGACGCGTCGGATGGGTCGACGCAGCAAGCTCGCTCCTGGAAACGGAGTGCGATTGGAACGAAACATCAGGTTGGGTAGTCTGTATCGCTATCGGCATTGGTAATTTCACCTACGCCCTAGCCCCGGTATCTTTTTACGAATAGCCGCGAGAGCGGAAACACCGGGGCGCTCCTGGACTCTAGATAGTTCGCCAGTTAATTGCCTGCGCCGATGCCCAAGAACGATGAACAAGAGGTAACACGTCACAGCGAACACTGCAGCGGAAACACCCACCGCGACAGCCAGGAGCGGCTCTGGGATAGGCCTAGATGCTTGAGCCAAGTCAGTCGCCAGTAAAGACCGTTGCTCTTGTGCGGACCTTTCCACCGGCACCAAAACCACTTCTACCTTGTCGTAGGCCAAGCCTTCGATGCTTTCGGCGACGAGCATCTTTATCTTAGGCAGCAGAGCTGGGAGATTCGTTTTGGCGTCGTGGCGGATAAAGACCGAGGCTGATGACGGTGTGTCGCCTGCTCGCAGCAGGTCGTTATGCGGCAGTACCACATGAACACGCGCCGAGAACACGCCATCGATATCGCTGATCGTATGCGACAACTCTTCGCTAAGGGCATAGACGTAACGTGCACGCTCCTCGGTCGGTGATGCAATCAGGCCCGAACCTTGGAATATTTCGCCAAGGTTCTTGAAAGATTGGCGCGGCAGCCCCTTGGCATTCAGGAGCTTGATTGAGAAGGCGAGCAACTTTTCGTCGACCTGGATTGTGCTGGTGCCATCCTTACCGGCCACCCGGACCGCATCAACCCCGCTGTCCATCAGAAGCGCGAGCATCTCATTCGCCTCGCGCTCTTGCAGCTGGGTATAGAGATCGACCTTGCAACTGCTCAGAGCCAGGAGAAGTGGCAGCACGACGAGGCGAAGCGGTCGCCGGCCAGACGTGTCGCTGCTCGTTGTGTCGCCATGGGCTGAGCCGAACATGCGCGCAACTCACCCTTCCTTTAATAGTTTGTTTACGGATGAGGTGATGCCGCTGATACCCTTCGAAACAAGAGCAACTTGGGTCACGCCATTATAAAGATCCCGCAGACCGGCAACCATCACGTCAAAATCATGCCCCCCTTGCGGGATTCCCAACCTTTCGGTGCCCGCCCCACCTTCGACAGGGAGCTTCTGCGACGGCCCGGGCGGAGCGCCGCTTATAAGGGCCGCCTTATGGTTGGGCGCGGCAGCAGCAACTATACTATCCGGGCAAATCGAAGAAATCGTCTGCAGCACGCGATCCTCCAGCGGGCTCGTTGGCGCCGCGCGGTGAACGTCCATCGGCGGAGAAATAGGCGCCGTCCTCACTGGCGTTGAAGCAGTATCGTTTTTCATCGAATCAGCCGCCTGTGCCAGAGCACGCTCAAACTGAGCCTGCTCGCCGAATGACGATGACGCGACCCTGGGGAGACTGTTAGAGATTGACGTGACAGGCAGCATCATGAGAAGGACTCGATTACTTAACTCTTTGACGTGGAACTCTAGCGAGGCGAGCTGACGACACGCTGACTACCGGCAGCGTCGCTTGCCCATTGAAGAGTGATGTTAGTCGAGTTGAACCGCATGGGAGATTTTCAGATTTGGTTTATCAAGACGAGATGCCGACAACGCCGATCCCATTCACACCGCTTCATATGTTTAGGAGACTGCTCTGTGTCGGGCTTTTTCTATTTGCCGGAATCCACACAACTCTCGGGGCCACCCTGCCACTCCCCTCGACCTCCTATAAGTATACGGTTCTAGATCAGGATCTCTCTGCCGCGTTGCAGGAGTTCGGCAACAACCTGAAAATCAGTGTTAACATCAGCGCAGAGGTGAAGGGGCGGATTCGCGGGCGTATACCGGAGTTGTCACCGCGCGAGTTCCTCGACCGATTGACCGATCTCTACGATCTCCAATGGTATTATGACGGGGTTGTGCTCTATGTGTCTGCTGCAAAAGAAGCACAAACTCGGATGCTTGTGTTGAGTTCAGTTCACTTTAGTGCTTTCAAGCTCGCCCTCGATAAGCTTGACATCTCTGATGAGCGCTATCCGGTGAGACCCGCGCCGGGAAATGGCCTGGTCTTAGTGTCCGGCCCGCCGCGCTTCATGGCGCTCATCGAGCAGACGTTGAACGGTCTACTGGCAGTGGCGCAGGCGCAGCCTCGCGCAACCGATACGCCCGCCAGGGAATCTGTGATGGTACTGTTTCGGGGCTCCTCCACCACGGTCGTCCGCGGCGGGAGACCGGAAGTCTTTTATACTTCTGAGATGCTGCCAGAGAACGACGATGGCGGGAAGGCTGAGCTGAGCAAGAAATGAAATTCAGACTTTAGGATTAGAACCTCACTGCGGTCACCTCTTGATTGTTATTCGTCTGAGCCTCGTCAGTTTCTCGAAAGCTAAACCGCTCATGATGTGAATCGGTAGCTCCAACGATGTCGCCGACCATTGTGCCGGAATTGACCTTTGTAGCTAGCATGGAGCGAAGCAATCAAAAGCACGGTTACTCCAGCTGAGGCTTTAAGATTGTCACTTCGTGAGCGCAAGCGCCTTATAGAAGGTCCTTGTGGAGGGACAACATCACGTCTGAGGATGCACAATGTCGGCCAGCAACCTTTTACCAATGATCAGCTCTAATCCTGCACAGTTCGCCCAGGCGTCGCTCGCCAAAGCTTTCGCGCCTCGGGTAGCCCAGGGGCAGCAAAGCGTATTGTCCTTCGAGGCGATGCTGTCCACTAACATGCTAGACAGGATTGGTCCTTTAGCCAGTCGGGAGGACCTGCCGCCGCCGGATGCCGAGTCGACCTTGGAGGATTTGCAGAAGGACCCTTTGGCCCTACTGCCCCCCCACATGAGGGCGGCGATCGAATCAATGGATCAGACCCCGCAGTCGGCTGTTGTGATCGATGACCATTATGTCGCGCCAGCTCCCATACAAAGCTCGAGAATTACCTGGAACGGTGGATCGCTGACTAAGCCTGAGTTGCAGATTGTCGCAGTGCTGAACCGTCACAAGGATCTGTGCCCACTCAGTTGGGAGTCGCTGGAGGCTAAAGCCAATGATCCCTCTACTCCGCCGGATCTGAAAGCGGCAATCGAGGCATTGCTACAGGATCCCGAACTTTTTTATGCAATCGGCTCGCAAGGCGATGGTCGCTGTGGAGGCAAGATCAGTGCAAAGGACTTGTCTGAATTTTCCAAACATCACCCACAAGTTGCCGCATTTCAGGAAAGCCAAGCGCAAAGCTACGCGCAGAACTACATCCCATCCGACAGCGCCGAGAATGCCCAGCCATCGGTCATGACCGAGAACGATGCTCTACGGGAGCTTTACCGGTACTCGGAATATCTTCCCAAGAACCTGAGTCTGGCCGACTTCAAGCAGATCGTCGACGGCGAAGCGAAAACAGGCAAATGTCCACCCCAGGTCATTGCGGCGGCTCAATACTTCGTCAGTCATCCGGAAGAATGGAAGCAGTTGTACGGTGGTAATATAGATAAGGTCCACAAAGAGGACTTCCTGCAAGTGGCCTCCTCGTCGATGAGCCTCACACAAGCCGAGCTGGACACGCTCAAGACAATTAACAGCCATCAGGAGTTATTTTTCGGGAGCGGTGATCTCACACGCGACAAGCTGGCGAGTATGGCAGACGACAAGAGCTTGGATCCGAAAGTACGTGAAGCTGCCTCGCAGCTCCTTTCAGATCCTCTTCTGTTCGGTCTGCTAAACAATGCGATTACGGGCTATAAGACTCATCATGGATTTTTCGACTTCGGTGGCGGACATACGGTCGATTCTGGCAACGTCAGCAAAGAAGACTTTGGCCGTTTCTACACAAATATGACTACGGCAAACCGCACCGTTCAGCAGCCAAAGTTCCATGTGCCGGAAACTGAGGCTGCGCAGAACGCTGTCGCAGACATGAAGATGGGCCTGGCGGACCAGCCTGACATCAAGTCACCGAAAAAGAACGGCGGAGCCCTCATGCATGTCGTCGACTCCGTGCTGCGGGTAGGATCTAAAGTGCTTGACTGGGCTGCAACGGCCGTGGGAGTGCTCAGCTTCATTCCGGGAATCGGACAGGTGGCCGATCTCGTATCCATGACGCTTGCATGCGAGGCGCAAGCCGCAAATCTCCTCCGTACAGCGATTACCGGAGGCAATATGAAGCAGGCGCTGATAGAAGCTGGCATAGGGGTCGCAGCACAAGCAGTCGGCCTTGTCTCGGGACCCGGGGTCAAGCTGGCTATTCGCAACGGGCTCGCAAGGAAGGCGATTGAAGAGGCCGCGACGGCCGGGATTAATCTGCCGCTTTCAATGGCGCAGCACTATGCAGAAGGCTATCTGAACGACCTGAAGGCACGCCTTGCGGCCGACCATCCGGCCTAGGCCGTCGGCCTTCCCGGCTAGTTCATGACCCCATTTTGCCATGTGGGTATCCTCACCGCGCCTCGCCGGCCGCTGTCGCTTGCACATTTGCGAGCGACGAGGCAGCGAACGCGCAGGAGACTAGACGTGAACGCGGATAATCAAGATATGTGCGATGCGAAAGAGCGAGCGTGAGGCCGGACCGCATGGAACATTGCCTTCTCTCCGCAGCACAATTGATCCCAACAGAAGAGGTGAACCCTGACAGGGTCGATGCACTAAAGGCCCAAATCCTGCAAGCAGGCTCATGGACCGCGCCAATAACAGCCGAGAAGGATGCCTTGTTCGTGATTGACGACTATCACCGGTTGACGGTTGCGCATCGCCTCCGGCTCACCAGGATGCCCGTGGTTCTCCTCGACAATGATTCGGTGCGGGTAGAGAGTTGGCGCCCAGGTGGGAACATTACTCCGGCTGAAATCTTCGCGATGGCGCGCAGCGGCCGCAAGTTTCCCTACAAGACGACCCGGCACGTTTTTGCCCACGGCTTGCCGACATGCGATGTGCCGCTTGAGCTTTTGAGCAGTCCCACTCCGATGGAGATCGCGCCGGTCTTTTCCGCGGGGGCGCTGTGATGACGCTGCATTGCCAGAAGATCGGCCATGGGCTGCCACCGATTCTGCGATCGGCGACTGCGGACCTTCTCACCAAATACGGTCCTCTTCTTTTCGATTGGGCCGCCCGCCACGGCTCCCCGCTCAATCTGGTCTGGCCGGATGCGTTGCGGGAGAATCTTGCCGCCTTGAAGGGCGTACTGACGGAGCGCCGCCTCGAGCATGCGATCTATTACGGGGCGAAGGCCAACAAATCGCCCGGGCTCATGCAGGCAGCGCTCAGCGCAGGCGCCGGGCTCGACGTCTCCAGCCTCTACGAGCTTCGCGACGCAAGGCGGCTTGGGGCCGATGGTGCCAGGCTCGTGGCGACGGGACCGGCGAAGACGAGCGCATTTCATCAAGAGCTGATCAATTGCAACGCGCTGATATCGGTGGACTCGCCGGAAGAACTGGAGGATCTCATCCACGGTCTGCCGGCAGATGCTGGCCAACAGTCCATCCTCTTGCGTTTGCGGCCGAGGGACCAAAGCAAGAGCCGCTTCGGCATGCCGCCCGACGCGGTCGTTCATTGCCTCGCTCGGCTTGCCGGTGAAGGCAGGGTGCGTTTCGACGGGCTGCATTTCCACCTCAGCGGCTATCGCCGGGAGACCCGTGTGGCAGCGCTCAGAGAGGCCGCCGACCTCATTGCCGAAGCCAGGCGGATGGGATTTTTTCCGGGCATGATCGATATTGGCGGTGGCCTGCCTATCCAATATGTCGACCGAGCCAGGTACAAAGCGCATCTCGCGGCGCAGGCGCCCGAGGACTACCGCACCGGGAAAATACCGGACTCTTTCTATCCCTATGGCAGCACTCTTTCAGCAGCCGACTGGCTGCACCGGCTCTTGGAGGCGGAGATGAACCAGGGCCGAAGCGTAGCCGGCTACCTGGCGCGTGAGGGTCTCACGCTGGCGATGGAGCCCGGCCGCGCGCTGGCCGACCAGGCGGCGATCACTGTCTTTCGAATCTCGCGGGTGAAGGCGCTCGGTCCGGATTCGCACGTCATCTTTGTCGAAGGTAGCAGCTTCAGCGCCTGCGAAACTTGGTTCGCCTCCGAATTCCTGATCGACCCTATTCTCGTGCCTGCCACCAAGGCGACCGTTCAATTGCCGCCGGTCCGCGCCTATCTGGCCGGCCATAGCTGCCTCGACGAGGACGTCATCAGCAACCGGTGGCTGACGTTCCCGACCGCGCCGCGCGCTGGCGACCTGCTCGTATACGCCAACACCGGCGGCTACCAGATGGACCTCCTCGAAAACGAGTTCCATCGCCATCCCATGCCCGCTCGCTTCTGCGTCATCGAAGACGCCGAAGGGCGGCCCAATCTCGTTCCCGACACAATTGGAGAGGTTTAGATGCTGCACACGACCGTAACACAATTGATCGGCCAGACGCCGGTCATGTCGATCGACGTGCCGGGCCGCAACGCCACCTTGGTTCTGAAGATCGAGAAGAACAATCCCGGCGGCTCGATGAAGGATCGTATGGCTCGCAGCATGGTGATTGCGGCCCTTCAGGATGGGCGCCTCCCTCCGGGCGGCACGATCGTTGAATCATCGTCGGGAAATACTGGCACGGGGCTGGCGCTCGCAGCGCTGGAATTCGGGCTGCGCTTCATTGCCGTGGTGGACCACCATGCAGCGCCCGACAAGATCCGCATGATGCGGGCGCTAGGGGCTGAGATCCGCTATGTCGAAGGCGACTTTCGCGAAGACGAGGTCGCAGTCGTCGAGCGCCAGCGCCTCGCAGCGCAACTCGGCGCGCAGCTTCCGGGCGCGCTGTTCATGAACCAGTCCGACAACCCGGCAAATCCGGAAGGCTATACCGGCCTCGTGGACGAACTGGTTGCCCAGCTTCCCGACGGCATCGACGCCTTTGTCGGCTGCGTCGGGACCGGCGGCTCGATGACCGGAATCTCCCAGCGTCTGAAGCGTAACAATCCGGCCGTACGCACTATTGCCGTGGAGCCGGCCGGCTCGATCGTTTTCGGCAAGCCGGGGCACCCCTATTACCAGTCAGGAACGGGCACGCCCGCCGGCGATGAGGTCGGCAAGGTGCTGGACTATGGCTGCATCGACGAAGGCGTGCAGGTGACCGATACGCAAGCCTTCGAGACGGCGCGCTACATCGCCCGCCGCAAGGGACTGCTCGTTGGCGGCTCGACCGGCGGCGCCATCTACAAGGCGCTGGAGTTCATTGGCGCCGGCAAGCTCACCGGCACCGTCGTCACGACGGTTGCCGATGGCGGCGAGAAATATCTTGGCACGATTTTCGATGAGGAATGGATGGCGAAGCGCCGCCTGCTCGACCCGGCAATCGCTGCCCAGTTGGATGGCTGGCTATTCGGAAAGGCGCGGGCAGCATGAAGGTGACCATTTGCGGCGCTGGCCGCACCGGACATTTGAATGCGGTCCTTTTCAAGCAGAACCCGGGCATCGATGTTTCGGTCCTGACCACGTCCGCCACCGTGGCCGCGCGATGGGCGAGCGGGGACGGTCTCTGGCAAGCGGTGACGCGAGACGGTCGCACCCTGAGTGCTAGGCCCGACTACATCGGAACCGACCCGAGCGCGGCGCTCGACAACGCTGACATGGTCCTCATAACGCAACCCGCCCAGGCAAGATCCGCGCTCTTGCATCGTATAGCGCCGTATTTGCCGACGGATAAGAGCGTCTATATCGGCGCGATTCCCGGCTTTTGCGGCTTCGACTGGCTCGCGGCAAAGGTGCTTTCGGGGCGTGACAATGTGGTGATCTGGGGCATGAAGGACGTGCCCCATATCGCCTATGATCTGATTGCAGGCCAGCGCGTGCGGATGGGCGGCGCCAAGGCAGAGCTCTTCGTTGCCCTGCATCGCCGGGAAAGCGCTGCGAGCGCCGCCGCACTGATGGCGATGTTGAATCACATCTACGAGGCGCCCGTCAACCTGCTCAAGGACTATCTCGAAATCACGCTGACGCCGGGCAACGCGCTGATGCACCCGGCCGTGCTCTACGCGCTCATCGGCCCCGGCGCACCGTGGGAAAAAAGACCGTTCGACGAAGCCCTGTGCTGGTGGAGCGACTGCCCACAAGCAGGCGCCGAGCTCCTGGAAGCTTGCGATGCGGAAAACCAAGCGATCCGCCGGGCGAGCGAGGCACGTCTCGGCATTGATCTCAGCTCAGTGAAGCCGCTTCAGCAGGAACTGATCGAGGCCTATGGCGACCAGATTGGGGATGACCGAACCATGTACACGCTTCTACGCACAAATCGCGCCTATGCGGGCATTCCTGCCCCCCTCGTTCCCAATCCACATGGCCCGGGGCTCGTCATCGATCGCGGAAGCCGCGCCTTCCACGAGGATATCGCTTTCGGACAGGCGCTGCTCGTCACGATGGCAGAACGGCTCGAGGCGACGGTACCGGCGATCGCCAAGATCTATCGCTGGGCGTGCGACTACCACGGCAAATTGGCTGCGGGTACACCAGACTATGTCCCAGCCGACTGGCCGGAGGCCGCCTGATGGACGAGAAGACGCCCTCCGTGACGAATCCCGTCGAGAACGAGGATCTTGCGCTTTTGACGCAGGCATCGCGCAACGCGATCAACCGGCTGGTGCGCTGCCTGTTCGCCGAGCGCCTGCTCGCGCCGAACGCCTTGCTGTGGGCACGCGAAGGCCGCCAGGCCTGGTTCCCCCTCTGGCCCTCGCAGCGCATGCTGCACTTCACCGATCTCAGCCTCGCGCCCGCCGGAACCTTGCGGAACCGCGGACAGATCGAAGTGCTGGACGGCACCGGGGCACGGCAGCGGATCGATGATCCGGCCGCCCTGATGCGGGAGGTTGCCTCCTCTCTCGCGATCACGCCCGCTTCTGACGGACTGGAGCATCTGCTGCGCGACGTGGACAACAGCATGCGCAACGACATGCTGGCGCGCCGCGAGCGCGGGCGCTGGAGCGCCAGGCTGCGCCAGGAAATCGCCGAAGCCGGTGCGCCCGGCTTCCTTGCCTATCTCGAAAGAAGCTTGCCGACGCATTTGGCCGCGATGACCCTCGACCAATGGGGCGCGCTCGAAGGCCACCCGTTCTATCCGACCTGGAAGGCCAAGCCCGGCCTGGCGGCGGAGGAGGTCGCCGCACTGTCCCCCGAGTTCGGCGCGCGCGTGCCCCTGCGCATTGCGGCGCTCCGCAGCAGCTGGGCCTACGTCGAGAAGATGCCGCACGTCGGAAGCTATTCGGAATGGTTCGCTGAGAACTTCCCGGACCTCTCGCGCGATTGGGCGGAGGGCCTGAAAGCGCGGGGCCAGTCACCCGAGGACTGGCTGCCTCTGCCCGTCCACGCCTGGCATCTGGAGCACTTCGTGCGCCGCGAATTCGCGGCAGAGATCGAAGCCGGCATTTTCGATCCTGACGGCCCGGAGATCGTGACGTTGCCGTCCATGTCGTTTC
The DNA here is from genome assembly GCF_000018545.1 of Sinorhizobium fredii NGR234. Lineage (NCBI taxonomy): Bacteria > Pseudomonadati > Pseudomonadota > Alphaproteobacteria > Hyphomicrobiales > Rhizobiaceae > Ensifer > Ensifer fredii. The sequence goes on from NC_000914.2 coordinate 92,206, forward strand.
GCACGATGCTGCCGACGACCGAGGCGCCAAGACCCTTCATCAAACTGCCGGTTGCGATCTGGATGACGAGCGAGCAGCGGACGCTGCAGGCGAAGTCGATCCATATGGGACCGCGCCTCAGCACGCTGATTTCCGACATTGTGTCGGAGGAGGATGACCTCAGGTGCAGGCTGGAGATCCTTACTGAAGAGCTTGGGGCGATTCTGCGTCATCCCGAAACCGGCGACGAGCATCTCGGCCGCTTTCTTTCGGTGGTCTATCGCAAGGCCGATGCTCTTGCCCGTCGAGATGGCTTGCTGCCGGTAACCGTCGCCGCGCTTCTGACCGCTGGCCCTGTCGACGGCCGGCCACTGATCTGCGAACTCATCGGAAAAAGCGGCGACGAGAGCGAAGCGGCGATCGCTGCGTTCTTCCGGCTCTATGCTCGCACCGTTGTCCGACCGACTCTGGCCATGTATCTCCTCTACGGCATTGCATTCGAGGCGCATCAACAAAACAGCACGATTCTTTTCGATGATCGCGGCCTGCCACGGAAGCTCTTGATCCGCGATTTCGGTGACGGCCGCAGTTTTGCACCGCTCTTCACCGAACGCGGTTATGAGCTGCAGCCGTTCAGTCGAGGGGGCATCCTGCCAACCACCTTCGACGACGATATCAGCCTCGTGCGCTCGTTCCTCATCAATGCGTGCTTTGTCTGCCATCTTCACGAGATCGCCCTTTGCCTGACCGAGCAATATTCGGTTGCGGGTGACAGCCTTTGGCGCGTCCTCAGGGAAGAAACGGAAGAGGCGTTCGAGACGTTGCGGCCGCGCATGCTCTCGGATGCGTTCTGGCTCGAGGAACGCCAGGCCTTCCTCGAACGGCCCTGGCCGGCACGCTCGGTCCTGCGGATGCATCTCGAGCGCTATCGCGACTACCGCATCGAGCACCAATTGCCCAATCCGTTGGCGAGTGCGGAATGACCAGGACAGTCGCGGTCCTGCGCGGTTTCGGACCGGTCTTCGCGCTGCTGTTCGGCCTTCAATTCATCTCCATGGGCGCCATGGAGATGAACGGTCCCTTCTGGCCGATTCAGATCAAGGCATTGAGCCCCTCGGACAGCGTCTTTGGCCTCGCGGGTATCGGCGTCTACGTCTGCCCGATGCTCGGCGTGTCGCTGACGAGTGCCTTTTGGGGACGTATGGGCGACCGGTACGGCAATCGCCTGATGATGGTCCGGGCCTTGCTGGGCCTGGCGATCACGCAACTGCTCGTCGCCTTCGCCCAGGATGTCTGGACCATTCTGGCGTTGCGCTTTCTGCAGGGGGCCTGCGCTGGCTATATCGCTCCGGCCCAGGCCTACGGCGTTGAGGTCACCGGCGGGCGCGATCGCGCCCGCCTCTTCGCCTGGCTGCAGGTGGCGACGAATGTCGGCTCCCTGGGCGGCGCTTTCCTCGGCGGGCTCATCCTCGACGCCTTGCCTTTTGCGGCCGTCAACCTCACCGCCGGGGTGATCTGCGCATTCTGTGCCGCAGTCGCCTGGACAAGCCTGCCGGTTCCACTAGGAGGAGCGGGACTCACGAAAACCGCGAAAGCAACAACAGTCTCTTGCGCGCCTTCCACGGGGGTGTCCGTGTTCGGACTACTTGCTCTGATGGGATTGCTGCTTGCGAGCAGGATGGTGCTGCAGGTGCCCTTTTCCCTCTATATGTCGGAGGTCTACGGCTCTCAGCATTGGATCACGGGATTGAGCTATGGCCTTCTTGCGCTCGGCTTTGTGGTCGCAGCGCCGGTGTGGGCCCGGACCTTCGAAGGGCGAGAGCCGTCTTTTGTGCTCGGATGTAACGTGCTGATCGCTGGCGGATGCTTCGTCGCCACCGGGCTCGCTGGCTCGACCCGTGCGATAGGGCTGTTCGCAGCGCTCTATTTTACCTGGGGCGCGCTGCTTGGAGGAACGACACCGGTTCTCCTGTCGCTCGTCTCGGCCGCGACGCGAAGCGAAAGGCAGGGATCGGTCCTGGGGCTTGCGCAGACCTGCCAGCAGGGCGCTTCGGTCGTCGGGATCATTGCAGGAGTCGCCGCCACGCAACGGTTTGGGCTCAAGGCAGCTTTCCCGCTCGTCACGGGCCTCTACGGCCTGTCTTTTCTCGTGGCGCTCGGCCTGTGGCTGAAGGCGCGCCAATCACGTCGCTAAAGAAGAAATATCGTGTTGAAACATTGTCTCTTGGCGCGTGCCATGTTGACAGCTGTTGTCTCTATCATCCTGGATCTGTCAACGGCCTTCGCCAGCGACGCGACGTTCGAGCGGACATAAGTCCGGTCTTCATTCGGTCCATCTGATTGTCAGCTTCTCGAAAGGTATGTCTCTTAACAATTGCAGGGCGGATTAGATGGTGATGCCGCCTCCGCATCGGAAAGGCTTGGGGCCTCCATATTTCAAAGGAGAAACAGGATGGATATCAATTCAACCAGCCCACTAAACGCAAGCCCACAGCCGGACTCTCCACCACCCGCCAACGCGAGTGCATTTGCGCATCAGCTGAGCGGATTTCAATATAGCCCTCCACATGCCGCTGACTCACTATTGCCGCAGGTTGAAGCCGATTCCCCATATTTGGACACCAGGCATCCCTACTCGCAGTATTTGGATTCGGCATATCCTTATCCATCACCTTGTGAATGGCAGCATGACCTGTATACCAGGACTAGGGAAAGGTCTCCCCATCCTAGCGAGCAGCGACCGCATGCTCGGGTGCTACAGGGCGCGCCCGAACACGACCAGGATCAGCACCTGGAAGCCGCGGGACCGCGAGAAGGATCATGGCAAGTGGGGCCATCACGATCTGGACCGTCGCAAGCCGGGCTATCCCCGTCCGCCACCCCACTGAACCCAAGCCCACCGCCGCATGCCACCGACTTAGAAACCAAGCATCCCTACTCGCAGTATTTGGATTGGGCGAATCCGTCATTGCTTGATTGGCAGCAGGACCTGCATACGCGGGCTACAGCTTCTCCCGCGCCACTGACCGCTGAGAGGGGAAGGTCTCCCCAGCCTAGCGAGCAGCAACCGCATGCTCGCGCGCTGCAGGTGCCCGAATACGATCAGGATTTGATATGGCAGCGCGTGGATGCCGCGGGGCCGCAAGCTGGACCGTGGCAGGTGGGACCATCACACTCTGGACCGTCGCAAGCCCGGCCATCGCACGCTTGGCCGTCCTCGTCCGCAGGGGCCGAGCCGGCTGAACTTTCTGATTTCGTTATGGATAGCGGCGTTCGTGCGTGGGACCACTGGTTCTTAGCTCCTCACATGGCCTCAGAAGACCAGATGAGCATGCTGAGGGCCACGGGGCTAATGCCAACCGCAGAGGTCCCGACAACAACGTTTTTGATGATGGGCATGCGGCACGTTGCCGAATTCCGAGGCGAGGGAGTCATTCGCATCAGGCCATCGGTGGATTTTGACATTTGATCTGCGGACTCGGGTGCGGGCTTTCCTGCAGAGTAGGCGTTCACGATCGAAGCGCACAGCGTATGCCCTGAAAGGGGCAGGAATTCTTAGCACCCCCGTCTGACCGGCGCCAAACGTTACAAGCGTCCAAGATATTGACGCAGTCAGACCTATATACACGTCGACTCAGCTTCGTATCGGCGAGACTGACGTACCGACCCTCTAACTGGCTGTCTGGGCGTCGATCGATCTTGCTTGTGCACAAGCGCCGATAGGGGCTCAACAATTTCCGTGCCGACTGACACACCGGCAAGTGATCCCATCCGATCTCGCCACATTCTCAGTGACTGCAACCGCGGTAAACAAAGTCGGGAGCGCCGCGCCGCTCATGCGGGTTGAGTGAGTTGAGGGGACACCCAACCCGGATGAAGCGATCATCGAGAACAGTCGCGTTCATGCCTCATAAGCCACCTTTACCCGTCGAGGTCCTGTAGGTGGTAACTGGTATGGCCGCCCGATCACCATCGCTGGGCTTGACAAATCTATTGCCGAGCAAATCGCGCGGATCGTTGATCATTACTGCCAGATTATGGCTCGTCGAACAGCCGATCGGCTGGTCGAAGAATTCGTCATTAAGTAACTGGCTGGAAAGCGACCGGCAGATTGGAGGGAGGGCATGATAGACAACGGCCTCTATCCGCAGGTGCCCGCGGTCATTTTGGTCAAGCAAATGGATGTTGGAAGCGCCGATGCCCATCTGTCTGGCTTGATGGACCGCCTCTGCGCTGAGCCGGGACGACCCGCTGATAACGAGGTGAAGGGCATCCCTCCGGCCGCGACTGGCCTTCCATAGGAAGGCAAGAAGACGCTGCTGTTCGGAAGCGTGAAAGCTCTCCAACTTCAAGACGGTGGACTCCTGTCGGACAAAAATCGGTGTCGGTTGCTCGACATAGATCGGTGCAGTGCTTGTGCAGCCTGCTAAGCTTGCTGTCAAAGCGAGCAGGTGAGCTATGATCCGCAACGTCATTCGGCACCACTATTCGATGATGAAGCCGAGATCGCCCTTGACGCTTGGCGCGTCGGTGCTGATAGCAGCGCGGGCTCGCGGCGGAGTGCCCAAAGCCGGAGCCATCCGGTCCGTGGGTGCGCTCATTTGGTTGGGGTTGGAGCCTGGCCTGACGATGTAAGGCGTAACCAAAATAACTAATTCCGACTCCTCCTTTTGAAACGAGGACGAACGAAACAGAGCGCCAAGGATCGGTATTCGGCCAAGCCAGGGAAATGCACTGATATCATTGTTGACGTTACGCCTGATGAGACCGCCAATCACGAAGCTCTGCCCGCTCGCGAGCTCGACGACTGTATCGGCACGCCGCGTGGAAACTGCCGGCACGGCGATCCCGTTGACTTGAACGGCACCTTGTAACGATAGTTCACTGACTTCCGGCTTTACGTGAATGTTGATTAGGTTGTTGTCGAGAACAGTTGGTACGAATTCAAGACTGACGCCGAAGCGGCGAAATTCCACCGAGGTTTGCCCATTTTCCTGCAGGACAGGAATGGGAAATTCGCCGCCGGCGAGGAAGCTGGCAGTTTCACCCGACATAGCAGTGAGGTTCGGCTCGGCCAAGACGGAAGCTATGTGCTCCTTAGCAAGCGCGTCGAGAACCGCGCCGACGCTGACAGCATCATTGTCGAATCCGATTTCTGCTGTACCGCCGCTACCAGTTGCCGAACCAAGTCCAGCACCTCTGTTTAACACACCCACCTTGAAATTGCCGAATTGACCGAACGCGGACAAGTTGATGCCGAGTGCTTTCAGACCGCTGCGGGAGACTTCCGCTACGCGCACACTGAGATTAACCTGCAAAGAGCCGGCGACCTTGATATTGTTGACGATCGGCGCACCGTCACCGAGAAATTGCTCAGTAACTCTTTTTGCAATGTCAACGACTTCGGCATTGGGCGCTGTACCGCTGAGGATTGCGCCGCGTGGCGTATAGCTGACGTGGATCGGGTAGTCGCCGACCTGGTCTCGCAACATGGCACGCAAATCTGCGATCGGCTGCGTTACTACAACATGCAACTCGGCGAGAGCCTCGCCGTTTTCGTCCAGAGCGAATAGGCTGGTCCGACCAAATTTCTTGCCAAAGACGAAGATCGTTCTATTGGAGGGTGCCTGATAATCAGCAATTGTTGGGTCGGCCACAAAGATGGTCGCGGCTGGCGCGGGCAAATGAACTGTCTTGCCCAGCGAAGAGGAAAGGTTCAGCGTGGCGTTGATGCTGTTGGGAGCGGCACGAGGCACCGCTTCATCCCCGTTGTTTTCGGCAGCGGCGGACATAGGAGACAACAGAACGAGCGCGTAGAGAAGATTGCTCCAGTATGGAACAGTTGGCCTTGAACCGACGATGGGGGTCGGCCATCGATCGGCGCTAGCATGACCAGTTGGAGTGGCTTTCAAGGCAGTCCTTCCTTCAAATTCGACTATGCTGATGACGCGTCAGTCAATTCAAGAGTGTAGCCAATGCCGCGCACGGTCCTGATCCGCAACGTGGCACCTGACCTACTGAGATACCCGCGTAAGCGGTAGATTCCGGCTTCAAGCGCGTTGCCTGAAACTTCGTCGTTGAACGAATAGAGTTGATCTTCCAACCGCGCACGCGGCACGATGCGACCTGCGCGGTTAAGCAGATGCTCTAGAATGCATAGTTCGCGACGTGCGATCATTAGCGGATGACCGTCAACCGACACCTGTCGGCCGATCGGATCGAAGTGGAGGTTGCCAAATTCAATGATGGGGCAAGTGATCTGTGTCGATCGGCGCAGAAGGGCCCGCATTCTGGCGATGAGCTCATCCGTAGAGACGGGTTTACGGAGAAAATCGTCCGCGCCACTATTGAATACCGAAATTCGTTTCTCGAGATCGTCGAGCCTGCTCATAATGACGGCAGGAACTGAATACCCGTCGCTCCTTAGCTGCCTCAGCCAATCCAGTCCATCGCCATCTGGCAGTACCAACTCCAGCAGGAGAATTTCATAGCTCGCTGAAAAAAATGCGCTCGACGCCTGTTCCAGCGTGCCAACTACATCAACGGCAAAGCCGCCGTCACCGAGCGCGCCTCGGACCGCGCGGGTAAGATCCGTATCCACGAGCAACGTTCGCATTTCATTCTCCTATCAAGGCAGGACAGCCAATTGAGCACGTCACCGCGGACTATGACCGGGGTGACAGCAGTACCGCGCGACTGATCGCAGTTTTCGTACCCGCTCCGTGCGAGGGCTAATCGAAGGAGCATGTAACCCAAACACCTGTGATAGCGGGGGCGAAGGTCTGTTGACGAGCAGAAATACACCGGTCGGCGAGCCCATGATGCCAAAAATACACCTGAGATTTCTCTGCGCATTGATATCCCTTACACCTTCATTAGATCAGCCTTTGCCTTAAGAGAAACTGATTGAGCAAATCGATTCTTCGGATCGAAGGCATCTGCATCATGGATGCATTTCGCTACATTTACTTCGGGGGTCGAGCTATCGTCGCACACTGCTTTGCCGTTACATGAACCACTCAGGCTGAACGGCGAGCTCCGGTTCGATCAAGGATCGCGAGACGAACACTGATGGACATCCAGAACACACTAGCGCGAATGACTATTACCCAATCCTAAATTCGCTGGAGGAAGTTTTGTGGATGTACATGAACAACGCCCTAACCCCTCCGCGTCAGCTTTCTGTCAGCCAGGCTGATTAACAGCAGCAGTAGATATTGGGCGCAGATTTAATGGTGCTCTTCGGAAACCAATGTGGAGTGGGGCACGTCTGGCATTAATGGCTCATCACATCGGATCAACGTTTGGTTCCGACGCGGTTGAAGTGAGGCGATTCGCGGCGAACTAAGAAACTAGGAGCAAGCTGGCATACAAAAAGGCTTCGCGGGTGTGTCGCCTGCCGTCTGCAGTCCGCGATGTCAAGCTCCTGAAGGTTCAATCAGGAGCTATTCGTCCTCTGCGAAAGTGAGAGGTCGGTCGTTTTACTCCATCTGTGGGTCAGGACTGTTCGGCTGGCAGCACTGATCCTGCAAAGAGTTTAGAACCATATCTCAAGCGCATGGCGGGATATGAACTTTGCATAGCGCGACCGGGTCGATGCGGCACTAGTATCCGCCATCGCTTCGTCTGATTATCAGAAGGATGCCATTGATGCACTCAGGAAAGTTCCAGCCAGGCGGCACGCCCGCACAAGACAATGTGATCCTGGGCGGGTCGCAGTGGATCGAACCGGTGTCCTCTCCTGATCCTGCTGTCGAGACATTAACCCGACGCGTCGATCGGGTTGAGGAGGTCGGCGTCGCTAAAGAGGGTCGAACTCAAGGCCTTTGCTGGCACGCAGGAATGGTTCATTGAGGCGATGGGCGAAGAGTTCCACAGCCGCGTGCCAGATCGGCTCGAAAACTGCGGACTGCCCGGAGCCACTGATGCCCCCAGCAGATTGGAAACCACGTCCGAAATTGAGACCGCCCGCAAAACCAATATCGCATTGAAGAACAGGCTAACCGAGGGTCACTCTGTTATCGGGGAACAGCTGGTCACCGACGTCAGCTCCCGAAAGTGCCGGGGTCCGGGTTGCACTCCATTCTCATCAGCACGCTGGAAAGGCCTCTGCAAGCCGAAGTTTTGTCGCAACGCACCACTCATTTGGTGTGTCGAATGTGGTGGGATAGTCCCGCTCTTTACGGTACTCGGGACGGAGTGCGCTCCACTCCCTCATGTTCTTCTGAGCAGCGGGAACAAGGCAACGGCGCTCACTCTGTAACATCACTGAAAACTACCTGTTCTATGAGGGCAGAAACGCTTTGGTTGAATTATATAATGCGTTTTAAGGGACTTGATCTTAATCTGCTCGTAGCGCTCGATGCTCTGATGACAAAGCGAAGCGTTACCGCAGCTGCTCGCAGTATCAACCTCAGTCAGCCGGCCATGAGCGCCGCCATCGCCCGCCTACGCACCTATTTCGGCGACGACTTGTTCACGATGCGAGGTCGCGAACTTATCCCAACTCCGCGTGCGATAGCGCTCGCCCCCGCAGTCCGCGATGCTCTGCTGCACATCCAGTTCTCCATCATTTCTTGGGATATGTTTAACCCAGTTCAGTCGGAGCGACGCTTCAGGATCAGGCTTTCCGACGTCATGATGCTGGTGTTTTTTGAAAGAGTCGTGAAGCGGCTGGCGCGAGAGGCGCCTGGCATCGGCTTCGAGTTGCTGCCTCTCACTGAGGATCCCGATGAACTTCTCCGGTACGGTGACGTCGATTTCGTGATCCTTCCGGAATTGTTCGCGTCGAGCGATCATCCAAAGGCGAAACTGCTCGACGACACGCTGGTTTGCGTAGGTTGCCCCACTAACAAGCAGTTAAAACGGCAGCTTTCTTTCGAAAACTACGGATCGATGGGTCATATTGCGGCTAAGTTCGGACGTACGCTAAAGCCCTCCATCGAGAATTGGTTGTTGCTTGAGCACGGTCTCAAGAGGCGTATCGAAGTCGTCGTGCCGGGATTTAGTCTAATCCCGCCTTTGCTGTCGGGAACCGATCGCATAGCGACCATGCCGTTGCGGCTGGTGGAACATTTCGCAAAAACAACGCCGCTGCGGGTCGCCGAACTTCCACTGGCACTTCCACCATTCGCCCAAGCTGTCCAGTGGCCTAGCCTACACAACAGGGATCAGGCGAGCATCTGGATGCGGCAGGTACTACTACAGGAAGCGTTGCACATGACAGCTCCGCGTGATTCAGTGGAATATCGACCCTAGTCGTTCGCAGCCGCGGATTTGACCGGCTTTGAGACACCCTGCTCACGATCAATGTGCCGCTCCGCCATGATCATGAAGCAAGACCCTGGTACACGGCTTCGGCCGCGGAGTGGCTTTTGTGTGACGATTAGTGCATGTATCCCCTCGTGCTGCTGATCTTGGCTATTGTTCCCTTCAGCCGATCAACATAGGCCTGGACCTCACTTCGACTTTCCGTAGAGAGCCTGCGTAGTTCGGCGCATGCGGCCGCCTGCGGCACTACTCCTAGAGGGACCGCCACTGAAATCCAATCAATTTCGTGGAAGAGGCTCTGCCATCCGCTTCCGACATACGGTTGGATATCGATAAAGCGTGGTGTCCGTTTTTGGAAGCAAGCCCTCAGGTTGGCATATCCTTCCGGCAACTCGGCTGCGGCAAGATCTCGCCAAAACGGTGTGTCAATTCGCTTGGAATCGTAGTGCAGCCTCAGGAAGTCCCGAACACCCGTCCAGCACCGTGCGTTTGCGCTGTTATAGCCTTCGATGGCCCGAGCGGGCACAATGCCGCTTCCGTTGGCGAGAATGCGCTCCAAATTCCTTAACGCTTCGAAGGTGTGGGCGGCAAGTGCAGCCTCCAGGGGCTCAACAAAACCCGACGCTGTTCCCAAAGCCACGAAATTGTTAACCCATGCGGTCGAAAAGTAACCTTGATCCAGCGAAAGCTCGTGTTTCGCCTCCACACGGAATCCATAGTGATTCTCAACCTCGGCGATTGCCATCGCAGCGTCCGCATATCTGCTGCTGAATGCATAACCGGCACTGATCGAGCGATTCAATGGGGCTTCCCACATCCATCCGGCTTTCATGGCGGTGGCACGGGTAACGGGGGATGATCCCCGCGGCTCAAGCTCAAAGATGATCGCACGATCAGTAGGCAGCACATTTGCGAACGAACACCAGCGCGTATTAAAGACTTTGCCGAGACCCAATCTGGCAAATCCGGACGCATCGACGGCGAAGTCGACTTCAAGTTCTTCGCCTCCGAGCTGGAAAGCGTTTACATGCCCTCGGTCGTCGAGTCTCATCCCGTGTACCACAGCCCTACGAGAAGTGATCCCACGTGCCAGCCCGACGCGCCTTAGGTATCGCTCGAAGCCGGCGTGATTGAAGTGAAACGAAGGGTAGAGTCCAGACTCACCGGTTGCCAGCAACTCGTCGATTTCCACTTGCGATGCCTTCTTTGTGATTAACTCAAAGCCAGGGATGCACGTGTGAAGGTTCTCACCTGCGGCAATTCTCGCCGACAGCAGAGGGAAGAAACCGCCGACGCGACATTCGATTTCCGGTATGCCCGATCCGCCGAACATGCGGTAGTAGCGATCCGGGATTCCTCCACCCCTCCAATTTTCATAGAGCACACCAAGCTTGTGGGTGGCGCCGGCTTCACCAATGAAAACGTCCAGGTCGAGCTCATTGCGACACAACGTGTCAATCAGGTTGAGCGAGCCCCCCTCCCCTGGGCCAAGCGGAAACACCGTCGGAGCCTCTATGACCGTTACATCGACATCAACGTCGAAAACACGGCGAAGCGCTATCGCTGCAAGCCAACCGACAATGCCGCCGCCGATGATTCCTATGCGCTTCGCATTCGTCAGATCCAGCATCACTTTTCACTATCGTCAAGATTATGTTAAAAGGTGGCGCATCTGTAGGGAGAACCCACAGTAAGATTCAATGTAGGACCATCTGAAGCGGTAGCATTCCCCAGATTGTGCCGTCGGGCAGCAATCCGGCAGCGCTAACCTGAGCAAAGGCGCCAACGTATTCTCGGCGACTACCATGATCAGCTCCATTGATTGGAAGGTCCTTGGCGACATTACGCAAATTCCATGTTCGCTTTCCAGAACGGCTGCAGCTTACGCACTCTCTTGTTCCGCGCTTCAAGGGCTGACGCGGTCGCACGGCGCTGGTCCTCGGTGACAGTGAAGTCGGCCAGAAATCCAGCGCGGGCACTTGTCCTTGCACACCGAAAGCAAAGCTGAGCGGGGATTTAGCCGCACGAGAGAGATTTCATGAAGCGGTTAGCAAGGGGCCTATCGAGAGTCCTCGTCCTCGAAGCACGGATCCCCATCCGTGCGCCCGTGAGTGCCCGCTATACGAGGGTCCCCCGGCTGTTCCTCTCCATGGAATTGCCCGGTCGTTTGACGAGCTCTCCGGGCGCAGTGAGCCCGCCAGAGCAGAAAGAGTACGTTTGCGAAATAAGTTAGCTGCAGAAGCAGCGAACCAACCATAGTCGTGACGACTGCGTCACTGATGGACCCCGTTACGAGGTAGACTATAAGAGTGTTGGCGCACAGGAACAGCCATAGAATTCGATGAAAGATACCAAAAGACAACGCCGTTTTCCTGGTTTGTTTGTGGGATCATGCGGCAATGTCGTCGGCCGCAACATGATTCTGGCAGTTTGGGTAAACACGCACTCCGGCTCCGCAGCCGATACAGCGGCCGGCGCTGTCGCCGGACATGATCACATGATCTGGTTGCTGGAATGATCGTCCTCGGCGTCGCAAAACACCGAGAATTTCACCTGCGTCATTGATCCCGTGAAGGTGCATACCTCGCGCCCCGAGTCAGCAGCCGCAGCCGATGCATAATAGATATTCCGGCACCAGCTGAAGCGGCGGGTCACGAACGAGCTTTTCATCGTGAATTCTCCGACGCGGCGAGTTCTCTTTTGGCAGCGTCCAACTGAGCAAAAGCGTCGAATGTTTTTTCGGCGACGGCCACTATTTCGGTCCAATAGTTCGGAAGGCACTCGGCAAGGTCATGCAATTGCGTCTTCGCAGTCGCAGCGCGTGACTGCAGTTTTTGAACCCTCTGCTTGAGTTCTTCAAGATCTGTCATGGTCTTATTCCTTGCAGGCACATTATGCCCGCGCCACGTCCGGATAAGTTTCGATGCTTTTGATCGCATCCTTGACCAACTTCGTGCCAGTCTTGGCGCATTTGCCAAGTGTATTGAAGCCGAACCGGTGAACGTCACGTAGGGTCTTCGACAGCACCACCAGCCGCCTGGTTGTGAAGAGCACTCGGCCGATGCCCTCATCGCTGATCTCCAGCGTTCGCGAGATCAAAAGCCCCGAGCGCTCCTCGATAACGACGCCGACGGCGGCGTAAAAAAGGTCGAGCCTCAACAGCACGTCTGGCTCGGGGTCGCCGATGACGGGGATAGCTCGCCGCTGCTCCTCCGTAACTGTGAAGTTGGCCAGCAACTCGGCGTCACATTTATCCTTCCATAATCCGTAGGAATCATGAGCGCGGACCAACCGCGCGAGGCATTTCATGAAAGGGGTGGCCAACGATCCATCGTCACTGACAGCTCGAGTAAACCGGGGATCAGATAACGCTGTCATCATTTAGTCCTCGTCCTGAAGCACGGGCCCTCTTTAATCGAGGCGATCCCGTGAGTGGCCGGCAATACTACCAACCGTCTGTCTCTCTCCATGCAAAATTCATATGCCGCTATGCCCCTTTAGAATGATAAGGTGGCTGTCCGAATGCACTTCCGAGCGCAGTTCCGATAGCGCATGAGCTAAACGATCAGCCCATTTCAACGCTCGCGATCCCATGGTGCGGTTCCCGGGCCGGCGTTTTGCCGACCGCCGCTTTTAGCGGGTCAGGTCATAGGAATAATCGGTCACCGCCGTCTGCATCGTTTCGCGATCGAGGCGGTCGAAGATCGTGTCGAGGATCGTCGTCAGCAGGCGCAGGCCGCCCTGGTAGCCCATGAGCGGAAAGCGGTGGTGGTGGTGGCGGTCGAAGATCGGGAACATCAGCCGGATCAGCGGCGTGCCGGTATCGCGCTCGAGATACTTGCCGTAGGAATTGCCGATCAGCAGGTCGACCGGCTCGGTGAAGAGCAGCGAGCGCAGGGCCCAGAGATCCTTTCCCGGCCAGACCTTTGCCTGCTTGCCGAAGGGAGAAGAGGCGAGCAGCTCGGTCATCTCGGCCTGCCAGGCCGCCGTGCCGTTGGTGGCGAGGCAATGCCGCGGCTCGCCGCCGGTCTCCATGACGAAGCGGGCCATGGCGTAGACGAAGTCCGGATCGCCGTAGATCGCGTATGTCTTGCCATGCAGCCAGGATTGGCTGTCGGCCATGGCGTCGACCAGCCGGCCGCGTTCCAGGCGTATCGTCTCGGGGATTTCCCGGCCGGAAATCGCCGACACCTTCATCAGGAACGCGTCGGTGGCGTTGATCCCGAGCGGGTAATGGAAGGCGGCGGTGGCCTGACCGACCTCCCGGCAATATTCGAGCGTCTTGCGGCTGTTGTAGTGCTGCAGCGACAGCGTCGCCTCGGCATTGAGTGCCGCCCGCAGCGCCTTGATCGTCGTGCCCCCGTCATACATGCGGTATTCGCCGTCGGACGGCGTATCGAACTGGTCGGAGGCATCCTGGATGAAGGTGTAGGACACGCCCATCAGGGTGAGCAGGCGCTGAAGCTCGCGGTTGTTGCCGACGCAAAAGCCGTCGAAGCCCGGGATGATGTTGATCGTGCCGGCCGCTTGGGTGCGCGCCTGGCCCTTCCAGAAGTGCTCCAGGATGCCCTTGACCATGCTGTCATAGCCGTCGACATGGCTGCCGACGAAGGCGGGCGTGTGAGCGAACGGCACGTCGAATTCGGGCGGGACTGCGCCTTCGCTCTTGGCGTTCTCAATGAAGCCATGCAGGTCGTCGCCGATGACCTCGGCCATACAGGTGGTGGAGACGGCAATCATCTTCGGATCGTAGAGCGCGTAGGTATTGGCGAGCCCGTCGACCATGTTCTTCAGGCCGCCGAACACCGCCGCATCCTCGGTCATCGAGGACGAAACGGCCGAAGCCGGCTCCTTGAAGTGGCGCGACAAGTGCGAGCGATAATAGGCCACGCAGCCCTGACTGCCATGGACGAACGACATCGTCCGCTCGAAGCCGGCGGCTGCGAACACCGCCCCCAACGGTTGACAGGCCTTGGCGGGGTTGACGACGAGCGCCTCGCGGGCGAGGTTTTTCTCGCGATATTCCCAGCCCTTGCTGTATTCGCGCTGGTCCGTGACGAGCCGTTCGGGGTGCGGACATTCGAAGTTCAGCTTCTTCTCCGCGAGCATCTGCCGGTATTCCGGCTCGCGAAACAGCGGCGCATGGTCGAGTATCTTCTCAGCCGATTGCGGCATGGTGTTTGACCTTCTTGATCTGGCCTCTTAGGCCCAGGGATGTTCGAGAGGTTTCCGGTCTTGCCGCGGTCCTCGTGCCGCGCAAGACCGGCCGATCATTCGGCTGCAACTGCGGCCGTCGGCACGGTCATTTTCTTCCAGGGCGCGTCGTAGAGATCCCAGACCGGATTGTTGATGGCGAGATCCATGTCGCGGGCGAAGATGGCGAAGCCGTCATAGCCGTGATAGGGGCCGGAATAATCCCAGGAGTGCATCTGGCGAAACGGGATGCCCATCTTCTGCACCGGATACTTCTCCTTGATGCCGGAGCCGACCAGATCGGGGCGGATCCGCTCGATGAACGTGTCCAGTTCGTAACTGGTCGCGTCGTCATAGATCAGCGTGCCCGTCTTCACGTAGTGGCCGGTGCGCTGGTAGTCGTCGTTGTGGGCGAATTCGTAGCCGGTGCCGACGATCTGCATGCCGAGGTCCTCATAGGCGGTGATGACGTGGCGCGGGCGCAAACCACCGACATAGAGCATCACTCGCTTGCCCTGGAGGCGCGGCCAGTACTTGTCGATCACGGCGTCGACCAGCGGCCGGTACTTGGCGATGACCCTCTCGGCCCGTTCTTCGATCGTCGGGCCGAAATGCCTGGCTATCTTGCGCAGAGAGGCTTCGATCTGGGAGGGGCCGAAGAAGTTGTATTCCATCCAGGGGATGGCGTATCTTTCCTCCATGTGCCGGCAGATGTAGTTCATCGACCGGTAGCAGTGGATGAGGTTGAGCTTGGCCCTGGGGGCCCGCTCCACTTCCGCGAGCGTGGCGTCGCCCGACCAGTTGCCGACGACGCGCAGCCCGATCTCCTCGAGCAGGATGCGCGACGCCCAGGCGTCGCCGCCGATGTTGTAATCGCCGATGACGTTGACATCGTAGGGACCGGTTTCGAACTCGACGTCCGTCTTGCCGTCCGCCTTGTCGAACACCCAGTCGCGGATGGCGTCGTTGGCGATGTGATGGCCGAGCGACTGCGAGACGCCGCGGAAGCCTTCGCAGCGCACCGGCACGATCGTCGTTTCGTGTTCGGCGGCCTTCTTGCGCGACACCGCTTCGATGTCGTCGCCAATCAGGCCGATCGGACATTCGGACTGGATGGTGATGCCGTTGTTGAGGGGAAACAGCTCCTCGATCTCGTCGATGACCTGTTCCAGCTTCTTGTCGCCACCAAAGACGATGTCCTTCTCCTGAAAGTCGGAGGTGAACTGCATCGTCACGAAGGTGTCGACGCCGGTGGTGCCGACATAATAGTTGCGGCGCTGCGACCAGGAATATTGACCGCAGCCAACCGGGCCGTGCGAGATGTGGACCATATCCTTGACCGGGCCCCAGACCACGCCCTTCGAGCCCGCATAGGCGCAGCCGCGGATCGTCATCACCCCGGGGATCGACTTGATGTTCGACTTCACGTCGCATTCGGAGAGGGTCTCGCCCTCCTCCCCGACCGCCTCGCGGTCCGATGCGACACTGAGGTGCTTTTGGCGACGCTTGGCCGCCTTGTGTGGGTACTGCGACAGCACTTGCGTGATCAGCTCCTGATGGAGCGCACTGTCATTCTCGTAATCGAGGCTCATTGGGCCTGCCCCCTTTTTTGCGTGTCCTCCAAGAAGAGGCACCATTGGTGGAATGTCGCACCGGATCACCGTCCCGGGCAGCGTCTGCGGCGGCGGTCACTGGGCCGCTGCCGCCGCTTCCTTGGCCTGAAGTTCGGCAAGCATCTGCTCGTCGGTCTTCATGACGCCGAAATCGAGCAGCATGTCCTCCAGCTCCTCCATGGTGATCGGGGTCGGGACGGTGCCCTGGCCGGAATTGGCATGGATCTTGTCGGCCAGCGCGCGATACTCCGCCGCCTGTTGCGACTCCGGGGCATACTGGATCACCGTCATCTTCCTGAGCTCGGCGTGCTGGACGATGTTGTCGCGCGGCACGAAGTGGATGAGCCTGGAATTGAGCTTGGCCGCCAGCGCCTCGGCGAGATCGAGCTCGCGGTCCGTCTGGCGCTCGTTGCAAATCAGCCCGCCGAGCCGCACGCCGCCCGAATGGGCGTATTTGAGGATCCCCTTGGCGATGTTGTTGGCGGCATAGAGCGCCATCATCTCGCCGGACATGACGATGTAGATTTCCTGCGCCTTGTTCTCGCGGATCGGCATCGCGAAGCCGCCGCACACCACGTCGCCCAGCACGTCGTAGGAGACGTAGTCGACATCGTCATAGGCGCCATTTTCCTCCAGGAAGTTGATCGAGGTGATGACGCCGCGGCCGGCGCAGCCGACACCCGGTTCGGGGCCGCCGGACTCGACGCATTTGATGCCCTTGTAGCCGACCTTGAGCACGTCCTCGACCTCGAGGTCTTCCACCGATCCCTCCTTTGCCGCCAGATGCAGGACCGTGTCCTGCGCCTTCGCGTTGAGGATGAGCCGGGTGGAGTCGGCCTTGGGATCGCAGCCGACGATGAGGATCTTCTGCCCGAGGTCGACAAGGGCGGCGAGCGTGTTCTGCGAGGTGGTCGACTTGCCGATACCGCCCTTGCCGTAAAACGCGATTTGACGCAGACCTGCCATGTTGCTTTCCTTCGTTGTTCGAAACCATCGCGGTTGCCCGCAACACGAATACAGCGGCAGCTTCAAGCCGCCTGCACAAGGAAGGCTTCAAAAGCCGTGCCAAGTCGAGGAGGGTGAGCCCAGCAGAAGCTGGTTTACCTTCTTTTACAGCTACTTAGATTAGGAGAAGTAGCCGACCCAGAAGCAAGCCTGTGTCGCGGAGCCGACAATTTCACAAACAATTGTCGAAAGCGTCCGACGCGCCAATGGTCGTAGTCAAACCGGCGCAGTGGGTCACGATCGACAAAGGCGACGGACCGCTGTAGTTGTCGAAGTGGTGCTCGGCGAACCAGGCTGTGCTGAAGCCGGCTTGCAGAGTGTCCCACGATTCATGACAGCCGCGCTGGGCGGCCAGGATAGATGTTGCGAACTTGATAGTCGCTTCGTTTGCAGATCAGGCGCCGTGCAGGTCGCGGTGCCACGTGTCATTCGGCCGGCGCTGACGGTGTGGTCCCTATTAGGACGCGTCAGGCGAGGCCAGAAGTCGTCCCAGTTCAACATCCCTGCCTTTCGTGAGCCGCGGCCTACGCGACGTCCATTCGTGATCCGGTGTATGTTGCGCGGTTGGGTCTTCGAGACGTCGAGGGAGCTGAATGAAGATCAACGTGACTACTTGTGCGCAAGGACCTGCGCTGCGGTGCGCACAAGAGACCGGAGCAGAAACCTTGGGGCCGATGTGATCCCTGAATGCGCAATGGGGAGGTGCCGCCTTCCTGCAGGAGGGCGAAAGAAGCCGTAGATAGCGTCCAGGATTTCCCCCCACCTATAACACAAGCCGATGTCATCAATCCGACAAATCGGCGGAAATCATCGAATGGTACTCCAGGCTACTGAGCGCAAAGCCGTGGCGGGTCACGGCCTGCCACGGCGGGGATCGCTGACGATCAGGCCGTCTTGAGGTCTGCTATAGCCTTTTCAAAGAATTCCTTGATTGGCTTCGACATATCAATCAAAGCCTTGGTGCTGAGCGCCTGGGATTCTTTGACCTGCTCGACACCCATGTCTATACGCTTGCGCAGGAAGGAACACTGTAGGTCGAAAACTTGGGACGGCGATTTTGCCCCGAGAAACTCGCTAAGATGGTGCAAATTAGCGAAGGTGTTGGCTTGGACTGCAGCGAAAGTGTTCAGCGACAGTTCAAATCCCACCATCATTGTTGACTTGAAGACGGATCCGGCCAGCTCCTGTAACTCAATAGCATGCGTCAATTGCTCGCCCCTATTGATTGCCGTGGATTGACCGACGATCGAGTTTTCGACAGTTTCGAAGGGCTTTTCTGCGGTCCTGGACATTTCGCTTTCCTCTCGTTACGGCGGCTCTGGCGACCATCTTGCACATCGTCAACGCCCATTTGTCGCAAGAACTCAATTGAATAGTATTGTGAAATCTTCATACGTGGCGCAGTCGAGGCATAGGATTGTTGCCGCAATGAGCAGCTCCGCCGCCTCGCAATGAGCAGGTTCAAGATTTGTGCCAGTTCTGTCGGTGGCGCCAAAAATCTGTCATCTCGCTATCCTCCACCCGGGTCTTTATCGATAATCGATGCTGCGGCTGCGGACTTTGGCTGGAGGCCGATTAAGATGTCTCGGCGGTCATTTGATGGAGGCAAATAACATTTCTTGCCGGCCAAGGTTTGCCTTGAGACAAAGGTGAGAATTATGGACAGAAGGCGGTGAGGTGGCAGTCCCGTCGTGCCAGACCGATGGTGTTCGCGCACTCAAATTCGTGGATCACGTCGGCGGCGAAGAGCTTGGCGATAATGTCAGAGGCGTCGTCCTAATCGCCTGCACTACCATCAGTATGTCGCCGTGGCCGGTTACCGGGATGGCGGGGCTGGTCGGGTCGAGAACAGTAAGCACCTCGGGCGTCAGGATCTGCGGTTTAACGGCAACTGGCACGGTCATTGCTCATCAGCTTCACATGACAGTCGCCGCTGTCGGTTTTCGGAGAATCGGCTTGGCAGGCGACCGGGCGCGCCCCATATGGAGGATCTCCTGATGACCATTGAGCATTCCGCGGAGACCCGCGCCAAGCCACCCTTATATCGCCATCTCTATGCCCAGGTTCTGGCAGCGATCGCGGGCATCCTGTTTGGATATTTCTATCCGGACATCGGAAAGCTTGGAATGATCATTGCACCGGTGATCTTCCTGAAGGTCGCGACGGAGATCGCAGGCATAACCGGTCTCGCCAAGGTTGGTCCCATCGCCGGCAAGGCGAGTTTGATACCTGACCTTCTCGACTTTGGTACTTGCCGTCCACCTCGCGGTCACCAATGTGATGCAGTCGGGTGCGGGCAGTGCTTATCGATCCGGCCTCGCTCATTGCCGAGGCGGTCGCCGGCTGTGCGGAAAAGGCGCAAGAACAGTTGATGACCGGTTTCCTGATACTGGTTATCCCGTCGACGCTTGTCAGCGACGAAGGAAGACTTTGCGACACTGGTCGACATCCACGTCATCGCCGCCGCCAGAAAAAGTGACAACGGGTACAGCGACACAGGCCGCGACCCTACCAGGCACAAAGCTCCGCATATCCATAGACGCTATGAACAGAATTTAGAAAATCAATTTTTGAGGAGTGTGAATTGCCCATATCTAGGGACGATCGGCCACTGACATGCCGATCCTGCAACGACTTGGAGCCGCCCCACAAACACCGTGGCGGCGAATGGATAAAAACAAGGAGAAAGGACGAGATGCTGGACATCGGCGTCATTGGAAGACTGAAGTTTGCGACCGCGTTCATGGCCATGTCCTTACTACTGGTGCCGGCTGCGGAGGCTCAAGAGCAGCCGGTCTGGCACTACGGACTGTCGCTCGTCGATGATCTCAAATATCCGCCCGGCTTCAAAAAGTTCGACTATGTGAATCCCGAGGCACCTAAGGGCGGAGATCTCAGGCTTTCACAGACAGGCACCTTCGACACGTTCAATCCCCTGCTGGTGAAGGGCGAAACGGCCGTCGGCCTGGATTTCGTCTTCGACACGCTCATGAAACCGTCAGAGGACGAGATTTCGACGGCCTACGGGCTTCTGGCCGAAGGCGTTTCCTTCCCCGACGACATCTCCTCGGCCACGTTCCGGCTGAGGCAGGAAGCGAAATGGGCCGACGGCAAGCCGGTGACGCCGGAAGACGTCGTCTTCAGCTTCGACAAGGCGAAGGAACTGAACCCGCTCTATCAGAGCTACTATCGGCATGTCGTGAAGGCGGAAAAGACAGGGGATCGGGACGTCACCTTTCACTTCGACGACAAAAACAATCACGAACTTCCTCATATCCTCGGGCAGATCCGGATTGTGCCGAAGCACTGGTGGGAGGGCACTGGACCGGACGGCAAGCCGCGCGACATTTCGCGAACGACGCTTGAACCGGTGATGGGGTCAGGTCCCTACCGGATCGCTTCGTTCGCCCCCGGCGGGACCATTCGTTATGAGCGCCGGCCCGATTACTGGGGCGTCGCGCTCAACGTCAATGTCGGGCAGAACAATTTCGATTCGATCACCTATTCCTTTTTTGGCGATCGCGACGTCGAGTTCGAGGCCTTCCGCTCCGGCAACACCGATTATTGGCGGGAGAACCAGGCGATGCGCTGGGCTACGGCCTTCGATTTTCCGGCGGTGAAGGATGGCCGCGTTAAACGCGAGGAAATTCCCAACCCCTTCCGGGCAACGGCCGTGATGCAGGCGATGGTGCCGAACATGCGCCGCAAGCCCTTCGACGACGAGAGGGTGCGCCAGGCATTGAACTATGCGCTCGACTTCGAAGAACTGAACCGGACCATCTTCTACAATCAGTATCAGCGCGTGAACAGCTTCTTCTTCGCCACAGAACTCGCCTCCTCCGGTCTGCCGGAAGGCAAGGAACTGAAGAACCTCAACGAGGTCAAGGACCTCGTGCCGCCCGAAGTGTTCACCACCCCTTATAGCAACCCGGTCGGCGGCACGCCGCAAAAGGCGCGCGAAAACCTGCGCAAGGCGATCGAGCTCCTGAACAAGGCGGGGTTCGAGCTCAACGGTAACCGGATGGTGAATACTGAGACGGGCAAGCCGTTCTCCTTCGAGATCATGTTGAGCAGCCCGTCATTCGAGCGCGTCGCCTTGCCCTATGCGCAGAACCTTAAGCGGATCGGTATCGAAGCGCGCGTGCGCACGGTGGACCCATCGCAATATACCAATCGCAAGCGTGCCTTCGACTACGATGTGACCTGGGAAGTTTGGGGTCAGTCCTTGAGCCCCGGAAACGAACAGGCGGACTACTGGGGATCGGCAGCCGCCACACGCCAGGGCTCCAGGAATTATGCCGGCATCTCCGACCCTGGCGTCGACGCCTTGATTGAGCGCGTGATCTTCGCAAAGGATCGCGAAACGCTGGTTGCCGCAACGAAGGCACTCGATCGCGTCCTGCTCGCCCATAATTACGTCATTCCGCTCTATTACAAGCTGGCCGCCCAAATCGCCTATTGGGACGCGCTGGCCCGGCCGAAAGAGCTGCCGAAATACGGACTGGGCTTCCCCGAGGTGTGGTGGTCGAAGAGCGCTGCCTGTCATTTGCCCGCGGGCGTTCGCTGTAGTTGCATTTGCGGGAGCTCTGGCGAAGCCGGGCGTCACCAGTTCACGCCCGACCGTCGCCTCATCCGAAATGCGCAACTTCTGGACCAAATCTGCGCCGCCAGTGAATTTAAAGGATAGCCTGCTTTCGACGTCCTTTGCCAGCCCCGGGCGCTGAGCGTCATTCAGTGTCGCTCGGTCGCCGCGGTGCACCGTTCGTTGGGGACCCAACACTGCAGCATCTCGCTGCCGAATGGCGCTGCCTCCGAACGGGGGCCGCCATTGTAGAGTGAGGCAAGTGCCAGCAATCGCCGCTATGGCTGGCATCCTCCGTCTGCCATCAAGCTTTCGAAGAGCTGCGCCGCCGAAGTCATCACATTGCATCTTGTTTGCGGCACAGAGGCGCTCTTTGGTGTGGGCTAATTCGACAATGTCCGATTTCCGACATTGTCGGACAAATGTCACACCGATGTTTGAGTTTCGGTGTTGTTTCAAAACCGTTTTTTTCGTTGGCATAGTTTGTGCTTGACCGATTTGCAAAGGCCTTTTCGAACCAGGAGAAACGATCCATGATAGGTCTTAACGGAAGAGCCGTTAGTGCAGTGAAGCTCCCTCCTTCCCGCGATTCTGAACCGACCGATGGCTTATGCATATGACGGTTCAAGCGGACGGCTGTGCATATACCATTTTGCATTAGAGACTGAGTCGCGCGAGGGCGACACTGTTATCGAGAAGGATGGGATCAACATATTTGTTGACTCGGACCCCCAACCCCATGTGGCCGGCCTGGCCGGGACGTCATCCCAAGGGTGGATTCGCCCGGGTTAGTCTTCAACGTTTCAACGCGCGGGAGAGGTGAGCCTGGGGCAAATCGTTCGGCTGATCGCCACGCACGGGAGAACAGTAATGCTGGATCAAAAAGCACTTCTACAATGCCACGATCGCCATTTGTAAACCTTTCGTCGTTTCGGTAGCTGGAGAATTATCTTGAGGCCTATCTATCTCGACAACAACGCAACGACGCGCGTCGATGCGGAAGTTCTCCAGGCGATGCTGCCATTCTTTGCAGATGTGTTTGGCAACGCTTCCTCGATGCATGACGCTGGTGCTACTGCCGGGGCAGCGATTAACGTAGCGCGCAGGCAGTTGCAAGCACTGATCGGTGCAAAGTTCGACCCAGAGATCACCTTTACCTCGGGCGGGACCGAAAGCAACAATGCGGCGATCCTTTCGGGGCTCGAGGCTATGCCTGAGCGCACTGAGATCGTAACTTCGGCGGTCGAGCATCCTGCGGTGCTGACGCTCTGCACCCATCTGGAGAAGACACGCGGCACCAAGGTGCACAAGGTCCCAGTGGATCACCAGGGCCGACTTGACCTTGACGCTTATCAGGACGCCCTTACACACCGTGTAGCAATCGTTTCGATCATGTGGGCCAACAACGAGACGGGAACGATCTTTCCTGTGGTAAAGCTAGCTGAGATGGCCAAAAAAGTCGGCGCAATTTTCCACACCGATGCGGTGCAAGCAATCGGCAAGCTACCGATTGACTTGAAATCAACGGCGATCGACATGCTGTCGCTTTCCGCGCACAAGTTCCATGGCCCGAAGGGCGTCGGGGCACTCTACATAAAGCGCGGGGTACCCTTTCACGCACTCATCAAGGGTGGCCACCAGGAGCGCGACCGGCGCGCGGGCACGGAGAACACGCCCGGGATAGTAGGTCTGGGCAAGGCGGCAGAACTCGCGTTGGATTGTATGGACAAGGACAATGCGATAATAAGATCATTCCGCGATCGATTGGAGAAAGGACTTCTCGAGCGTGTCCCCCAAGTCTTCGTAATGGGTGATCCGGTGACGCGGTTGCCCAACACAACGAGCATTGCCTTTGAAGGCGTCGGTGGTGAAGCCATGCAGTTTCTGCTCAATCGCCATGGCATCGCCTGCTCCTCCGGATCCGCCTGTACCTCTCGTTCTTTATCGACGAGCCATGTGCTAAAAGCCATGGGTACTCCCCACAGGCAGGCGGTCGGAGCAGTCCGCTTCTCGTTGTCAGGCTATAACTGTGAAGAGGATATAGATCGGGTGTTGCGGGTGATACCCGCAGTTGTGAAAAAACTGCGTGAATCTCGTCCAGTATTTGCCGGGTAGACGCTCTGCCGGCACATACGATTGTTTGAGCGCTTGGGCATGTCCGAATAGCCGTCACTGATGGCGTCTCGATCACAGCTCTTCCCAGGGTCATCATAGGGTGCAGGGCCGGGACCATGTGTTGGAACGAAAGCAGCTATTCCGCGGCCAGTAGGAGAATGCAATGTCTTATGATGATGCGACCTTTGCCCCTGATGGCACTGACATTCTCACCTGGCTGAAGGATTTGTCGGCCGCCGAGGAGTTCTTCGATGCCCTCGGCGTCACCTATGACCCAAAGGTGCTAAACACATCACGGCTCCACATAATGAAGCGCATGGGTCAGTATCTGGTCGCGGAGGACTTTTCCGATCTCCCCACAGGCACGGCCGCCACCCGTGCGCGCGCCGCACTCGAGCGCGCTTACAGGGACTTTGCAACTTCGTCGCCACTCAAACATCGTGTTTTCAAGGTGCTTGAGGATCGCGATCCGACTAAAGCTGCTGCGCCAATCCAAGTCTTCGTACCATTGGAAGAACTCTTGCAGCCATCCGAAATCAGTGACTGCGGCGGGGTTGCGACACAGCGATGTCATCAGTCCGACAAAGTAGTCGCGGCTCCGGACGCGTTGGAATGAAGCGGTTAGTTTAGCAGGCTGTAATAAAACTCGTTGGCACGTGGTGCATGGAAGGGTCGGAAGACCAAGGCGATCGAAACCTAGACAGATCATAATGCACATCGCCGATACCCAGTCGGCGCAGATGCGCGTCCATTGCTAATGCGTCGGTGCCTAAAGTGCCAACCCGATGCCGTCGGCCCGCTTCAGCGCTGGTCGCGGTCAGGGTTGCATGAGCCTGGGTCATGTCCGGATGATACGCATACAGCTCTGATCTCCCCACCGCCGTGGGGGTCGTCGACCTGCTATGCCGGCCGTTTGTGACCCCCACACTCCGCACGATTCGTCGACGCTTCTCTCTGACGCCGCTACGCCGTCGTCACGCTTTTGAGCGTATCCCGATGTTTCACTGAATGAACCGACTGGCGGAATCCGCAACTGAGCTGGCAAAAAAGAGAGCCTGCCTTAGTGAAGAATTTTGCGGATGTCTACATTTCGGAGCGGCCAATTGGCCGGTTCGGGACTAAAGGTCGGTAAGTTGACAATGCATGCACTCTGAAAATGCACAAAATGACGACATTTTTAGGTTGGCACGGCGCTTGCTCGTTCACGGCATCATCCACGCCTGCAATTGGCAACTATGAGCAAAGGAATTAGCTATGCCGCGAGCTGACGTAGAGCGATTCGTCAACGATTTAGACAAAGGCAGGCTGCCTGCAAACCTCAAGCCAAGTGCCACGGGTCTTGCACCGATCGTAGCGGCCGGAAAGAGTCTCGGCTACAACATCACGCTTGACGAAGTTCAAAACTACATCCGATTGGACAGCCGACGGAAGTCTACTGGCAAGAAGCTCGAAGCGATGGCGAACAGCAAGCGTGGCTCGCGCGTTCCGGCCTTGCCGCGCTTAGTACAATCTAGTGCTTTGGATAGTCCCGTTACGGATGGGCTCACGCGGCCGTTGCATATTGCTGAAAAAGGCGCCGCCGTCGCCGCGGTCGTTCAACTTGTTGTAATTGTTGTTCATGTTTCAAGCTGATTTTTTACCGGAGCGCATTGGCTTGGACGATCGGTGCCAAGAGAGCATGACAGCAAATATCATCGGGAACGAGACATGCGATCTGGCCTACAAGAAACGGCTTCAAGGGCTCACCTTTATAAAGGCGAATATTGGCGACAGATCTTTAACCGGCGCACGCCGGAGCAACGGCGCACCTTGTCGCACATCAAGCGTTTCATGGAACGGCTGGCTGGTGACATAAAGTTCCGCACCGCGGTTTCGGAGAGCGTCGACGCCCCTCGCGCGGTAACAGAGCGCTATGGCATTGAAGTTGACCCACTGGAGATACTGCCGCTCTGGCGCGATGATCATCTTACTTACCGCTACAAGCCGGAGTCTGCCCCATGGCCGCTGTCGATAATGTGGGACGAGTACATGCGCGACATGTTGCGCCATCGCGACCTCCTGCGCGACCATGGCGATATGTCAATGACCAACCCTCGCTTTCATGCCTGGCGCGAGCGCCAAATTCGGCGTTGTAATGACGAATTGGGCGGATCAGCGCCGTCGATCACGCACCCCATCATCGCTTTCGAGCTGAGCGAAGGGTGCACCGTCGGTTGCTGGTTCTGCGGCCTCTCGGCCGCTCCGTTCAAAGGCTATTACGAGTATAGCAAACAGCATGCAGAGCTTTGGCGCGGCGTGGTTGGTGTCGCGAGCGAGGTGTTTGGCCCGGCAGCTCGTACTGGATTCTGCTACTGGGCCACAGAGCCAATGGACAACCCGCAGTACGACCGCTTTCTCTTCGACTACTATCAGATCACGGGCGCATTGCCGCAAACAACGACGGCCGCCCCGCTCAAGGATGAGGCACTCACCAGGCGCGTGCTCGGCCTCTTCAATCTTTATGGCACTACGATGAATCGCTTCTCTGTGCTCAGCACGGCACATCTCAATCAGATCCACAGGGCGTTTTCGCCTGAAGAACTGACAGGGGTCGAACTCATCATGCAGGGCAAGGACGCTCCGACCGCAAAGGCTTTCACGGGGCGGGCGCGCAAGCGGAAGGAGAAACTCAGTGCGAGGCAAGAGGCAATCGCCTTTCCGGAGCGAAATCACACGACGATCGCCTGTGTTTCCGGCTTCCTCGTAAATATGCCGCAGAGACGTTTGCAACTAGTGACGCCGGTACCGGGTAGCGGACGCTGGCCCCTCGGGTATCGCATAGTGGGTCAACGGTCATTCAGGACGCCTGACGAGTTCCGGGACGGGCTCAAGAGCATGATTGATCAACATATGCTCGAGAGCCCAGCCCCCGACCTGCCGATCCGCTTTCGCAGGGACCTGGAGTACACAGCGGGAGACCGCTGCTTCCATCTCCGCTCGCGAAGCATGGAACACCGGGTGCTCGACTACGCTCCGATCTCGGTTGGCCATCTAATCGCGTGCGGCAACTTTACAGCCTCGGAGTTGGTTATGCGGGCCTCGACGGATGGAATAAGCGTACTTGCTGTCGCCGACCTGCTCGATCAGTTATACGCGGCCGGCGTGATCGAAGAGGACCTCGATGACCGCTATGCTTGGCAGACCAGCGACGGCATAACAGACCGCTGAAGAAGCTCAAGGATAGCGGCAGGCGGGTTCCTTTACCTATCGGGACCACTGCAAATGGCACGGGCGGGTGCCCCAGGGAAACCTTCAGCCGCCGATCCGGGACGATCCGCCACCCGAACCCGCGCGATCGTGCTGCAACATGCCAGATCACTGTGAAGAGAAGAAGCTCAATCCGTGACCAATTGAGCACTTATAGACCCGGCTCGTTCCTTTTCGCTCGTAACTGGGCACATTGAAGACGACCATGGTGAATTCGGCGCCACCGTCCGGCCGGATCCGGTAACGAAGAAACTGGATAACCGGCTTACCGTCACGATCTATGGTAAAATGCTGATCTGCAAAAGCGAGGGTGCCGTCAGATGTGATCCTATAGCCGTCTATGCTAACGCCTCCACGCGTCTTGGTCGACGGTGTATCGGAAGTCGCCGGAGTGCACATGCCTAAATCGACCGTCACAGTCACCGGTTTGCCGGTAGTCAGCGCGCGTTCAAGCTCGGGAAAGCTCGCCAGTACATGACTATCGCCGGCGGCATTGGCAGCTGTAGCAAACAGTATCCCGAATAAGGTTGCAACGATATGTTTCACAGGTGGTCCTCTTTAGAGCGACTATACGGTTGACACGGCCCCTGCGGGCGAACCGGGGGCTCGGCGGTTTCAAGCAGGGCGCGGGAGAGTGCGGCTTCGGACCGGAGCAGTTTGCCGACAGCCCATACCACTCGATGGGGCAGCCGTGTGTGGAGAAGGCTCCGCGTCTACTGCTATCCTTGTCCCAATTGAATTCAACCCAAAACGCCACGCTATTCTAATGGGAAATCTCAGCAGATATGTAAAATCGCTTATTTGGATGGAGGCTATTGAGGAGATGGAAGAGTGGTCGCACGCAGGTGCAAGCCTATCGGCGCTGTCACTATCGCCTGCGGGTGCGGGGGTGCCGAAAAGAGAGACGATGAGCAGTTACCCGCTGGCGAGCGATGGACAAGGAGGAGACCGATCCGCCACTACGAAACAGCGAACGCGTTCGTCGCGCATCCAGGCAACGTAGCGGTGGAGTTGCGCCCGGCACGACAATTATGGCAGTCGGCTCACGCCACCAGCCTCAATGCGGCTGGTGGCAAAGGCCGTGGCGGCGGCAGGGCGACGCGCTGTTGATTGACAGATCCGCATAGCGCACGATTGGGATGCGGCGCCGGAGACTTCCCGCTCGATCAGATCCCGAGCGAAGTTGGTATTACGGTAGCAAGCGACATGCCTTCGGCAGGTGGTCAGGCGGGCTTCACGCCGAAGCTTGCCGCCACTCTCAGTCCCAACACCGGGCATATTCGCCGTTTGGGAAAATATGCACTCAACATGGACGACCAGCCAGCGCCGCTCGTCCCAAAATGATTGTCGTTCGAATTGCCCGCGTGAATTCTACCCAAATGGGTGATATCCATTACTGCCAGGCCTTGCTAGCCATGATAGTCATAAGAGCTTTGTTACCGCTACAATCGCATTAATTCGGTCGCGAACGTAACCGCAATTGTTCGAGCAATAACGTTAATTGGTTTTCGAGTTCTCGAAGAGAACGTTCCGTTGCTATAAAGTGAACCTCAGCGCCCGCTACGGTTGAAATTGATAACATTCCCGAATTGGAGCCATCGGCGGCCAGACCAGCTCTGACGCTGAATCCGGCTGCAGCAAAGGGCTTGAACTTTCTTTCCTCCTTCCCCGTTCTCGTAGCGATTTGATGTTGGAGCTGTCCGCATGCGGCCATGAACGAAGCAGCTATTCTGCTGCCAATTTCTGGACCGAATGCTACTGTGGTAGTTTCCCCTTGATCAGCAATCAAACTGACAAATGCTAGTTGATCATCCGCGGTCGTTCCTATTCCGTTTACGTCTGTTATCAATATTGCGTCGATCTCGGCCATCTTACCTCTTCCCAGAAGCCACGCTACCCGATAAAACACCTTCGAGTCAGATGTACTTAGCGCCGACCAGCCCATTGTTGATTTTTGGGCCGAATTGGAGTTGCGCCTGATACGACAGGAAGCCGTCACTTTTACACACGCCTGACTTCGTCAGGCGCCATGGCACTCAGCCAACTCGATCCATTAGTTCCGATTGAATGGTCATTGCGGTATACAGCGAAGCATCCAAAGGCAAATCTCCAAACGCGACCTGACAAAGGAGATAGTTGGCGCCCGCCTCTTCCAACTGATCAAGCAGAGTCCGTCGCACAACAGCCGCCGTTCCCACTACGCACAATTCACTTTCGATTGCTGCATCGAAGGTCAGGGGCAGATTTGGCGGAACTGGAATTGCATGGAGGTCGTACAGGAATTTGAAATTATTCAGCCATCGTTGGAAGGCAGGAGCCGCAAGCGAGTATGCATGTTCTGCAGAGTGCCCGACGACAATCATGCGGAGCAGTCCGAGAAATGACGCGTTGCAGTTCGCGTCAGAGCTGAGTCCTTCCTCGGAACGGAAGGCATCAGTAATCCTGCGAACAAGCGAGGCGGGTCCCACACATGCGACATTTGCGCCGTTTGTAGCGGCCCAGCGTGCAGACTCAGGTCGGTTGGTGGCGATCCAAGTCGGTGGGTGCGGGCGTTGATGAGGCCTCAGGATCAAGGGGACATTGTTTAGTTCAAAGTGGTCGCCGCGGTAGGAAAGATTGCCGCCCCTCATCGCCTCCATCAGGATTTCGCTGGCTTCGAAATAGCGTCCAGCCACCGCGTCCGGATCGATCCCGAAGTAACCTAGCTCTATCGGAAGAGAGCCGCGCCCTATGCCCAACTCGGCCCTACCGCCGCTCAAATGGTCAAGCATGCAGATCTCCTCAAACGCACGCAGCGGATGAGAAAGGCTAAGCAGCATGACAAGCGGGCCAAGACGAAGTTGACGGGTGCGCTGCGCGACGCTCGATAGGAACAGATTCGGCGATGGGCTTCTCCCATGCGGCGAAAAATGGTGCTCCGCTAGGTGGTAAGCGTAAAAGCCGAGACGATCACATGCTTCCGCTAGCGTGAGGCGGTCTGCGTATTGCCGTGCCATGGCGTTACCGTCCTCGTCTAAATGGTCGAATATGCCGAAAGCTAGCTTTGATGGAAGGATTTTTCTCATTTAACGTCTCACTTAACCCTGGTAGCCCCGGACTTCAATTCGAGCGAAATAAGACCTTGGGGGCTTTATTTGGCCGAACATCGCTATTCACGGTGAGCCTGCCCTTGCCTAACGGTGGCGGAAGCCAAATCGTTAAGCCGCCGACAGGCCACATCCTTGCGTGCTCGGCTATTGCTCAACAGTTTTTCAGTGCACCTAC
Source organism: Sinorhizobium fredii NGR234 (assembly GCF_000018545.1). Lineage (NCBI taxonomy): Bacteria > Pseudomonadati > Pseudomonadota > Alphaproteobacteria > Hyphomicrobiales > Rhizobiaceae > Ensifer > Ensifer fredii. Next base: position 122,473 of record NC_000914.2, read on the forward strand.
CGGCAGATGTTTCCGTCCCAGCGACCTTGTGTTGTGGAGCACGCCTTTAGACACATGCAGGCGCCAGGCTATGAACTCAGCTTCCTCACGGGCGTGGCGTAGTTAGCGCTGTGGGAGACCAGTCTTCCGGTTGTCGCTCTCTTTCCTGTCGCCACTGTCTTTTCCCACGTGCAAAAGAGCCGAGCCTGAAGCTGCTATACGGTCCCATCATCGAGATTGCTGAGCTCCCGAAATGTCCTCGACAGCCGCAAGAAACGCATCCATTTGTGGTTTCGTCCCGATGCTGACGCGAATGCAATCTTCCAGACCTTCATCGGGAAGAACGGCCACGAGTATCTTTTTCCGTTTCAAGCAGGCGTGCCACCAAACGCCGTCTCGTCCTGCAGGCACCCGCGCCAGCAAAAAGTTTGCATGGGAGGGCGTTACAGAGAACCCAAGTCGCGACAGCGCCACCCTCACCCGCTCTCTCTCATGCCTGATATGGCGGTGGTTCTCATTATAGGTGGCGCGGTGGGCCAGGATGCTGACGCCAACCGCATGGCCGATCACATTCATATTGAACATGTTCTGGATATTGCGCAGCCTCCCTATCACCTCAGGATGACCGAAGCCGAAGCCGACGCGAATGCCGGCCGCCGCATAGCTCTTCGAAAACGTTCTTAAGAGCAGAAGATTCGAATAGCGGTTAACGAGACGCAGAGCGCTGTCGGGAGCGAAGTCCACGTAGGCCTCATCGAGTACCACCAACTGGTCAGATAGTGCGACGAGGCTTTCAATATCAGCAATCGGGACAAATGTTCCTGTCGGGTTGTTCGGATTAGCCAGCAGGATGAACTTTGCCTGCTTTGCAGGACCGAAGAGCAATTCGTGTATCGGCAACAAGGACGACTCGCCCCATTTGATTTCAAGTAATCGAGCACCTTGCAACTGGGCGAGCTTGCGGTTGTATGCAAAGCCGGGCGACAGCATCGCGACACTGTCACCCGGACCAAGGAATGCTTTATATATGAGCGAAAGAAGTTCGGACGAACCGTTACCGGCGATCACCTGATCCGCGGAAAGATCATAGGACGCAGCGGCGGCTTCCCGCAAACTGATGTTGTCATCCTCTGGATATAAATACTGCCGCTCGAGAGCAGCAACTGCGCTCTGCATTACCGCTTTTGGCAACGCAAATGGATTCTCGTTTGTATCGAGTTTGACATAGCCGGCGTCAGATGGCTGACTGGACGGCAGAGAATTTAGCTGTCTGTACACTTCCGTAAGAGACGAAAGTACGCGTTGCAGCTTTGCATCAGACATAGTTCTCTCCATTCAATTCCTAGAGGATAGTCGCTTTGTCCGACAGTCAACGCGAGTTGGGCTAACAGTGCCGCACATTCACTGACTCCAACTTGATGAGCGTTCTTCTATTTCGCCCGCATCTATTCAGTAAAATCATTTGTTTTCATCGCAGCCATTGATGATATGAATTAACGCTTTATCGACTTTTGATTACTCATCTTCGTCAGTCCGATACCGCCGCTGGCCTCGGCCGGTCACCTCGATCCATTTCATGCCTGGTTCACCCATGCCTTCAAAAATGGCGTCGGCGTGATCTCCAACCGTTCCGTTCCGCGCCTGCCGATGAAGAATACTCGCGGCCTCGGTCAGCAAAAGGCGGAGTATTCGTCGCTCTCATGGACAAAACGCTAAAATCTCTCAAGGTGCGATAAAGCAGGGGGTGATTTGTTCTATTGCTTGAGCACTGGAGCCAATACTGCCACCAAGGCTGCAAATAGTCCGACGATAAAGAAGCATAAACGCATAGTGGCTGCCTCGGCGAGGAGTCCAATTGCAAAGGGTCCCAACGTCATTGCGCCATATGCGAAGATTGCAACGGACGCGATGGCTTTCCCCGCCGGCACTACAAGATCGGCCGCTGCCCGACTGAAAGCCAATGGTAGGACGGCCGCATAGCCGACCCCCATCAGCACGAAGCCCGCCACGACTAACGGCAAGGTTTCACCGAGGACGATCAACAAAATGCCAAAGACAGCCGAGAAACCGCTTATGCGTGCAACAGTGGCTGATCCCCATCGCGTAACCAGAGAATCCGCCTTAAGCCTCATCATCACCATGGCCGCAGAAAAGCCCATGTACCCCAAGGCGGCGTCCGATTCTTCGGTCCCGACTACATCATGCAAATATACAGCACTCCAGTCGAGAGCTGTACCCTCTCCTAGTCCAGAGGCGAGAGCAATGAGCCCCACAAGAAAAAGGCCACTGTTAGGTAACACCAATCCCACTGCACCACTTTCATGCGTTCGGATGGTTGATTGCCAATCGAGCAGAAGGAAGGGTCCGAGCAACCCGCCGATCGTCACGGCCGTAACAAGAAAATGGACGTACACTGGGGTCTGAAAGACTGTAGCAATGTAACCGCCTGCTGCGCCGAGAACGGCCCCCACACTCCACATGGCGTGAAACGACGACATCACTGGCCGTCCCATGTGTTTCTCCACTTCGCTCGCCCAACTATTCACCGCTACGTCCATCGAGCCATGACACATGCCAAAGAGAAATAGGGCGATCGCCAGCAGCGGTATTGTGGGCGCAAGCCCTAGAGCGGCAATCGAAACCAGGAACGGGATCGCGATCATTCGGGCGACCCGCACTGCACCCAAGCTATCGGACAGCCTTCCGGTAATGGGGAACGAAATTAATGCGCCCAACCCTAAAAGCAACAGCAAAACCCCAAAGCTCGCTTTGGCAACGTGAAAGTGACCCATCACGGCGGGAACGCGAGAAGCCCAGGTCCCGAGGAGGATCCCGTTCAACAGAAAGCCTGCAGCGACACCGCGCCAGGGAGTAAGCAACCTACGCATTTCTTCTCCAACATCCCATAGCTTCTGACGTCGATTGATCACGTCCAGTCGTATTCCGGCGCTTGCCTAGCTGACCCTGAGAACTCAGGTCAGCGCTCGCCCATTCCGCGGCAGGCTACAAATGAAAAGATCTCGATCTCCGTTCTGAGGTCTCAGAATAGGAAATCGGGGCCGGCTGGACTCTTCTTTTCCGCTCTGACCGGTGAAACCGGTGTAGAAAGCATCGCTCGCTTCAAGTCGGATCGTGGTCGGCAACTAAGGCTGCGCTCAAGCTAGCACGAATGAACTACAGATGAATTGATTGAGATCATAGACAGGCTTGCGCAAAAACCACGTTCAATAGCTTTTCAGTGCGGTGAGTCCCGGAGCGATTTTGCCTATAACGCTACCCGGCAATTGCAAATATCGGCCGCCACGATAGACCAATGAACGACCGTTGCCCTTGCAAATGTCGACAAAACGGCCGAGCATAATCGCATGGCTGTGTCGTTCTATGAGATCCTCAAGCTCGCAGTCGATGGTCGCCGCAGTATCCCGAAGGACCGGCGCGCCGCTCAGCCCGCCAAGATTCGGAGAATTGATCGGCGAGTATCGCCTTGGTATTTCAGGACGTTTAAAGGGTAAAGGGCCGTACGAGAGTATCGGACAGACTGGTGACTCATTTCCCAGTGCGGTGGTGCTTGTCCGACTTTATAGAGACACTCTGTCTCCACACAGAAGCGGCCCAATCCATACATCACCGCTCGTGTGCGCCCAAAGACTTGACCAGCATCACGATTCGGCGGCGCACACGATAGTCGCCCACGCGAGAAAAGGCCCTGATGAGCTCGATCCCTTCCTTGCTTACAACGAATTCAACGACTTCGGGTGGGATGTTAATCTGATTTGAAGCGGACCGCTCCTCCGACCGGATTTTATTAAGCGTATCCTCAAAGAAGTAGGAAGGCTCCACTTTCAGAGCCTTCGAAATCTGCTGAAGCCGACCCGCACCGACGCGGTTCACGCCCTTTTCGTATTTTTGAACCTGTTGAAACGTCACCCCGATAGCTTCGCCGAGAGTCGTTTGGGACATGTTCTGCCACTCACGCCTCTGGCGGATTCGTTGACCGACATGGGCATCCACAGCGTTTGGCTTACGTCTTGTTTGTTCAGAGTTAGTACTCAGCACATTCGTCTCCTCAATTTCGGCTATCTTAGTTCTTCGGGAGATATGATATGAGCTCCACCTCCCGCACCTACACTCCTTTAACACACCTCAACTGAAAGTCAGAAACTCAATTGAGACATCTGGAGTCTTCGGCGGCCACCCTAAGCACATTCGGATTATGCTTCAAGTGTGAAGCCTTAGCGGTGGTGCTGATGCGCTTTCGTGAGTGACGCGAGAACCGCTGCTGCAGGGTCAAGCAGTCTCGTTGCCAGCAGGTCACCAGCATCGCAGGAGCAGTCGTGCTAGAGAGCATTCGCCTGTTTTCGCCGAGACACCACATTCTCTCCTGCCGTCGGGCGGAGGGAGGCTGCGATGCACTCCCTTGCTGCTTCAGGAGTCGCATAGAGCCTGGAACTGAACATCTGGTGACCGCGAGAGGTGATCTTGACTACCCCCCTCCCAAGGTAGTGCCGCGCCGGGGCGTTGGAGAAGGTCGGCCGGACGCTGCCAGCCTAGCTTTCCTTTGGACGGTCATCGGTTCGTTCCCTTGAGGGACGGTCCAACAGTCATTACGGTGGGGTCGGCGGAGAGCAGCCGTTTCGCGACTGCCCGTACGTCCTCCACGGTGACGGCCTGGATCAGTTGTTTGCGGCGCTCGACGTACTCGATGCCGCGATCTTCGAGTTGGATTTGGACCAATGTTTGGGCGACCGCACTAGATGAGTTCAGATTTTCGATCGCATAACCGCCGATGAGCTTTTTCTTTGCCGCAGTGAGCTCGTCCTCACTGACGCCCTCCTCTGACATTCGCCTGACCTCGGCTTGGATGAGGGAGAGCGTCTCTGCGGCCCGATCCGGGCGGGTTCCGGTGCCGATGACGAGCGCCGAAGCATGGTCGATGTTCTCCAAGGTTGAGTAAATGCCGTAAGCGAGGCCCCGCTTCTCGCGCACCTCATTCCAGAGCCTGGATGTGAACGCGCCTCCGCCAAGGATTTGGTTCATGAGATTGGCTGCAAAGAACTGCGGGTCCTTTCGGGGGATTCCCGGGTAAGCTAGGCTCAGTTGGGCCTGAGGTAAGTCATACGCGACGCGAATGGCGCGCCCCAGCTTAGGCACTGCGTCAACGACCGGCGTTAGGGAGGGGCCAGCAGGCAATCCGCCGAATATTCGATCCAGATCACGCTTGAGTGTGCCGGGATCGATCGCTCCCACCACGGCAATGGTAAGGTTGCCGCGCGCGAAAATCCGCTCATGAACCGCCTTCAGATCGGAGGTCGTGACAGCGGCAAGTGTTTGCACGGTGCCCTCCTCCCGACGCGAATACGGATGATCACCATAGATCGCCCTCATCCATGCGAACTGTGCGGCCGTCTCCGGATCCTTGGCTCTTGCCAGGATGCTGGAGACGATTTGGGCACGAAGGCGGTCCACCGGCTGTTGGTCGAAGCGCGGCTGCTCGATTGCCAGCCGGAGAAGTTGGAAAGCCTCATCCTTTCGCTCCGCAAGCACCCGCATATTGCCGTAGACTGCATCGGGCCCCGCCTCAAAGAGCATCTCGGCGCCAGCATCGTCCAGCCGCTCCTGAAAGGCATCGCTGTCAAGATTACCGGCCCCTTCGTCCAACAGCTCTGTGATCAGATTCACAATGCCTTCCTTCCCAGATGGATCCTGCGTCCTGCCGCCCCGAAATGCGAAGCGGGTGGTGACGATCGGTAGCGAATAGTCCTGCACCAGCCACGCCTTTATCCCGCTCGATGTCTCGACCTCCTCTATGGCCATGCCCGCAAGCGCTGGACACGCGGCAAGGCCCAGCAATATGCATGCCACGACGAGTGAGGGCTTGGCCCCGATGCGCAGTCGGCTGAACGATATCATCGGCTTTTATCTCCTGAGGTAGCGCTTTCGCGGGGCAGCAGATACCCCGCTACGGACCGGTCGGGACTGAGGTATTTCCTGGCAGCCGCTTGCACCTCTGCCGCCTTTACGGCGCGGATCCTAAGTGGCCACGCCTCTACGTCGTGTGCAGTATCGCCTGTCGCAAGCGCCGCCCCATAAATGCCGGCCATTCCCGACTGGCTGTCGCGCGCGAAGATTATCGAGCGCACGAAGCGGTTTTTGGCCTTCTCGAGCTCGACGTCGGTAATGCCGAACTCGATGATCTTCCGAATTTCAGCGTCTATCGCATCCTCCACCTCCTCAATCTTCGCCTCGCCGCGCGGCGAGCCAAAAACCGTGAAGCTCGACGGATCGAGCGACCTTCCGTTGAAATAGGCCCCGCCAGAGGAGGCTATTGCCTGTTTGACCACCAGCTCCTGATAGATCCGGCTGCGCGTTCCCCCGCCGAGAATCTCCGACAGGATATCGAGGGCTTCCGCTTCGCCCTGCTCGGCTGTTCCGTAGGACGTCGTTACCCAGGATTTTTGGAAGCTCGGCACCGTGACGCGCGGGTCGGTGAGCGCGACGATCCGTTTAGTGTTCTGCTCCGGCTCTTGCGGCCTCACCCGCGCCGGCAGATCCGGACCGCGAGGCAGGGTCCCGAAAGTCTCGTCCGCTAGCTGCCGCACCCTGCCGGCGTCCACGTCGCCTGCCACGACCAGAATGGCATTGTTGGGGGCATAGTAGCGGTCATAGAACTTTAGTGCGTCTTCGCGATTAAGCTGTTCCATTTCATGCATCCAGCCAATCGTCGGGATGCGGTAAGGGTGGTTCTGATACAAGGTCGCCTGCATCTCCTCCTCAAGTAGCTGCTCCGGATCGTTCTCGACGCGCCAGCGTCGCTCTTCAAGAATGACATCGCGTTCGGGTACGATCACCGCATCGGTGAGAACGAGATGGCGCATCCGGTCAGCTTCGAATTCCATCATTGTTCTGAGCGACTCTGGCGTGACCGTCTGATGGTAGGCGGTGTAGTCGGAACCCGTGAAGGCGTTCTCCTCACCGCCGATCTCCGCGATCTTTGCGCTAAACTCTCCGGACGGATGCTTCTTCGTTCCCTTGAACATCAGATGCTCCAGGAAATGAGCAATGCCGGATTTGCCGGGTGGCTCGTCGGCATTGCCGACCTTATACCAGATCATCTGCGTGACGATCGGCGCCCGGTGATCGGGTATGACGACTACCTCCATGCCGTTGCCCAGCATGAAATTTGCAACCTCGGCTTCGCGAAGCGGGCTCTCGTCGGCCGCCATTGCTGAGGTCATCAGAAATTGCAGTGCGACCATACATAGGACAAATGCACAGATACGCGAACACACTCCATCATGGCTCGTCGACCGCTGTGGCAAATGCGACCGTGCAGTGCCAGCTCGACCATCGCTTGGCGAGTACCACCTCTTCCTTCTTCTCCAAGGTTCTGCAGTAGGGTGGCCGGGCGCGGGCCCCGACCCCGGCCTAAAGAACGGTTCTGACATTTCGACATTCTCCGCACAATTCTCGTCGACGCTGACACGTCAGCAGAGCAAGATACGTGCCACGGAAAACCCGTTTAAATTCAAGTACCTGGATCGAACTAGCTATGTCGGCATTGTAACATTGTCGTATGTCGAACAACGACAGCCTGGCGGCTAAAAGTGGACCGCCGCGTCCAAAACCGACAGGCGGCGATCCGTAGAGGCTGGCCTTCTGCCGAGTAGGCGAGCTCGCTCGGTCCCGCCCGACATGGTTCCGGGCGGTCATTGGCACTATAGGGGTGCCATACTTCCTGTTCACGCCTGCCGATCGTGTTATTGCTGCGTTCCTGGGTCTATGCGGCGCCGCATATTCGTGTCCGCCAAGGCTCTCCCTGCGACATGCAGGGCTTCGTCGAAAAAGCCGATAAGAAACCCAAGCGCCGCAATGCGCTCTCTGTGCCGGCCATGATCAAGGCAATGGTAGCTGGGTCCGATTTGCAAGATGAATGGTGTTGAACCCAGTCTACCAATTTCTTCATCGGCATCGCCAACCGCCACTCGCCAAAGACATCGACGCGCTCATGCCGTGGGTCCATGCACAACGGATCAGCGTCTCACAATTAGCTGGGACTCCCGACGTGCTCATGGCGATCTCACAACAGCAGAGCGCTTGGGGGGAAACGCCGCGTACGATCCATCAGACAATGAGATGATTATTTAGTCCTATTGCCGATAGACCTTGATTCAAGTCAAGGCCCCGCACCACGCATTACCTCATCCTTGAGCACGGAAGATTACCTTAGAGAAAGCACGGAAAGGGCCTGGAGTGTATGATCGCTAGGATCAAGACGTTTGCGCCCCCCACAAACCGGTCATTAGCTCCAGCCACCGCCGAGCGGCTGGCCTTATTGGCAGGTTCGCACGAGGACCAACTGTCTCTCTGTGACCGTCTCGAGGCCATTGCAAACAGCCTTCCGCACGGAGTCGACCGTAGTATATGCGCTCACGCCGGAAAGATGCTTGGCCCGCACTTACGGAATCTTCACGAGAGAGAAGAAGCTGCTGTTTTCGCGTGGACAGAGGAGAAGCTAGGGGACGATCCATCAGTTTTAACTACTTTGGGTCTGCTCAAGTATGAGCATTGCGAAGACGAATGCTTCGCCGAGGAATTGGCGGAAGTGTTGGGTCGGCTGGCGACGGCGGATGCTACTGTCAATCCGGAGGCAGCGGGCTATATGCTCCGTGGTTTCTTCACCAATTTGCGTCGGCATGTGCGCTTCGAGCAGCAGTGCTTTTGTAACCTAACTGCTGATCGCTCAGGCTGCTGACGCATTCCGTTGCTGACCGATGCCAACGGGGCATTCGAAGGTCCTCTCTGAGTGCCCGCGGGCGCCAATTGCCTCTTGACTCCAAGGCAGGGATTCACCCTGAATCACGCGAGGAAATCAATATTGTGCCAATTCTGTCTCATTCCAAGTTCGGCGGACTCTGGCTTTCAGGTGGCTGGGCAGTTCGTTGTTCTACGTCGGCTGCTAGCTGCGGGACGGGGCCGACGGTCGGCGATGTCTACGTCTTTCGTCAGCTTGCGCGACGGCAAGGGCTCTTTGGGGACTGTCGTCTCGAATATGATCGCATTTATAACGGCCAAAGTCGTTTTCCGGAGTCCGTTCGTCAGATCAAGCAACAATTTCGTCGGCCGCTACATGGGTCTGGCAGTTCTTCGGGCATACCCGGGCGCAGGCTCCGCAGCCGATGCAGCGGCCGGCGTGATCGACAACCATGATCGTGCGACTGAGCTCGCCAGCGAAGTCGTCGTCCTCGCCATCGCAGGCCCCGAGGATCTCACCGGATTCGTCGATGCCGTGCAGATGCATGACCTCGCGCGAGCAGACCTTGAAGCAGCGGCCGCAACCAATGCACGTCATGGCGTCAATGGCCGTCAGATACTGCGGCATCCATGTGGAGCCGTCGCGGGTAACGAAATGACTTGTCATCGTTGGTTCTCCAATCAGGATCTGTCTCTCCGCATCCGCCACAGGCAAAAAAGTAAAATCTCTTCCGAGATCGGACGTGACCTCATCCGTCACATCCGCCGAAATTCCGGTCTTGTCGGCCGACTTTTCGGGGGCGGTCTGCTAGTCAGCGGCCATTGCAAAGACTTGGCTAGGCATTTCGAGCCTCGCCCTGTGGAAAGATCGCGGCAGCGGGACCGGTGCGCGTGGGGAGGAGTGGTCCCGCTGCCTGACGTCGGCTCTCCAGGGGAAATGAGAGCCGGCGGTTCGTCATCGCCTAGATCGACCGTCAACCGCGCCACTTGGGTGCGTGGATGGCGGTTATCGCTTCGGTCTCCAGCGAGCTTCCTATTGGAAGACTGACGGATGGTGTTCGGTCGATACGACTCTGCCCGGTCGTGAGAAGCACCGCGAAGCCCTCGTACACGGAGCGAACGGACGGTTCGATCGCAAGCCCGGCGGCGGTGTGGAAAGCTTTGAGCCTCCACGGCACGTCCGCATCGAAATCGCGGATGATCGCGTACCACGCTGGCGCGCTGTCCCGCGGCATTGGTTCCAGGATGAAGCGGCCGGAGTTACTCTTCAGGTTGCGGCCGACACTACCGACTTTCGGTCCGAGATCAAAAAAAACAGCGAGCGTATTCTGGGCGGCGGTGCACGTGTCGATGCCTCCCTCGCAGCCGAATGCGATCTGACCTAGACCTGCCACGTTGCTTGCCTCATTCGTACCCTGCCGATCCCCGGCTTTCCAGCCTCTTAGATGGCATGTCGGCAAGACTCGTGCCACTCGGGTGCTCGACTTGAAAAGAAGCTTGTTATGTTAGCATTTCAGGCATTTAGCCGGGAGGCAGAGAAGGGAACAGTCGACAAGAATGTGTCGCTTTACCGACAAGAGTGTCGAAGCGGCTGTTTGAATTACTACACATGGTTCTCATCGGCGGCTACCGAACGAGTACTCAAGCGGTACAGATAAACTGCCCGGGGCAGACGGCGGCGCGCGTCGCTGAGGTTGATGCACGGGCTCATACCCTCCGTTTCGGAAAAATCCACTATTTACTCGCCCTCAAGCCGCCCACGGGCGTAGCCCTAATCCTTGGCCGGTCGCCTTGGCGCCGGCAGCATGCCTTTTGCCGGATCGATCGTCAGGCCCGAGCCACTTCGGGATAGGTTTCAATGGCGGCCGTCGCATCATCCACCAGCTTTGCGCCGGCTTCCGCAAGCTTGCGAAGTGTCGCGAAGCCGAAGCGGTGGATGTCGCGCACTGTTTTCGAAAATACGACCAGCCGCCCGGTCGTTAGAAGCACTCGTCCGAAGCCCTCATGGCTGATCATCGTGATCGGCGACGCTACCAAACCGGTACGTGCTTCGATTGAAAGCGCGACGGCGGTATAAAAGATATTGAACCGCAACATGACGTCCGGACCGGGATCGCCGATGATCGGGATTTCTCGACGCTGCTCTTCAGTGATGATGAAGTGGGCCAACAACTCCGCGTCCGATGCGCGGTCCTGCGATCCGTAGGTATCCTGCGCGCGGACCAGCCGCGCGAGGCATTTGACAAATGGCGTGACAAGGGCCGCCTCGTCCACCTTGACATCAGGCGTGCCCGTATTGATGGACGTTTTTTTCATGATTCAGTCCTCGTCCTCGAATGGTTTTTTCTCTGCGACGCCTGCTTGCGCCAGCACCTTGCGCAACCACGGCGGAGGGGCCGTCTTGAGCATTTTCTGGGTTCGTGAAAGTACGTCTTGAATGGCTTCCGGCTCTCCCACTCTAATCGGATGAATTTTCGCAGAGACGACCCTGGCTGCGGAAGGGCCGCCGATAGCCCGACAAAAGAGGAGATGACAGCCTGTCAACGCGGTCACCTTTGGGGTGATGCGGTCCTCGCCCTCGATCGGATGCTTCCCGGATTCGTCGGAGACGTCATCGAAGCTCACAGCTTCCACGAAATCCCAGCCGTCGCGCGACACGTCGTAGACTGCAAAGTGCTTGGCCGACCCGAAATGGGCGTTTAGGACTTTCATGTCCTGCGTCGCGATCGCTATGCGCAATGCGCCGGAACGCCGCGGCTGGATTTCGTCAGTGACGAGCGAGAGGCGACGAACGGAATTCATCCGGCATTTCTCCGCTTTCGCATTGCATCGATTTGCTCAAGCGACGGCGCGGGCTGGTTGGCCTGGATGATGTTGGCCGCCTCGAAGATCAGGTCGCGCGTGCCACGATAGAGAACTGTGAGTTTGTGCTGGCTGCCGAGGCGGTCGAATATCGGGAAGCCGATCCGCAGCAGAGGGATGCCGAGGCGCTCCGCTGCCTGGCGACCGTGCGAATGGGTAACGAGAAGATCAGCGCCGCCGGCTAGATCTTCGAGATCACCGAGATCGCCGATCTGGACCTTTTCGGCCGGGACTTTCTCGATAATTTCTGACTCACCCGTAGTCGTAACGGCCGAGATGATCTCGGCGCCAAGTCCCGTAAAAAAGGTGGCAAATTGGTACAACTGGTCCGGCTCGGTGGCGATCGCGATCTTCTTGCCGGCGAAATGGAAGTGTCCGTCGAGAAGCGCGTCTTGCAGCTGTGAGCGGTGACGGTGGATCTTCGCCGGCGCCGGCACGCAGGAAATCTCGGAAAGAAGCGAGACAAACTGGTCGACGTTCTTCAATCCCGTTAGCGACTGGACCAACACGTAAGGCACACCCGTCAACGTCTGCAGTAGCTCAGCCGGGCGCCGCATATGTTCCCCGATGGCGATGCACCGCACCGCCCTACCCAACTCCTGTATATCCTCGATGCTTGTACCTCCATACGCTGTCGGCATCCAGCGGTCGGGCACCGTACCGTCGAGGGAGCCTGAGACGTCCGGCACGATCACCGGCCTCAGCCCGAAACCTTCCACCATCTCGCGCAACTGCTCGATATCGCCTACCGTGAGGTGCCATCCCGGCAGGATCGCAACCTTCTGTTGCTTCCACGGCTGCTCGCTAGGTTTTGTAATCCTCTCGATCAGTGTTGCCTTTCTCGAGCGAGGCGCCTGCTGACGCCGCAGTGTAATCTGTTGGATCATCGCGGCGACGGCCCTCGCCCAGCCCTCCTCCAAGGCGCCATCGAAATCCGGCGTGTTTGCCAGCACGACCTCTGTGCCTGCAAGTTCCTCCGCATGCGTCATTTTGATGTTGGCGATTTGCCTTGCGAAATCTTCAGAACGGGTTTCCACAAGTGCCGTCGTGCAGATTCCGATCAGCCGCGGATTCGCCCGCTTTTTCAAGTTCAGAATCGCCTCTTCCAGATGGGCTGCCCCGCCCAAGACTGTTGCCAATTCGTCCATTGCCGTCGTCTGCAGCGGGATCGTTTCCTTGAAATGGCGCACGCACAGCACTAGCGCGAAGCTAGTGCAGCCTTGGCTGCCGTGGAACAGCGGTATCGCGCCATCGACCCCGAGAAAGGCTAACGCGGCACCCAGCGGTTGGGACGACTTGAGCGGATTGACCGTCGCTGATTTAGATTGGCGATGGATGTGGACCATTTGCTTTCCTCAACACTCAACGAAGTCACCGGCGTCGTGCCGGCGAATTGAGCGCCCGACACTCGTAGCATCGGTGTCGGGGCGCGTGTTCGGCAGTGGTTCCTGTGTGGCAGGACGGCTTTCCCACGGTGCCGGCTCCCTCACCTGCGACCAGACCGGGTTGTGAATCGCAAGGTCGATCTGGCGCACGAGTTCCACCGTGCCGTCATAGCCCGCATAGGGGCGGTGACGCTCTTGGTTGATATCGACCCAGGGCATCTTGGCCTTCAGCGCAATGAATTGCGTGCGCCCGCCCGACAGCATGATGTCGGCCTTATGTTCTGAGAGCATGGCGTAGAGCTCACGGGGCGACATCGACTCGAACATCTGGAGATCGTCCTTAAGCACCTGTCTGATGCGCTCCTTGTCCTCGACCGTCGATTTCTTGACCGAGGTGCCAACGATCTCCATGCCGATCTCCATCAGCGCATGAACAAGCGACCAGGATTTCACGCCGCCGGTGTTGATGAGCACCCGCTTGCCTTTAAGTCGCGGCCGGTATTCCTCGAGCTTTTTCCACGCAATCGCCTCCTCCTCCGCAATGAGTGCATCGGTGCGGTCGAGGATCTCTAGATCGGTACCCTTCTTTACGAGCAGATCGGCAATCTGTCGAAGTGCTTCCGAGGTGGCGGTGATGCCGTAGAAGGATCCCTCGAAGAACGGGATATCCCAGCGCTCCTCCATTTTGCGGGCAAGGTTGATCAACGCCGTAGAGCACACCAACATGGCTGCTCGAGCGCGATGAGCGGAGGCAATGTCGAGATAGCGGGCGTCACCGGGAATGCAGGCGCGAACACGAATGCCAAGCCTCTCCAAGAGTGGCTTTACCAACCAGAACTCACCAGACAGGTTGAACTCGCCAAGGATATTGATGTCGCAAGGGCCGGCATCATCTGGCTCCACCGTGCCGATGACATGGTCGAGCAACGCCTCGCCAGCCAGCTTGTTGCCGAGGTTCTTCGAACCGACGAAGCCCGGCGAATTGATCGGCACCACCGGTAGGCCGCACGTTTCCTCAGCGCGCTTGCAGATCGCTTCGATGTCGTCGCCGATAAGTGCCGTTACACACGTCGCATAGACAAAGATTGCCGGCGGCTGATACGCTTCTCTAATCTGGCGGATCGCTTTGAAGAGCTTCCGCTCGCTGTTCCCCATCACTATGTCTTGCTCGGTGAGATCGGTCGTGAAGCTGGTGCGCCAAAGCGTCGGACCGGACGACGCCGTACCTCGGTTGTCCCAGGAATTGCCTTCGCAGGCGAGTGGTGCATGAACCAGATGCGCAACGTCGGTGATCGGCTGCAGCACGATCTTGGCGCCATCGAAGGCGCAGCCTCCGGCCGCCGCGCCGGGGGTCAGCGGTTTCGAACAGCCTTTACTGCGCGCGTTGGAATCCTTGCTGCGATTTCTCTCACAGGCAGGCTCATCGAAGACATCTTGGATTTTGACATTGAGCGAAGACATTCGCTAATCTCCAGATTGCATCAGGAGACGGCCGGCGTTTTGCCGACCGCCGTTCTTAGCGGGTCAGGTCATAGGAATAATCGGTCACCGCCGTCTGCATCGTTTCGCGATCGAGGCGGTCGAAGATCGTGTCGAGGATCGTCGTCAGCAGGCGCAGGCCGCCCTGGTAGCCCATGAGCGGAAAGCGGTGGTGGTGGTGGCGGTCGAAGATCGGGAACATCAGCCGGATCAGCGGCGTGCCGGTATCGCGCTCGAGATACTTGCCGTAGGAATTGCCGATCAGCAGGTCGACCGGCTCGGTGAAGAGCAGCGAGCGCAGGGCCCAGAGATCCTTTCCCGGCCAGACCTTTGCCTGCTTGCCGAAGGGAGAAGAGGCGAGCAGCTCGGTCATCTCGGCCTGCCAGGCCGCCGTGCCGTTGGTGGCGAGGCAATGCCGCGGCTCGCCGCCGGTCTCCATGACGAAGCGGGCCATGGCGTAGACGAAGTCCGGATCGCCGTAGATCGCGTATGTCTTGCCATGCAGCCAGGATTGGCTGTCGGCCATGGCGTCGACCAGCCGGCCGCGTTCCAGGCGTATCGTCTCGGGGATTTCCCGGCCGGAAATCGCCGACACCTTCATCAGGAACGCGTCGGTGGCGTTGATCCCGAGCGGGTAATGGAAGGCGGCGGTGGCCTGACCGACCTCCCGGCAATATTCGAGCGTCTTGCGGCTGTTGTAGTGCTGCAGCGACAGCGTCGCCTCGGCATTGAGTGCCGCCCGCAGCGCCTTGATCGTCGTGCCCCCGTCATACATGCGGTATTCGCCGTCGGACGGCGTATCGAACTGGTCGGAGGCATCCTGGATGAAGGTGTAGGACACGCCCATCAGGGTGAGCAGGCGCTGAAGCTCGCGGTTGTTGCCGACGCAAAAGCCGTCGAAGCCCGGGATGATGTTGATCGTGCCGGCCGCTTGGGTGCGCGCCTGGCCCTTCCAGAAGTGCTCCAGGATGCCCTTGACCATGCTGTCATAGCCGTCGACATGGCTGCCGACGAAGGCGGGCGTGTGAGCGAACGGCACGTCGAATTCGGGCGGGACTGCGCCTTCGCTCTTGGCGTTCTCAATGAAGCCATGCAGGTCGTCGCCGATGACCTCGGCCATACAGGTGGTGGAGACGGCAATCATCTTCGGATCGTAGAGCGCGTAGGTATTGGCGAGCCCGTCGACCATGTTCTTCAGGCCGCCGAACACCGCCGCATCCTCGGTCATCGAGGACGAAACGGCCGAAGCCGGCTCCTTGAAGTGGCGCGACAAGTGCGAGCGATAATAGGCCACGCAGCCCTGACTGCCATGGACGAACGACATCGTCCGCTCGAAGCCGGCGGCTGCGAACACCGCCCCCAACGGTTGACAGGCCTTGGCGGGGTTGACGACGAGCGCCTCGCGGGCGAGGTTTTTCTCGCGATATTCCCAGCCCTTGCTGTATTCGCGCTGGTCCGTGACGAGCCGTTCGGGGTGCGGACATTCGAAGTTCAGCTTCTTCTCCGCGAGCATCTGCCGGTATTCCGGCTCGCGAAACAGCGGCGCATGGTCGAGTATCTTCTCAGCCGATTGCGGCATGGTGTTTGACCTTCTTGATCTGGCCTCTTAGGCCCAGGGATGTTCGAGAGGTTTCCGGTCTTGCCGCGGTCCTCGTGCCGCGCAAGACCGGCCGATCATTCGGCTGCAACTGCGGCCGTCGGCACGGTCATTTTCTTCCAGGGCGCGTCGTAGAGATCCCAGACCGGATTGTTGATGGCGAGATCCATGTCGCGGGCGAAGATGGCGAAGCCGTCATAGCCGTGATAGGGGCCGGAATAATCCCAGGAGTGCATCTGGCGAAACGGGATGCCCATCTTCTGCACCGGATACTTCTCCTTGATGCCGGAGCCGACCAGATCGGGGCGGATCCGCTCGATGAACGTGTCCAGTTCGTAACTGGTCGCGTCGTCATAGATCAGCGTGCCCGTCTTCACGTAGTGGCCGGTGCGCTGGTAGTCGTCGTTGTGGGCGAATTCGTAGCCGGTGCCGACGATCTGCATGCCGAGGTCCTCATAGGCGGTGATGACGTGGCGCGGGCGCAAACCACCGACATAGAGCATCACTCGCTTGCCCTGGAGGCGCGGCCAGTACTTGTCGATCACGGCGTCGACCAGCGGCCGGTACTTGGCGATGACCCTCTCGGCCCGTTCTTCGATCGTCGGGCCGAAATGCCTGGCTATCTTGCGCAGAGAGGCTTCGATCTGGGAGGGGCCGAAGAAGTTGTATTCCATCCAGGGGATGGCGTATCTTTCCTCCATGTGCCGGCAGATGTAGTTCATCGACCGGTAGCAGTGGATGAGGTTGAGCTTGGCCCTGGGGGCCCGCTCCACTTCCGCGAGCGTGGCGTCGCCCGACCAGTTGCCGACGACGCGCAGCCCGATCTCCTCGAGCAGGATGCGCGACGCCCAGGCGTCGCCGCCGATGTTGTAATCGCCGATGACGTTGACATCGTAGGGACCGGTTTCGAACTCGACGTCCGTCTTGCCGTCCGCCTTGTCGAACACCCAGTCGCGGATGGCGTCGTTGGCGATGTGATGGCCGAGCGACTGCGAGACGCCGCGGAAGCCTTCGCAGCGCACCGGCACGATCGTCGTTTCGTGTTCGGCGGCCTTCTTGCGCGACACCGCTTCGATGTCGTCGCCAATCAGGCCGATCGGACATTCGGACTGGATGGTGATGCCGTTGTTGAGGGGAAACAGCTCCTCGATCTCGTCGATGACCTGTTCCAGCTTCTTGTCGCCACCAAAGACGATGTCCTTCTCCTGAAAGTCGGAGGTGAACTGCATCGTCACGAAGGTGTCGACGCCGGTGGTGCCGACATAATAGTTGCGGCGCTGCGACCAGGAATATTGACCGCAGCCAACCGGGCCGTGCGAGATGTGGACCATATCCTTGACCGGGCCCCAGACCACGCCCTTCGAGCCCGCATAGGCGCAGCCGCGGATCGTCATCACCCCGGGGATCGACTTGATGTTCGACTTCACGTCGCATTCGGAGAGGGTCTCGCCCTCCTCCCCGACCGCCTCGCGGTCCGATGCGACACTGAGGTGCTTTTGGCGACGCTTGGCCGCCTTGTGTGGGTACTGCGACAGCACTTGCGTGATCAGCTCCTGATGGAGCGCACTGTCATTCTCGTAATCGAGGCTCATTGGGCCTGCCCCCTTTTTTGCGTGTCCTCCAAGAAGAGGCACCATTGGTGGAATGTCGCACCGGATCACCGTCCCGGGCAGCGTCTGCGGCGGCGGTCACTGGGCCGCTGCCGCCGCTTCCTTGGCCTGAAGTTCGGCAAGCATCTGCTCGTCGGTCTTCATGACGCCGAAATCGAGCAGCATGTCCTCCAGCTCCTCCATGGTGATCGGGGTCGGGACGGTGCCCTGGCCGGAATTGGCATGGATCTTGTCGGCCAGCGCGCGATACTCCGCCGCCTGTTGCGACTCCGGGGCATACTGGATCACCGTCATCTTCCTGAGCTCGGCGTGCTGGACGATGTTGTCGCGCGGCACGAAGTGGATGAGCCTGGAATTGAGCTTGGCCGCCAGCGCCTCGGCGAGATCGAGCTCGCGGTCCGTCTGGCGCTCGTTGCAAATCAGCCCGCCGAGCCGCACGCCGCCCGAATGGGCGTATTTGAGGATCCCCTTGGCGATGTTGTTGGCGGCATAGAGCGCCATCATCTCGCCGGACATGACGATGTAGATTTCCTGCGCCTTGTTCTCGCGGATCGGCATCGCGAAGCCGCCGCACACCACGTCGCCCAGCACGTCGTAGGAGACGTAGTCGACATCGTCATAGGCGCCATTTTCCTCCAGGAAGTTGATCGAGGTGATGACGCCGCGGCCGGCGCAGCCGACACCCGGTTCGGGGCCGCCGGACTCGACGCATTTGATGCCCTTGTAGCCGACCTTGAGCACGTCCTCGACCTCGAGGTCTTCCACCGATCCCTCCTTTGCCGCCAGATGCAGGACCGTGTCCTGCGCCTTCGCGTTGAGGATGAGCCGGGTGGAGTCGGCCTTGGGATCGCAGCCGACGATGAGGATCTTCTGCCCGAGGTCGACAAGGGCGGCGAGCGTGTTCTGCGAGGTGGTCGACTTGCCGATACCGCCCTTGCCGTAAAACGCGATTTGACGCAGACCTGCCATGTTGCTTTCCTTCGTTGTTCGAAACCATCGCGGTTGCCCGCAACACGAATACAGCGGCAGCTTCAAGCCGCCTGCACAAGGAAGGCTTCAAAAGCCGTGCCAAGTCGGTGGAGCGCAGCGGTTGGCTGCCCGATTTTCCAGATTTCTCAGCCGCTTAGACCAAAAAGAGAGCGCCCGCATTAAAACGCAAGCATGTGTCGCGGAGCCGACAATTGTACCCAGCAATTGTCGCATAGCGTTGCCTATCAGGCGCTCGGAGCCCACTGCCGCCGATCAGGTACAAGCCGCGGGTTTGGGAAGCATCTTCTCGGAGGCTTTGCCAGCACTAAGTGTCCGCCGTCCGATCAACTTAAGATGGGTATTTCAGGGCCTCGTCCGATTAAAATCGCGGACTGAACTATCGGAGCTCAAATGCGTACGGCCGCCGGTAGGCTGCTTGTCTGTCGTGCGAATGGGTATGCGGCCCATGACGCCCAACTTTCACGAGGAGTTCAGCTGTAATCTGTGCCGACATTTACGATGGCTCTTAAAACTTGCCGGGCATTCTGACGGCGCCTGAGGAAGTGAGCTGACCCGAAGGTCAGGACGATATAAACTCAAGCCTCCGACCGCCCGAGAGATTTCTGGACTGCCGGGATTATCTTGTCTCCCCAAAGCTCGATCTGGCGCAACATCGTCTTTTGGTCAAAATCCCCCAGCTGGGTCTGAATTGCAATCTGGTCCGGCTTCAAGACATCGATCTCCTCCAGAAGGCGATCAATCACGCGATTGATGCTGCCAATGGGCAGGTTCTTGCGCATAGTATCGAACGATAGATCCTGATGCGTCGGCATCTCCTCCAACATATAGCCGTCCTTACTTTGTTGCCGACGCTGTTGCAGTGCCTCGGACAGCCGGCGCTGGAAGCGGGCGTTATCGATATAGCTGTTGATTTCCGCTCCATCATCACTGGCATAGCAGCACCGCAGTAGCGATACCTTGGAGTCGCGAACCTCCTTGCCCTCGGATCCAGCGGCGGTCTTAATGATGCCACGCAGCAAGCCCAGAGTTTCCAAGCCGTCATGGAGAGCCGTGACGAAAAGATTGTGACCCTCACGATAGGCTCGGGCCATAGTTTTGGAGGATGCGGTAGCAATCCAGATCGGTGGCGTCGGCTTTTGGAGGGTGCGCACCGAAATCGCCGTCGGGGGTATCTGCATGTAGCGACCGCTGTGGGTGAAGATTTTTTGCTTTAGTCCCTTCAGCAAAATGTCCAGGCATTCCGAAAAGATGGCCGGCGCCTCATCTATATTGACGCCGAAGCGGTCGAACTCGAACTGCTGGTATCCCGAACCAACGCCGAGTTCGAGTCGACCGTTGGCAACGACGTCGACAAAGCCGATTTCCGCCAGCAGGCGCTGTGGTTGGTAGAGCGGCAGCACGCAGACTGCGGTTCCGAGGCGAATGGTGCTGGTCAATCCGGCACAGTGGGCTACCATCAGTAGTGGCGACGGGACGAGACTGTAGTTGTTAAAGTGGTGCTCGGCGAACCAGGCTGTGCTGAAGCCAGCCTGCTCCGAAAGAATTGCCTGCTCTATCGAGTTGCGGATGACGCTAGCGGAAGACTGATGATAGCCGCGCTGGGCAGCGAGAATGAACGTTGCGAACTCCATGGTGTCTCCTTGTTTTCGGATCTGGAATCGCGCAGTCGCGGGTCGCGCCTCGATTGACGAGAAGGTTTCCCTATGGCCCTGCTCATGGCCTCCTAACGCATTCAGAGCGCCAAGCGCTAAAAGCGTGCAAATGCAATTCAGGGAGAGAGCAACCGCCATCGCGCCGCGGGTCGGCGCTGCGGCCTCATCTCCGCCGAAATTGCTCCATCGACTTCGCTGCCCCACCCCGCTTCTCTGGACGAGATCAAGCCTCCGTCCACGTGCAGGATCGAGCCGTTGATGTAGGAGGCATCAAACGAGGCCAGAAAGTAGGCAGCCTCGGCGACTTCTTCTGCGTCCCCGACCCTGCCCAAAGGAATTCGCTGTCGGAGCGAAGCCGAATCCATGCCGGCGACCGCTGCCAGCCGGTTGGCGGCACATGTGCGGATGTAACCTGGAGCGACTGTGGCTGTGCGGATGCCCAATGGCCCGAGTTCGGCCGCCGTGCAGCGGGTCAGCATGTCTATGCCAGCATTGTATGCGCCATAGGCGTGACTTGGCGCGAGCGGTGAAAGGCTTAAACTTGCCCCGAGATTCAGGATTACGCTGCCAGAGCGCATCGATATGGCGGCCTCGCGAACGCAGGTGAAGGCGCCAGTAAGATTGACATCCAGTATGCGTTTGAGGACTTCCGGCGACTCCTCGGTATTGGGGACGAGTATCTCATTCATGCCGTTGACGAAGACGTCGAGGTGGCCGAAGCGCTCCCGCAATTCTTCGAAGAGCGAGACTACCTCGGTTTCGACGGTCCTGTCCACGCGCCTTGACAGGTGCTTGTCGCCGAGCAAGCCGGCGAGCTTTACCGCTTCTTCACCGTCTCCGTCGGCGATCACAACCGTGTCGCCGTTTTCGGCAAAGCGCCGAGCGATGGCCGCGCCTACCCCTGTAGCGCCGCCCATGACGATCACTGTTCGCGCATCGGTGTCCTCGACCGGCCGCATGAATTCTGCTCCGGGCGTCCTATCCTGAGCCTGATGGGCACCACCCGGTTGGTTGACTGACATCCAGCCCCCATCGACCACAAGCGTCGACCCGGTTATGTAGCTCGCCTGTGCGCTCGCCAAAAAGCGCACGGCCCGCGCGATTTCGTCGGGGCGCGCTATTCGGCCCAACGGTACGCGGCGCCTTATCGCGCTGACGTCGAGCTTGCCAGCGCGTTCCAATTCGGCAACCATAGGCGTGCGCACGTGACCGGGCGCTACCGCTGTCACACGGATGCCGCGCGATGCCCATCGGCACGCCAGCGATTTCGTGATTGAGATCAGACCTGCTTTCGAAGCTGCGTAGGCACTGCGCTTCGGATTGCCGAGCAGCCCAGCCAGCGAAGCGACATTGACGATGGCGGCGCCAGGTTTCATCAGCTTCGCGGTTTCGCACGCCACCGAATAAGCCCCGACAAGGTTTATCGCTAGAGCGCGTTGAAAATCTTCGAGAGCAGTATCGGCGGTCGCAGCCATGGTCGGCCCAATCCCCGCATTATTGACGAGCACTTCAATCCGCGAGAATCGCTTTTCCAGAAGGGCACGCAATGCGACGACATCGTCCTCTCGCGACACGTCAACCTCGAGGCCAAGATGGGGCTCTCCGAGATTTTGGCCAAGTTCGATTACGCCGCTGTCCGGGAGGTCCACCGCGACAACGACATCTCCATTCGCGGCAAAAATATCGACGAGCGCGCGGCCGATACCCCCTGCGGCACCTGTGACGACGATGACCCGCCCTGGCTGAACCTGGCGATCGTCCATGCGTCTCTTTGCTCCGCGGGCTCGGCCTCGAGGAATCGGAGGGTAGCGCAGTCGTATCATGGTTCTTCTTCTCCACTGCCGATCAGGTCCTTTGGATGATTTTTCGCAGCAACTCGCCGCTTCGAAAGTTCGTAAACGGGATCATTCGGATGCGGTGCCCCAATCGGTTGGCGAGGACCGAACCGCTCTGCTTCCGAGGACTTCGGTGGTCTCTGTTTCTCAACCCAATCATAGACCACCGTCCGTTCGACGATGCGCCACTCCCCTTCCCTTTTCTGAAACAGATCACAGTAGCGGCCGCACAAGAGCACCTGCTTTATCTCGCCTGTTGCGTCGTGACCGCGCTGCAGCGCGGTGAAATAACTCTCGACGGCGGCCTCTGTCGCGCCCAGGAACTCAATGATTATGTTCGTAAGCTGGTGGATGTTGCGCGGCTTAGTTTTGAAGACGTTGAGTGCATGCTGAATAAACCCTGCGGCAGAGCCGGAGTAGCTTCCGTGATTGTCACGCGCATCGGGCCAATAACAGCTGCGCAGTGCAGCCTCGTCTGCCCGGTCGATCCCTCGACAGTAGCGATGGAGACAGTCGCGGATTGCTTCTCGGTCGAATAGATTGGTTATGCTTTCTTCATTCATCATGGTGCGGTGAGATGCGGTAAGCGATGAAGACCTGGGAGCGATCGGCGCTTCATTGCTACCGCCTCGCCCGTCCAATCAGGCCCAAGTTAGGATGATATTACTGATCCCGAATACATGGCCGCCATGAGTTATCGGCGCCGTACCTTCCTTGATGCGGAAAGCTGGGATGCGCGCTAACCATTCACGTAGGCCAATGACGATTTCTCGCCGTGCGAGATGCGCTCCGTGGCAAAGGTGTGGTCCATAGCCAAAGGCGGTGTGCTGGTTATCCTGTCGTGCCAGATCGATAGTGTTGGGGCACTTAAATTCAGACGGATCTCGATTAGCAATCATCGCGGGACAGGAAACATAATCACCCTCACGGATAGGCACGCCTTCGAACTCGATGTCCTTCGTGGCCACGCGGATTATCTGAACGGTTGAATAGGCGCGCAGCAGTTCCTCAGCGGCGAGCCCGAGCCGAGCCGGTTCGTTTCGCAACAACTCCTGGTGCTTTGGATTGCGTGCAAGATAGGCCATGTCAAAGCCAATGGCGGCGGCAACCGTGTCGAGCCCCGCGACCAAGAAAAGCACACCGATGCCGCGGACTTCCTCTTCTGTTAAGGAGCGGCCCTCGATTTTCGCCTGAACGACGAAGGTCATGAAATCGACAGCTGGCGACTTGCGGCGCATCGCTGCCATTTCGTCAATAAAGGCCACGACCGAGCGGGCTGCTGCCCTTCGCTTTTCTGCGTTGCCGTGGAGCAAATCGCTTACCCAGCCGACAAGTACTTCGGATCGCCTCTGGGAAAGTCCCAGAAAGCTGAGGAAAACGCTGAACGTAAAGGGCAAGGCGAAATCCTTCATCACGTCACAGCTGGTCTTCTCTTTCGCAATGCAGTCGATCAGCGCGCCTGCTCTGGCATGGATAGTCGGCTCCAGCGCCAACACCCGCCTGGATGAGAACAGAGGATTTAGCAGTGCACGAAACACTCCATGGGCCGGGGGGTCCAATTCGAGGGGGATGACCGGCCAGTGTTCGCCAAGTGCCGAGGCGAAGATGCTGCGATGGCTGGAAAAGGTCTCTGTATCCTCAAGGACCCGGCGCTGGTCTCTCGCCCGTGTTATCACCCAGGTACCTCGTCCATCGCGCGTGTTGGAAGGAGAGTAAAAGATCGGCGGGCCATCATCATGAACGCAAGCCACGGCGGCGTGCGGATCCCCGTTAGGCGTCGGCGCCATGCCAGGCGACGTGAAGAGACTGAAGTGCCGCACGAGTGCGGGCGGAACATGATCCGGGATGGGGTTGGTCTTCACTCGCTTTCTCCTTAAGTCACTCATAAGCTTAGCGGACCGCCGAAGACCTGAGCGGAATGATCGGGAGCAATTCGACGGGAATCGCGCCCCCCTGGGCGACCGGCAAGAGTACGATCTGCGGAATTGGTTGCACCAAACAGCACTTTTTGTCCGAGTTCAACAGTGTCACTCCGCTGGCTTGACAACCCCGACATGGTCTCCACCGGCGCCTTGCCTGCAAGGGTGGTTGCAAGCTGCGCCGGGGCAAGCTCGCCTTCCCACTTCGCCACCACAATCGTTGCGACCGCATTGCCGATTATGTTGGTAATTGCCCGGCACTCGGACATGAAGCGGTCGATGCCGAGGATCAGCGCCATGCCGGCGACCGGCACGGAGGGAACCGCGGAGAGGGTTGCGGCAAGCGTGATGAAGCCAGCGCCGGTGATGCCAGCTGCCCCCTTCGAACTCAGCATGGCGATGAGGAGCAGCAGGATCTGATCGCCGTAGGAGATTGGCGTATCGGTCGCCTGGGCGATGAACAGCGCCGCGAGCGTCATGTAGATGTTGGTGCCGTCCAGGTTGAAGGAGTAGCCGGTCGGAATGACGAGGCCGACGACCGAGCGCTTGCAGCCTGCCTTCTCCATCTTGTTCATCAGCCCCGGGAGCGCCGCTTCCGAGGAGGACGTCCCGAGCACGAGCAGCAGTTCTTCCTTGATGTAGCGGATGAGCGCGACGATCGAGAAGCCGTTGTAGCGTGCGACCGCGCCGAGCACCATGAAGACGAACAGGAACGAGGTGAGATAGAAGGTGCCGATCAGCATCGCGAGATTGGCAATGGATGCCACGCCGTACTTGCCGATGGTGAACGCCATAGCACCGAAGGCGCCGATCGGGGCGGCCTTCATCAGGATTGCCACCAGCCGGAAGATCGGCAACGTCAGCGCGTGCAGGAAATCGACGACGGCCTCGGCCTTCTTGCCGACGATCGCGAGCGAGATGCCGAACAGCACCGAGATGAACAGCACCTGGAGGATGTCGCCCTCGGCAAAGGCGCCGACAAGCGTCGTCGGGATGATGTTCATGAGGAAGCCGGTGACCGACTGCTCATGCGCCTTTTCCGCATAGGTGGCGATCGCCTTTGCATCGAGCGAAGCCGGGTCGATGTGCATGCCGGCACCCGGCTGCACGACATTGGCGACCACGAGGCCGACGAGGAGCGCGAGGGTGGAAAAGGTCAGGAAGTAGATCATCGCCTTGCCGGCGACACGGCCTACCTTGGCGAGATCGGTCATGCCGGCAATGCCGGTCGCGACCGTCAGGAAGATCACCGGCGCGATGATCATCTTGACGAGCATGATGAAGGCGTCGCCGAGCGGCTTCATCTTGGAGCCGACATCCGGATAGAAATACCCGAGCAGGATGCCCACGGCGATCGCCGCGAGGACCTGGACGTATAGATGTCTATAATGGGGTGTCTTGCCGCGGACCTCCGCCAAGTTTTCTACGATCAAGATGATTTCCTCCACTTGGTGCATGCACACTCGTAATCCGCGCATGCAGAGATGACGAAAAGGCCTCCCAGCCGTCTATAGCCGACCTAGGCGGCGCTTGAGCTCAAGCCTCTCCGCCAACTTTCCCGACTGGTGAAGCACTTTCGCCTTCCCCAGAGCCAAAGCAGCTCTCCAATTCCTTGCATTGCGGGCAAGAAGGCGCCGTGCACAGCGAATAGCCCTCGGCCTCACACAGCTTGCGATAAAAGTACTTCTTCCACCGCATGTTTTGGGTATTGCCGGCTGCAAGCGTTGGGAAATGGCTGGCGAGCAATCGGCTGAGTTCGACTCGATCAAAAAGACCAAGCTCCCTCCAGAGATGGTCGTGGCGCAAGGCACGCCGGGCTATGATTTTGGCGAACAGCACGCTCGCCGAATCGCCCGCTCGAGCATGCGCGAGCAGCAGACCGCGCAGAAGTGCCTCCTCGGGGCCGGGCTCCGAATCTCTCACCTCTTCCAAGCGAAAAACATGAATAGTTGGGGCGGGAAAACTGCGGTTGAGGATGTCCCGCAGCTCTACTTGCGAAAGACCAGTTGCCTCTGTTGCAGTTGCCTCGCCGGCATCGATTTCCTCGAGTGCACGCGAAAGGACACATGCAAACACGTACTGATCGAAATCCATTTCGAGGTCCGTAGGCGGCCAGGGTCCGAGGTCCAGCAATTCGGATAACTGTCGCCAACCGGGCCGATCGGTCATTCTGATTCCGAGTGTTACTCTCCCTTTCGACAAAGCGCGCACCTGAGCTAGATTTGACATGTTCCCATCCTTCCCTGCTTTCGTTCCACACGAGGGCGCCCCAGAGATGCCTGCACGGCAATTGTGCCCCCCGGGGGCGTTTCAAAATTCGTGCCAATCCAGTCTGCTGAGCCGAAGGGTTAAGTTCGTGCGTTCCATTCAAAGGCTAAACGGAGGTCTGTAGGAAGCAGGGGGAAATGCGGCGTGTCGGAAGGACGACAAAGGCGACATGATGTCGGCTCTCTGACAAGAGCAGCGGTCGAGTTTCTTAACCGGAAACGCACGAGAAGGTGCGCCAGTCCGCGCACAAGATTGCCATGCCCGTACCAAAAGCAGTGCTGTTGAAGCTTGGATCTAAAGTGGCACGCCGCTTGCTGTCTGTTCGTTGGCCGACGAACTGATTATTTAAGTAACGGTGCTTCGCCAGAGGGTCCAGAGGCGGCGAATGCTCAGTTCTTTTTTGAAGGAGCGATGTTCAATGCCTGTGAAAAAAAGAGTCCCTTTCGTTGCCTTTCGCACGCGTGTTCGCGACGAGACAATAGGAGGGCCAAACCCATACCGATGGGAAGTCAGGACAACCGAGGATTACTTCAGTGGCAAGCGCGTCGTTCTGTTTTCGCTTCCCGGTGCGTTCACCCCGACCTGCTCAACTCAGCAATTGCCTGACTTTGAGAGACTTTACGACGAATTCGGGAAGGTAGGAATCGAAGCGGTCTACTGCCTGTCAGTTAATGACGCCTTCGTCATGAACGCATGGGGCAAGGCGTTGGGCTTAGAGAAGGTCAGGCTTATCCCGGATGGTTCGGGCGAATTCACTCGCAAGATGGGCATGCTGGTTGCAAAGGACAATCTCGGCTTCGGAATGCGCTCGTGGCGCTACGCTGCCGTGGTCAATGATAGCGTGGTGGAGCAATGGTTCGAAGAAGAAGGTTTCTCGGACAACTGCGAGTCGGATCCTTATTGGGCATCTTCTCCGCAGAACATTCTTGAAACGCTGAGGACTTTCGACACCGCACGTCTCGGTCGTGTCCCGATTAAATTTTGATTTTTGCCATGTGAGCTATCCAGTCTGATGTTGCGGAGCCGGTGCTGACAGTGAGCGCCGCAGCTACCCACTGAGCAGCCTCCAGCGCACTTTCATGAACCCCGCGCAGCAGGAAAATCGCCGCTCAAGGTGACTTGCCGGTCCGCTCCGCGGACGATCCCTCGATCCATTGAGCTAATGCGTGCCATCGAGATAATCGATTTCACCGAGATCCTGCTTCCTGCTATGCCGCTCTTCGGGCACGGAACCGAAGTTAAAGGCGAGTTCCCATGAGCAAGTCTGTCATCACAATTGATGTCGTGATCGAACTCGCGTTCGCAAGAGGAGCATTTGGCCTATGTACACCGACATGAAGGTATTGCGCCGGAGCAGTTCATGCTGCGGCACGGAACGGTACGGCACATTCCCGCTGAGGGTTTAGTTTCCTTCAATCGACCGGGTATCCAATCTCCGCGCCGGAGTCTCAGCAGCCCCTGCCGAGGATAAACGTCGATGCTCGGCGCGTCGCGGAGAGCCTCACACGAACTCGGTTTAATCACCCAAAATGTCGTAACTACGACTGTGTCGTACAAACGACATGGCCGTGTTTGAACAACGCGTTGTTTTCGTGATGGTTTCTGGTTGGCACACTAGGTGCATCGTTCGCAAGCGACTCGAAACCAGGAGAAACGAACCCATGATAACGCTCACCGACAGTGCGATTGCCGCAATAAAGTTCGCGCTTTCACAGACTTGCGAGCCGGCGGATGGGCTACGCATCAAAGTGGAAGCGGGCGGCTGCTCGGGTTTTAAATACCACCTGGGCTTGGACAGCGAGTCGCGCGACGGCGACGCTGTCATTGAGGCGGGTGGGGTCAAGGTGTACGTAGACTCAGCCTCTCAACCTCATGTCAGCGGCATGACCGTGGACTTCACCACGGGTGTCGATTCCGCCGGATTCATCTTTGATAACCCCAACGCACGAGAGAACTGCGCCTGCGGGAAGTCTTTCGGCTGATCGCAGAAACAGAGGGGAACGAGAATGCTAGGTCATCCACGAGAAGGATCAGCAAGACACTTCATGCTGTCGCTTTCCGCGCACAAGTGCCATGGGCCGAAGAGCTTCGGGGCACTTTACATAAAGCGCGGAGTTTGCAACCACTTCGCCGTTTTCACGTCGGATCAGCGGTGCGCCTAACCGCACATTTGTCATTGGGACTCGGCCTAAGATCATCGGAAAACGACAAGTACGGAGCGGTTGCGACGATTCGATGTCATGAAGCCGACAACGCTATCACGCAGGTCGCATCCTGTGAGCCGAAAAAGCTCCTTAGAATTCATGGGCTTCTTGGACCACAGTTGGTTGGCATGGTTGGTGCTTGGAAGGGAGGCGAAAGACGTCATTTTACACGCGATCGGAGCTAAAGAGACCTCATGCACATCGTAGTCTGTATCAAGCAAGTCCCGGATTCGGCGCAGATACGCGTCCATCCGGTGACGAACACGATCATGCGCCAAGGCGTGCCGACTATCATCAACCCTTACGACCTGTTTGCCCTCGAACAGGCACTCCAAGTGCGTGACCACCATGGCGGCGAGGTCACGGTGCTCACCATGGGCCCCCCCATGGCCGAAGAATCTTTACGCAAGGCGCTCACTTATGGCGCAGACCGCGCGATACTCCTGACCGACCGGCACTTTGCCGGCTCCGACACGCTGGCGACTTCATTTGCTCTTTCTCAGGCAATCGCGAAGATTGGCAATAGCTTTGGATCGCCTGATATCGTCTTCACAGGCAAGCAGACGATCGACGGCGATACCGCCCAGGTCGGCCCCGGAATAGCCAAGCGCCTCGACCTCGTGCAGTTGACCTATGTCGCAAAGGTCACTTCCATTGATCTCCGCACGCGCGCGATTACGGTCGAGCGTCGCGCGGAAGGCGGGACGCACGTCCTGAAGAGCGAATTGCCTTGCCTGATCACCATGCTGGAAGGATCGAATGCCATTCGCCGCGGCTCACTTGATGATGCCTTGCGGGCCGCGCGCAGCGAAATCGTCAAGTGGAATGCGGTGGAGGCTGGCATTGAAGACATCACAAAATGCGGGCTGCGCGGTTCGCCGACGGTCGTCAAGCGGGTCTTTGCCCCTACCCCGCGCGAGCAAAAAGCGGTGCAGATCGACACCGTCGAGAAGGCAATGCAGGACGTAGCTAACGAACTGGTCACTTCAATCTTCGCCCATCAGCCGGCACTGGAGCACGAGCTCTCCTCCACTCGTAGCGTGAGCAGATAGGAGCAGATTATGGGAACTCGAAAAAGTAAAGCATCACCACCGGCCCAAGCCCGTGCCAGCATGAAAAAGGACCTGCCTGAGCAATTCAGAGACTACCGGCACGTCTGGGTTTTCATGGAGCTGGAACGCGGCCATGTCCACCCGGTCTCGTTCGAACTTCTCGGCGAAGGCCGCAGACTTGCCGACCAACTGGGGGTTCAGCTCGCAGGTATTATTCTCGGGCCTCCGGGGGATTCTACCTTGCACGCCGCTGCTGAGGCCTTCGCCTATGGTGCGGATCTGGTGTATCTCGTCGAGGAGCCGCTGCTCACGGATTATAGAAACGAGCCTTTCACCAAAGCACTGACAGATCTGGTCATTACCCATAAGCCTGAGATTCTGCTTCTCGGTGCGACGACGCTGGGTCGCGACCTCGCCGGTTCCGTGGCGACCACACTGCTGACGGGGCTCACAGCCGACTGCACCGGACTTGATGTCGACGAGGACGGTTCGCTTGCAGCTACTCGGCCCACGTTCGGTGGCTCGTTGCTTTGCACGATTTATACGCTCAATTGCCGGCCCCAAATGGCAACTGTGCGGCCAAGGGTCATGCGCATGCCACAGCGGTCAAACAAGCCGATCGGGCGGGTAATCCGGCACGATTGGCGGATGTTGGAGGAAGATATCGTCACGAAGGTCGTCGGTTTCCTTTCCGACGACCGATCGGGCAACGCCAATCTCGCCTATGCGGATGTGGTGGTTGCCGGCGGGCTGGGCCTCAGCAATGCAGAGAACCTGCTGCTTATCAAAGACCTCGCGCTGACGATCGGCGGTGACTACGGCTGTTCCAGGCCGCTCGTCCAAAAGGGCTGGATGCCAGCTGATCGGCAGATCGGCCAAACTGGCAAAACGATCCGCCCGAAGCTCTATATAGCGGCTGGAATATCAGGCGCGGTCCAGCACCGCGTCGGTGTCGAGGGAGCTGACCTGATTGTCGCTATCAACACCGATCCACACGCGCCCATCTTCGATTTCGCCCATGTCGGTGTTGTCACCGATGCTGTCAGCTTTCTGCCGGCGTTGACGGAAGCTTTCACCAAACGGTTGGCGCCGGCCAATCGTCTGAGAGTTGTGAACTGAGGTAAAACCTATGACCGAAGAAAGATTCGACGCCATCGTCGTCGGTGCCGGTATGTCTGGAAACGCGGCTGCATACACCATGGCAAGTCGCGGTCTAAAAGTGTTGCAGTTGGAGCGCGGAGAATATCCGGGCTCCAAGAACGTCCAAGGCGCCATCTTGTACGCCAACATGCTGGAGACAATCATTCCCGATTTCCGGGATGATGCACCTCTTGAGCGGCATCTGGTCGAGCAGCGATTCTGGGTAACGGACGACACGTCACACACCGGAATGCACTACCGGTCGGACGACTTCAATGAGCCGGCGCCAAACCGTTACACGATCATTCGCGCCCAGTTCGACAAGTGGTTTTCGCGGAAAGTCCGAGCGGCGGGCGCGATAGTTTTGTGCGAGACGACGGTGACGGAACTGGCTCTTGATGCTGCCGGCAAGGTGATAGGCGTCCATACCGATCGAGCGGGCGGGGTCATCCATGCGGACGTGGTCGTGCTCGCCGAAGGCGTAAACGGCCTCCTCGGCACGAGAGCACGATTTCGCAAGGTGCCGAAACCCGAAGCCGTGGCACTCGCTGTCAAGGAAATGCATTTCCTACCGGAAGAGGTCATCAATGAACGCTTCGGCCTTACCGGCGATCAAGGCTGTGTTATTGAGGCGGCAGGGACAATCTCGCGCGGAATGGCCGGCTTGGGATTCCTCTACACCAACAAGGAATCGATCTCTCTTGGCATCGGCTGCCTTGTCTCCCATTTCGCAGCGACCCTGGAAAGTCCTTACGCGCTACTTGACGCATTCAAGAACCACCCATCAATCCGGCCGCTACTTGCGGGCTCGGAGATTAAGGAATATGCGGCGCACCTCATTCCGGAGGGCGGATTCAAGGCAATTCCGCAGCTCTTTGGCGATGGCTGGGTCGTGGTTGGCGACGCGGCGCAGCTCAACAACGCCGTGCACCGCGAGGGCTCGAACCTCGCCATGACGTCGGGCCGCATCGCCGGCGAGGCGATCGCCGCAATCAAGAGCCGAAAACACCCGATGACGAGTGACAATCTCTCACTTTACAAGGCCATGCTGGACAAGTCTTTCGTTCTGAAAGACCTCAGAAAGTACAAGGACATGCCCGCTCTGCTCCACACGAATTCACACAATTTCTTCACGACTTATCCGCAGTTGATGTCGCAGGCGGCGCAAAACTTCGTGCGCGTCGACGGCACACCCAAGATCGAGAAGGAAAGAGCGACCACGGCCGCTCTTATTAAAGCGCGTTCGCGATGGGGACTGGTCAGCGACGCAGTCCGCTTGGCACTGGCATGGCGCTAAAGGGGAGCATTGAGATGACAGCTTCAGTCGTTCGCATTGAAGACAAGCTTTACCAAAACCGTTACCTGGTGGACGCGGGGCGGCCGCACATCAAGGTGCGGCAGCATCAGTCTCCGAGCCCAAACCTGCTTGCGCTGACCGTTGTTTGCCCAGCGAAATGCTACGAGGTGAATGAAGACGGCCAAGTAGAGGTTATTGCGGATGGATGCATGGAATGCGGGACATGTAGAGTACTGTGCGAAGAGAGCGGTGACATTGATTGGAGCTATCCGCGAGGTGGATTCGGTGTGCTCTTTAAATTCGGATGACTTGCATCTCACTTTTGTCTAACAAGATGGGTACGTTGACGGGCGCTCACAGGTGCAAGCGCAAGCACTTGATAATGTCAGCAAGGCGGCATTTTCTCGTAGGGAGCCAAGGGCCGTTCGTACGACGCTCAAGGTGTTTCCTCGTAAGAATTGGCTCGATGAGTGTATGACTGAATTATCCCCTAAAACCATGCACAAACGGGACTTGGGGTGCAGCGGTCTCTATCGGATATCGAAGGTTTTGATCACTTCAGCCAGCCTCGAGATCAAGCTTGCCAATGTGATTAACACCCTCCCCGCACTTTTGCCAATGCGGCGCGGCGCAATCGTCGTTGTTGGCGCTGAAGGAGAGCCCGAGACAACTGCGACGTTCGGGGTTGAGCCTCCATCATCAGGCGCGCGCCACATTGCTGCGAAGGCTGCAATAGATAGAATCGTCGCAAAAGGTGCGCCGCTGGTCGTACCGGACACTTGCAAGTCGGAACTGTTCCAGGATGAGCTTCAGAGTATCGTGAGCGGCACTGGCCAAGTCACCTTCATTGGTGTCCCGATGAAGGCCGATCAAGAAACGCTTGGAACATTATGGATCGACCGCGCCAAGGATGGCGCAGCCACCAGAACACAATTTGAGGAAGAGGTGCGTTTCCTGTCGATGGTCGCCAACCTTGCGGCACGAGCGGTTCGGCTGAATGGCCACGAGAGCCGCGATAGTCGACCGATCGGCGAGGAGGGCGATCGCAAGATTAGTGGAGGCGACAAGGAACTGCCTGAACCAACCCGACAACGGCCTACGAGAATCGACTGGATTGTCGGGGAAAGCCCCGCACTCAGGCAAGTGGTTGAAAGCGTCAAAGTCGTTGCACAAACCAACTCTGCGGTGCTTCTCAGGGGCGAAAGCGGCACAGGCAAGGAATTCTTTGCAAAGGCAATCCACGAGCTTTCACCTCGCAGAAAAAAGCCGTTTGTGAAGTTGAATTGCGCGGCACTGTCTGCAGGCGTCCTGGAATCGGAACTGTTTGGGCATGAGAAGGGCGCCTTTACGGGGGCCATCTCTCAGCGCGCAGGCCGTTTCGAACTGGCGGATGGCGGGACGCTGTTGCTCGACGAAATCGGCGAGATCTCGCCGGCCTTTCAAGCGAAACTGTTGCGCGTCTTGCAGGAAGGTGAGCTTGAGCGAGTTGGCGGCACAAAAACGCTCAAGGTGGACGTCCGACTCATATGCGCCACCAACAAGGACCTGGAGACGGCGGTGGCGGAGGGGGAGTTCCGGGCTGACCTTTATTATCGCATCAATGTAGTGCCTCTCTTTTTACCGCCTCTCAGGGAGCGAAATGGAGATATTCCACGCCTTGCGAAGGTTTTCCTCGACCGGTTCAACAGGGAAAACAATCGCAATCTCGAATTCACGCCTGCGGCACTCGAGATCCTGTCAAGATGCAAATTTCCCGGCAACGTCCGAGAGCTTGAAAACTGCGTCCGCAGGACCGCCACTCTCGCACGTTCGGCGACGATTGTTCCATCAGATTTCTCCTGCCAGAATGACCAGTGCTTTTCTTCAATGCTCGGGAAAACTGCTGACAGACCGCTTGGCAGCCATTCGCTCAATGGATTGGCCATGAGCAAACGTTTGCCAGTCGAATCGCCGGCCAGTCTCGGTTACCCCGCCGGCCCTGGCGGCTTAACGGTGGCACCACATCTATCGGACCGCGAGCTGCTAATCAGCGCGATGGAGAAGGCCGGCTGGGTTCAGGCGAAGGCAGCTCGGATCCTCGGCCTCACACCGCGGCAAGTCGGCTATGCTTTACGGCGGCATCATATACAGGTGAAAAAAATCTAGAGACGGTGAGCCCTCTTATCTGGGCTCGGCCATTCCCCTCCTCCTCAGGCGCGCGGGTGTATCGTCCAATTTGGCCGCTTCTGTCGCGAATTCGACAAAACTGCGTCGGGGGCTATTGGTTCAAATCGAACACGAAGCGCCAAACTATTGATATTTCGATATTATCCTGTTGGCACAGCGCTTGCTTTTTTGGACGACGACTTTTTACTCCAGTGGAGCCGTTTGATGAGTGCACCGATAATTTCGCTTGAAAGCCTGACGAACACGACATCCTCTGGGCAGTTGCTGACAACCGCAAAATCCGGTGGTTGCGCGTCCTCGTCCTGCGGCTCGTCCTCAAGGCCAACCGACATGGATTCTGCCACCTGGGAGAAGATCAAGGATCACCCTTGCTTTTCAGAGGAAGCGCACCACTATTTCGCCCGTATGCACGTCGCAGTCGCACCAGCCTGCAACATCCAATGCAATTACTGCAATCGCAAATATGACTGCGCCAACGAAAGTCGGCCTGGCGTCGTATCCGAAAAGCTGACACCCGACCAGGCGCTGCGCAAGGTGGTTGCGGTCGCCAACGAAGTGCCGCAGCTTTCAGTTCTCGGCATCGCGGGCCCGGGCGATGCTTGCTACGACTGGAACAAGACAAGGGCGACTTTCGAACGCGTCGCCAGCGAGATTCCGGACATCAAGCTGTGCATTTCCACCAATGGACTTGCTCTACCGGAGCATGTCGACAAGTTGGCGGAAATGAACGTCAGCCACGTGACAATCACCATCAACATGGTCGACCCCGCCGTCGGCGAGAAGATCTACCCGTGGATCTTTTATGGGCATCGCCGCTACACCGGCGTGGATGCTGCCAAAATCCTGCATGAGCAGCAGATGTTGGGACTTGAGATGCTGACCGCACGCGGCATCCTCACCAAGATCAATTCGGTTATGATCCCCGGCGTCAATGACCTGCACCTGATCGAGGTCAACAAATGGGTCAAGGAGCGCGGCGCGTTTCTGCACAATGTCATGCCGCTGATTTCAGACCCGGCACACGGAACCTCCTTTGGCCTGACCGGACAGCGCGGCCCAAATGCGCTCGAACTGAAGGCGCTTCACGACCGTCTTGAAGGCGGTGCCAAGCTGATGCGTCACTGTCGACAGTGCCGTGCCGATGCAGTCGGCCTTCTCGGCACTGACCGTGGCCAGGAGTTCACGCTCGACCACGTTCCGCTCGAACCCCATTACGACGGTGCCAAGCGTCAGGCCTACCGGGAGGTGGTCGCACGCATACGCGATGACCATTTAGAGGCTAAGGAGAAAGCGATCGCAACGGTCGCATCTGCGAACATCCGTGGATCGCTTCAGGTGGCTGTCGCAACGAAAGGCGGCGGACGCATCAATGAACACTTCGGCCATGCGAAGGAGTTCCAGGTTTACGAAGCCTCGCAAACAGGGATTAAATTCGTGGGGCACCGCAAGGTCGAGCCGTATTGCCATGGCGGCTGGGGCGAGGACGCCGCCCTCGCTGGCATCATCGCTGCACTCGACGGCATAGACATCGTGCTCTGCGCAAGGATAGGAGATTGTCCGAAGGAGAGGCTCATGGAAGCTGGGATCCGGGCAACGGACACCTATGGCTATGACTACATCGAGGCCGCGATCAGCGCTCTTCACGCGACAGAGTTTGGTACCGCCCCATCGCAGGCAACGGCTTGAGCTTGGCCCATCGATCGAGACCTAACCAGGAGCTGAATAATATGGCCTTCAAAATCATCGCATCCCAGTGCACCCAGTGCGGCGCCTGCGAGTTCGAATGCCCTTCCAACGCTATCGAGTTAAAGGGCGAAAAGTACGTGATAGATCCGAAGAAATGCACCGAATGCAAGGGCGTTTTCGAGATACAGCAATGCGCCTCTGTATGTCCCATGCCGAAGACCTGCGTGCCGGCTTAAGCCCCGAATGCCATAGCCGGGCTTCCGTGCGCGGCCGGACCTTGAGTCTCCCCCTGGTAATCGCAACCACAAGAGGAATGGTAATGAGTATTGGACGCGAAGAGGAAGTCGAAATCCACAATCCTCCACGATTTATGCCGGGTGAGAGAGTTTGTGCCACACGCCACATAAAAAATGACGGCACCTATCCCGGGAAGGAAATCGGAGAACGCCTCGTCAGGAAAGGCGACGCGGGTTTTGTGCGCGATGTAGGGACATTTCTCCAGCAGTTCTACATTTATGCCGTCGAATGGATTGATCGCGGCATCGTCGTTGGAATGCGTACGCGTGAACTGAGGAGCCTCGGGGGGACCTCAACGCCAAAAACCACTGAATGCGCCAGGGGTGTCAACGAAGGAAAAGCCAGATGAGGGTAACGATCCGCAGAAGCGGCAGCGGCTTGTCAGCGTATGTTCCCAAGAAAGATATCGAAGAGCCGATTGTCAAGGTTGAGAATGAAAGCCTGTGGGGCGGCTTTGTGGTGCTCAGAAATGGCTGGCGGCTCTTACTGCCCGACCTTCCGGAAGACACCAGCCTACCCGTAACCGTGGAGGCAAGGAAGATCGTGAATGATGCCGCGCGAAAAGAAACCTCATGAATACAACACTGGCTTCCGAGCCAGCCAAACGTGGGTTGACCCGGCGTGGATGAACCTGTGCCCTCGAATGCCTCCAACAGCACTGTTGCCTCCGATCTGCTTGATGCCTTGTTGCCATCTTGACTTGGAGCATCCGTTCCCCTTTGCCGCCGATGCGTGATTCGCAAGCATACCGACCTGCCGCAGTGCGCCTGCCGGTCGAAAAACCACCTGAGATCCCGTCCGCGCAGTCGATCCCGCGGGAGCCTGCCCAACCCGCTAACGAAGGAACCCACCATGCCTGCTGCAAAGGCAAGTATCCTGTGACGTGGGGAATTGAGGTCTAAGAGGCTGCCCAAAAAGAATTGAGTGATTTCAGTCAGTTGTGATTCCGTCGGATTTGCGAAGATTCGATGGAGCCTACGATGGCTTGGACTGAAACCACCCGGCGGAATTATATCCGTCGGACGAGCTGATATGCAAGCGATGTCACGGATCGCGAATGGGAATATATTGCACCGTTCGTGCCTGCGCCGCGCCGTCTCGGCCGCCCGCGCAAGACCGATTTGCGCGAGGTTGTGAACGCGCTGCTATATCGCCTCAACGGGCTGCCAATGGCGGATGTTGCCAAAGGACTTTCCGCCCTGCTCAACGGTCCAGCGGTATTTCTATGAATGTCTGGATAGTTGATCGCCAATCGAGCAGAAGGAAGGGTCCGAGGATCCCGCCGGTCATCACGGCAGTAACAAGGAAATGAATGTATACTGGGGCCTGTTTGCTGCGCCCAGAACAGCCCCCACACTCCACATGGCCTGAAACGACGACATCACTGACCGCCTCATGTGTTTCTCCACCTCGCTCGCCCATCTGTGCGGAATCCGGGCTCATCGCGCGCACCATTCCGATTTGATCGCGCGCACCGTTCCGAGATGATGACGCGCACCATTCCGACAATTCTCCGCGCAGCATTCCGAGATAATCGCGCGCAGTAAGTCGATATCGTGAGGCCCGATCGTTGGGGTTATTTCTCCAGGTGGAAGCAACGCCATGGAGAAGTGAATTGCCGACGAGGAGACTCCTGATGCGCCAGGTGCGCGAGATTTTGAAACTGCGGCTGGATGTCGGTCTTTCGAACCGCATCATTGCCAAGCAACTGGGCGTCGGGGAGACTTCGGTCCGCGACACGTTAAAGCGATTGCACCGGGAAGGACTGACATGGCCTTTACCGGATACGATCAGTGACCGCGAGCTGGAGCAGCGCCTTTACGGGACGCCCGGTAAGAAAGCTGGGCGTCGGAAGCAGTCCGAGCCCGACTGGTCTGCCGTCGCGCGCGAATTGAAGCGCAAGCATGTGACGTTGCAGGTGCTCTGGGAGGAGTACATTGCTCGGGATCCAGACGGGTTCCGATATTCGAGATACTGTGAGTTGTTCCGAAACTGGCATGGCCGGCTGCCTCTGGTGATGCGGCAAAGCCATGCCGGCGGCGAGAAGCTGTTTGTCGATTATGCCGGTGACAAGGTGGCAGTCGTCGACCGCAAAACCGGCGTGGTGCGGGACGCACATATCTTCGTGGCGGTGATGGGGGCGTCCAGCCTGTCGTTCGCGCTGGCGACGTGGAGCGAACAGTTGCCCGACTGGATCGAGGCGCACAACGCAGCCTACCGGTTTTTTGGTGGGGTGACGCAACTCCTGGTCAGCGACAACACCAAATGCGCGGTGATCAAGGCTTGTCACTTCGATCCGATGGTCAATCGTTCCTATACGGATATGGCGCGCCATTACAGCACGGCAGTTTTTCCAGCACGCCCGAGAAAACCGAGGGACAAGGCAAAAGTCGAAAATTGCGTCGGAATCGTAGAGCGTTGGCTTCTGGGTCGGCTGCGGAACCGGACCTTTTATAGCCTCGCTGATCTCAACAAGGCCATTGCCGATCTGATCACCCGGCTCAATGACGAACGGGTGATACGCCAGTACGGCAAGACGCGGCGCGCGTTGTTTGACGAACTTGATGCCCCGAATCTGAAGCCGCTACCTGCCGAGCCCTGGGTGCATGCGGAATGGCGTCGGTGTCGTGTTGGCATCGATTATCATATTGAACTCAGTCGGCATTTTTATTCCGTCCCTTACCGCTTTGCGCGTAGCGAAGTCGAGGTTCGATACACCATTCGCACGGTGGAAATATTCCTCGGCGGCGACCGAATTGCCGCGCATGTGCGTGGCAGCAGCAACGGCCGCCACACGACGGTTGCGGTGCATATGCCGCCAAACCATCAGCGTTATCGCGAATGGACGCCGGCGAAGATCCGCAGCGAGGCCAAGCGGATCGGGCCGATGCTGCGCGTTCTCGTCGATCGGATCATTGAGAAGCGCGCGCATCCCGAACAGGGATACCGTGCCTGTGTCGGCATCATCGGCCTGGAAAGACGGTTTGGCGTCGATCGCCTTGAAGCGGCTGCGCAGCGCGCGCTGGAATTCCAGGTGCTCAACTATCCCGGCATCAAATCCATTCTCGAAAAGGAACTCGACCGCCTCCCAAGGTCCGAGCGCCTCGAGCAGGAACCGATCCAGCATTCCAACCTCCGCGGCTCCGAATACTACCATTGAAAGGAATAAAAATGCTCAAACATCCTACCCTCAACCTGCTGCAGCAATTGGGGCTTGCCGGTATGGCAGACGCCTTCACAAGACTGGCCGATAATGACGAGAGCGACAACCTCAGTCATGGCGAATGGCTGGCGCTGCTCTTGGATCAGGAAGCCACCTGGCGCAACAACAAGCGTCTTGCGCTCCGACTTCGTAACGCGAAACTGCACCATCCCGCTGTTCCCGAAGATATCATTCGCCGTGCACCGCGCGAATACGATCGCACCATCCTCGACCTGCTGATTGCCGGCGACTGGATCAGAAAACACGAGAACTGTGCCATTGTCGGCCCGACCGGCATCGGGAAAAGCTGGTTGGCCTGTGCCTTGGGACACAAGGCCTGCCGCGACAATCATTCGGTCCTTTACGTCCGGATGCCGGCATTGCTGCAGAGCCTGGAACAGGCCCGCGGTATCGGCAGCCTCGCAACGCGCCTGAAAAGTCTCGGCGCCGTCGAACTTCTCATCCTCGATGATTACGGGCTTCAGCCCATCGACGGTAATGCTCCCCATTATCTGCTCGAGATCCTTGAGGGACGATACGGCCGACGCTCGACGCTCGTCACCAGCCAATTCCCCGTAGCCCGATGGCACGAAAAAATCAGCGACCCCACCTATGCCGACGCAATATTGGATCGCCTGGTTCACAACGCTCACAGGCTTGAAATGAGCGGCGAATCGATGCGTCGGCTGCGTCAACCGGCCGAAATCCAGACCTGAAAGGCCGGACCCCAAACCCGTGGACAATATCCTGGCCAAAAGAATGTCGGACACGCCGCCCGCGAAGCAGACCGGCCCCTACGGCGCGTTGGGAAGCGCGGCGCCGGACTGCTTCGCTCCGTTGGAGGCAGTCTTCAGCCGTCCACAGCGATCTCATCGGCGCCAGCTTGACCAGGATAAGTTCGTAGTCCCATTTAACCCCCAACGATTGGTCGCCTCACATGCGCGCGATCAAATCGGAACGGTGCGCGGCATCAGATTGGAATGCATGCGCGCGATCGTCGGAATCCGCACCCATCTGTTCATCGCCATGTCCATCGAACCATGACACATGCCAAAGCGCGATCGCCAGCAGCGGTATTGTCGGCGCAAGCCCAAAAAAGGCGATCGAAACCAGGAAGGATAGCGATCGTTCGGCCGACCCGCGCGGCACCCAAGCTATCGGACAACTGGCCGGCAACTCGGGAACGAAACCAATGCGCCGAGCCCTAGAAGCACCAGCACCCCCGAAGCTCGCCTTGTCAAAATGAGGTTCTGTGCGTCAAGTTCAGCAAATTGGGGCGGCGATGGGGCTGGTCATGCGGCGTTGCGGAGAGCCAGCTTCTTGTGCTCTCTGAGATCGTCCATGTCGATGTATCGGTTGGCCTCCATCCAGTTCTCGTGGGTTTTGTCAAGCGAATCGAAGAATTGACCCCCCGCCGTAGCGCTGAAGCCACTTTGCCTCCAGACACATGTTCTCTGCGCTCGACTGTGATGGCCGTAGAGTTCGCTCCCATCGAAGAAGAGGTGCGATATCCCCCGATGATACTCGCCACTTGGGCATGCATCGCCGGGAGTGGAGCCATGCGTGAGAGTAAGCGTAGTCGGTAGCGCCGCACGCTGTTTTCGCCATACGCGGTCATATCCCAATCGCCTCATAAATCAGCGACCTGCCGGATAGACGCGACATAGGCGGCAGTTCTGTAGTCACCGAGTTCCGGTTGCTGTTCCATCAGGTCGGCAATGCGCGTCCAGGTGCTGCGCATGACGTCTTCCAGGCCGGAACGAACGAGGTCGATTTCGGCGCCGCCTTCGAGGAATTCGTCGCGCATGTCTGCGGGGGACTCCTTGCCTGTCATCCGTTCAAGCGCCGTAGCGATTGTGTGGTTGCCCCGTTCCCGCCGCCGCCGCTCCATGAGCCCGAAGGGGATGTGCGTGAGGTTCTTCACCCGCTCGAAGTAACTGACGACGACACCTCCGGCATTAACATAAAGATCGGGAAGAATGGTCACGCCGCGGGAGCGAAGGATCTCGTCCGCTTCGAAGGTGACAGGTCCGTTGGCGGCTTCGACGACGAGATGTGCCTTCATGCGCTCCGCGTTTTCAGCATGAATAGCATTTTCCATCGCCGCTGGAATCAGAACGTCGCAGGGCTGTTCGACGCCGCACATATCGCCGGCAATGGACTTGGCTCCATCAAAGCCGAGAATGCTGCCTGTTCGGATCTGATGTTGCTTGAGGGCCTCAATGGAGAGGCCTTCCGGATTGGCGACATACCCGTCACGTTCAGCAAGAACGGTCACGCGTGCATCATCCTCTTCGGACAAAAACCTGGCGGCGTGATAGCCGACATTGCCAAACCCCTGTATAACAGTGGAGGCGCCTTTGAGATTGCGCCGGCCATCCAAACCCGGCGTGCGGGTGTCCCGAAGGGAGCTCTGGATCGCGAATTGAACGCCCCTGCCCGTAGACTCCGCTCGCCCGGCGATCCCGCCTTTCGACAGCGGCTTACCGGTGACACAAGCACCCGAAGTGACCACGTCGGTAGGATTGGCGCGGCGGAACTCATCCATCATCCAGGCCATTTCCCGCTCACCGGTGCCGATATCGGAGCCGACACATTGACGCCTGGCCCGATCGGGGCGCTTGTTCATCTCCTGCGTAAAGCGTCGAGTGATGTGCTCGAGCTCCTGCGGGGTCCATCCTCGCGGGTCGATCTTGAGTGCCCCTTTGGAGCCACCGAACGGCACGTCAACAAGCGAGCATTTGAGCGTCATTAGTGCGGCAAGCGCCTCGACCTCCTCTGCGTCAGCATTTGACGCATATCGAATGTCGCCCTTCACTGGTTCGCAGTGCTCGCGCACCGATCGCCAGCCGATGAAGCTGTACATGCGGCCGCGCAGCCGTACACCGAAGCGGACCGTGTAGGGAGAGTTGCACTGGATGATCCGTTCTGGCAGCCCCTCCGGTAGATCAAGGAACGACATGGCATGGCGGAAGTTTTGGGTCTACGCTTTCAAGAAAGCCAGCAGAATTCGTTTGCATCACGCACCTGTAACCGCTTGAGGAGCGTTGCGTCGAGATTGTGTCTTGCCGGGCTGACTCGGATGCTGTGATATTGCATGCACGTCGTGCTTCCTCCTATGATTTCTGATGGACGCTGACCAACCCCCTGTACCCTTCTCATGCGGTTCTTGGATGCTCGACGTGGGTCGCGCGACGTGAAGCGTGGCGGAACGTGGCGTGCACCATGGGCGACGGCCCGAATTGGCGTAGCCTTCCTGAACCGAGCCGATTCGTCGGGAGCGACCCATCGCCCCCTGTGCCTCGAGCACCTGGGGGGGACACGTGCCCCGTCGGATTGGCCGTGATCGATGCCCCGTGGGGAGTTCGCGCCGGACCTGTGCTTTTCCGAGCGCCAGTACAGGGATCGGCGAAGATCGCGGTGGCTCGTATGCTCGAACGGGGAGAAGGCATGACTGATCAAAGACATTGTTATGCTGGCGTCGACTGGGCGTCGGAGAGCCATCATGTGTTCCTCACGGACGGTGATGGCCGAAAAATCGGCGAAAGGGTCTTCAGGCACGGCGGCGAAGGGCTCGCCGAAATGGCGGCCTGGCTGATGGCGACGAGCGGCGCGGTTGAGGGGGACGAAATCCAGGTCGCAATCGAGGTGCCGCACGGCCCCGTGGTCGAGACGCTGATTGAGCGCGGGTTCAAGGTGAATGCCATTAATCCAAAGCAAATGGATCGTTTCCGCGACCGCTTCACCATGGCCGGTGCCAAGGACGACAGCCGCGATGCCGAGGTGATGGCTTCCGCCCTGCGCACCGATCCGCGTTGCTTTCGGCTGCTCGCGGTCTCCGACCCCGTCGTCATCGAATTGCGCGAGTGGTCGCGCATCGCCGAAGACCTCAGCGCCGAGCGCAACCGTTTGACGAACCGTATGCGCGAGCAGCTCTGGCGCTACTTCCCCGCACTGCTTGAGCTCGAAAACGACCTCGGGGCAGAGTGGTTGCTCGATCTCTGGGACACCGTGCCGACGCCGGACAAAGCCGCGCGCATCCGCGAGGCGACGATCGCCAAGCTTCTCAAGCGCCATCGCATCCGCCGCTTCGACGCCCCCCCATGTGCTCGATATATTGCGCCAGCCGCCGCTCAAGGTCGCCGCCGGAACGACCGAATCCGCCAGCGCCCACGTCACTACGCTCATTGCCCGCATCCGCCTCGTCAACCGGCAGCTCAAACAGGCGCATCATCGGCTGGATGGCCTGACCGCCAGCCTCATCGCAACCGCGCAGGTGGAGCCGGGGCAGAAGAAGCAGCATGACGTGGAGATCCTCGCATCCTTGCCGGGAGTGGGAAGGGTTGTCCTCGCCACGCTGCTCGCAGAAGCGTTCGATGCCCTGCAGCGACGTGACGACGCCGCCTTGCGCAGCTTGACAGGAGTCGCGCCGGTCACCAAGCGCTCGGGCAAGAGCTGCATCGTCGTCAGAAGACAGGCCTGCCATGACCGACTGGCCAACGCCATGTACCATTGGGCGCGCGTCGCCGTTCAGCACGACCTCACAACCGTTTGAAATACGCCGCCCTTCGAAGCCGAGGTCACAGCCACGGTCGCGCCCTGCGATCAGTCGCCGACCGCCTCCTCGCCGTCGCCTGCGCCATGCTCAAAACTGGCACCACCTTCGACCCCTCTCTGGCCGCTCAAAAATCCGCTTGTTAAACGGTGGGGAGTCCCCCCCGCTTGTGGGCGTTGATCGCAGGCTATTCAATTCAAAAGGATCTGATGGCCGGAGTTGCGAGCGAGCAGCGCGTAAATGAGCGTGAACAGCCGACGCGCTGTGTCTTTGTCGATGTCGACCTTAGCAGAGAGACGCTCCCTCAGTAGCTCGGCAGCCTCATCGTGAATGCCCCGTCGGCCCATATCGATCGCCTGCAGCCGCTCGAGG
Source organism: Sinorhizobium fredii NGR234 (assembly GCF_000018545.1). NCBI lineage: Bacteria > Pseudomonadati > Pseudomonadota > Alphaproteobacteria > Hyphomicrobiales > Rhizobiaceae > Ensifer > Ensifer fredii. Next base: position 166,771 of record NC_000914.2, read on the forward strand.
TTGGAGCGGCACATGGCCTCGTAGTAGCCTTCGCAAGTGCGGCTGTAGTCATTAAGCAGCCGACGGAAAGGGGCGAGCGAAAGATGGTGGCTGACGATATGCGCTCCCTTATCGTCGGCGATATGAAATACCAGCCGGCCGGCGGCCATCGAGATCTTGAGGCGATACGGGCCGCCGTGATGGCCGACGGGCACGAAGGTACTCGCCTCGAGGAGGTCGAGGACCGCGAGTGCCTGTTCGCGCTCAACTCGCTGGTCGCGGGTTTTGAACGAGCAGTCGAGCGCGACATCGCAGAGACGAAACTCGGCGCCGGTCATGACACTTACACCTTCCTTCACACGATTCCACGCACATGGCAAATGCCCTGCCGCCGTCGATGCAGAACGTTGCAAGACGCTTCCTGGCCGATCGGCGCCTCGTCGCGAACAGCAGCGTGTTGAGCACGCGCACCCCCAGGCCATTTCTTCCCCCTACCCTCAAGCCGCCGCGCGCGTCGTGCGTTGTTCGACGCGTTTTTCGTGCTGGCCCCTGATCGGCCATGCACTTAAATACCAGGCAGGTGGATCTGGTCAGGATCGAGGCTGCCGACCGCCGCGATCTCCTCGACCTCGGCGACGCAGATCTTGCCGTGGGTCTTATCCATAATCTCCCCTCAAGTTACGCCGGTGGTGAGGAGCATTTGCCCCGCGCCTGTACGCTTGCGCATTCAGTCAACCGCTTGGAACTTACGGCTCACCCTCGATTGATGCAGACGACCTTTGGCTGAGTCATATCTTCATAGGCGAAGCGCACACCTTCACGGCCCATGCTGCCGTATTTGAAGCCGCCGAATGGCATGGCATCGAAACGATAGTCGGAGGAGTCGTTGATCATCACCCCGCCCACCTCGATCCTGTTTGCTGCCTCCAGTGCGACGTTGAGATCGTTGGTGAAGATACCGGCATGCAGGCTGTAGTCCGGATCGTTGGCCATCTCGATCCCTTTATCGAGCGTGTCGAAGGGTGCAAGCATGACCACCGGCGCAAACACTTCCTCGTGCCACAGCCGGCAGGTCAGCGGCGTGCCTTCGAGAACAGTCGGATGATAAAGGGAGCCTTCGCGATAGTTGCCGCAAAGCAGCGTCGCGCCTGCCTTGATCGCTTCGTTGACGGCGGCTTCGGTGCGTTCCGCCACCTGCTTGGAGATCATCGGACCGACGTCGGTGTCCTCCTGAAGGGGATCTCCCGCCTTGAGCTTCTTTGTCGCCGCGACAAAAGCATCGCGGAAGCGGCCATAAAGCTCAGACTGGATCAAGATGCGCTGCGCGCCGATGCAGTTCTGCCCGGCCGCCCAGAAGGCGCCGGAGACACAACCTTCGACTGCCTTGTCGAAGTCGCAGTCATTCATCACGATCACAGGCGCATTGCCGCCGAGCTCCATGGCAAGCTTCTTCAGGCCAGCCGCGCGGCTGATCGCCTCGCCCGTGGCAAAGCCGCCGGTAAAGGACACCATGCGCACCTCACGAGCAGCGATCATCGCTGTCACCAGTTCCCGGTCGCCATGGGAGATGGTGATGACCTCCTCAGGCAGGCCCGCCTCCCGCAGCGCGCCCACCAGCTTGATCGCCGAGAATGGCGTCAGGTTGGATGGCTTCAGCATCACTGCATTGCCGCCGGCAATCGCCGGGCCGAGCTTGTGCGCGACAAGGTTCAGCGGGTCGTTGTAAGGCGTGATGGCAGTGATGATACCGAGCGGGTCGCGGGTGAACCAGCCCTGGCGCTGCTCCGAGCCGGTATAGGCATCGAAGGGAACGATCTCGCCGGCATTGCGCTTTGCTTCTTCCGCCGACAGCTTCAGCGTGTTGACGCAGCGCAGCACCTCTTTCCGCGCCTGAACGATGGTCTTGCCGGCTTCGCGAACGATGATCTCGGCAAAAGCGTCGTGACGGCTTTCGACCATCTGGGCTGCGCCTTCGAGGATGCTCGCTCGTTTGTGCCGCGGCAGATTGCGCGAGATCTCGGCGCCCCGGCGGGCGGTTGCCAGGAGGCGATCGATGTCGGCAGGATCGGTCGCCTCAACTGACCCAAGCAGCGACCCATCATAGGGGCTGTGAACAGCGATCGGCGCCAGGCTGGTCGTCATGTGGAGTTTGGCGGGAGTCATAGCCAGGTTCCCTATTCCTGATGACCTCTCGTCCGGAGGTCGCGTTGGTCTGCGAGGCAAAGGTGATCTCCTGCCCCTTTCCGGCTTCATGCAGTCGTTGATCACAAGCCTTCGGCGGCCGGCATCCACCGCCGCCGAAGGCTTAACTATCGCTCAGAGCTTCTGACCGTCGCGGACCAACTCATCCATGACAGAGCGAACGGCCTTCTCGGCCATGGCGACGATCTCATCGACTTCCTCTTTGGTGGTGACGAGCGGCGGCGCAAAGCCGAGAATGTCGCCATGCGGCATGGCGCGGGCAATAAGGCCGCGATCGCGGGCAGCTTTGGAGACACGAGCTCCGACCTTCAGCAATGGGTCGAAACGCTTCTTGTTCTCACGATCGCCAACGAACTCGATGGCGCCCATCAGGCCGACACCGCGCACTTCGCCGACGATCGGCAGCTGGGCGAACTTCTCCTTGAGCTGCGCCTGGAAATAGCCGCCGACCTCACGGGCATTGCCCGGCAAATCTTCCTTTTCGACGATGTCGAGCACCGCATTTGCTGCGGCCGCCCCAATGGGATGACCGGAATAGGTATAGCCATGGGAGAAGGCGCCGACGCGATCGGCGCCGTCTTCCAGCACCTTGTAGACCTTCTCGCCGACGATTGAGGCTGAGAGCGGGAAGTAGGCCGAGGTCAGACCCTTGGCGACGGTGATCAGGTCAGGCTCGATGCCGTAATGCTGCGAGCCAAACATGGAGCCGGTGCGGCCGAAGCCGGTGATGACTTCGTCGGCGATCAGCAGCACGTCGTGCTTCTTCAACACGGCCTGGATCGCTTCCCAATAGCCTTCCGGCGGCGGCGTGATACCGCCGGTACCAAGCACAGGCTCGGCGATAAAGGCGCCGACATTATCGGGACCCAGTGTTTCGATCATCTCGTCGAGCTCGGCGGCGCGACGGGCGGAGAACTCGCGTTCCGTCTCGCCCGGGTTTGCACCCCAATAATGGTGCGGCACGCCGGTGTGGCAGATCTGCGGCAGCGGCAGGTCCATGTGATCGTGATAGAAGCTCATGCCGGTCATCGAGCCGGAGACGACGCTGCAGCCATGATAGCCGCGTTCGCGCGAGATAATCTTCTTCTTCGTCGGCTTGCCACGCAGATTGTTGTAGTACCAGACGAGCTTGGCCTGGGTCTCATTGGCGTCCGAACCGGACATGCCGTAAAACACCTTGCTCATCTTGCCCGGGGCCATCTTCACGAGGCGATCCGACAGAATTGCGAGTTCATCCGTCGTGTGTGCCGCATATGAATGATAATAGGCAAGGCGATAGGCCTGGCGTGAGATCGCCTCCGCGACTTCGGTGCGGCCGTAGCCGACATTGACGCAATAGAGGCCGGCAAAGCCGTCGATCAGCTGGTTACCACGCGCGTCCTGGATGCGGATCCCCTTGCCCGTCTCGACGATCGTCGGCTCACGAAGCTTTCCGGTCGCAAAGTCCTTCAGCTGTGTGAACGGATGCAGGACCGTATTGCGGTCCTTCTCGCTGATGTCCTTAATATCGATGGTCATAAATGCTTCCTCTCGGGCTGCGAAGGATTTGGCGATGAGTTCCTGTTGTCAGGCGCTCGAACGCGCTTGTTTCGACCTAAAATGTACGTGACCATGAAATGGAATTGACTGCGTATTCGATCACTTGCGCGCAGGAATGCTGCAAACTGAGCGCCCTCTACGCCGGATCAGGATCCGCGCGACGGAGGCCGCGACGGATGTGGCGAGTCGAGGGCGTACGACAGATGAGGAACTTACCTCTATTGAGGTTCCCATTATGCGAAGTCACGGACCTGGAAACCAAGTTTGCCCCATCGCAGCCGAGAACATCTTGCAATGCTGCAATCCTTGACCTTCGATCATCTGAACACGGGGCGCGCGTATTCAGCTGGCGCGCTCGCAAACGGCCGCCAAGCCGCCGTTTGCAGGCTCAATGAAGCTACTGAGCCATGTTAATGGAACCTTATGGCGCGTCGACCGTCTATGCGATTAGAGGCGAATAAGACCGACACGGTCCTCGATGGTGATTCTCGTTCCAAACGGCTCTGACAACCTCTGCAGGCGTTCAAGAATCGAGATTGCCTGAGGGCGTGGAGCAAGACTAGGGACGCCCCTGTTCGCAAGCCTTTTGGAATAACCGAGCTCGATTGGATAAAGCCGCAGTTCGGCCAGTTGGTTCTCCTCAAAGCGGCTAACTGCGACGACGCTCTCGTAATACACCGGTTCGGCGAGCGCGCCTATGAACCCTGCAGCCGTAGGGTAACCCATTGTTTCTTCCGCTGCGGTTACTTCGGCATCGGTGTCCACCTGTGGGTCCTTGTCGTACACATCGTACATGTCCGCCCCAACGGGTGTCCGGAGGTCATCATAAAAGAAGTTCCCCAGACTATAGAAGATGGGCCGGCGTTTGTAGATTTCGATGCCACGCAGTCGGTGCGGTCCGTGTCCAACGTACGCGTCCGCTCCCGCATCGATTAGCTTGCGAGCAAGCGCCTGCTCAAAATCGGCCGGCTCTTCGCTCCAATTTCCCGGCTCGTGTGCGTGGTTTGTAAAAATGCAGAAATCGGAATATTGCTTGCCGCGCCGAACGTTTCTTAAAATATCGGCCAGATCTCGCGTATTAGCCGCATAGGTGTAGCCGACGTCTTTGCCGGTTCTATAGGTCGTTCCTGCGAGCACCAACATTTCGCGATCATCGTGTTTAGGCCCAGGATTGGGCAAGGCATCACGTATCTTTCTTAGGCTCTCAAGCATGTCGGGCTCGACGACGACGCTTCTCTCTAGACGGAGCGCATTGACTCCAGGCCTGGCTGGTGCCTCGCCCGCTGGATCGCATGCACGCGACATCGGCGTGAATGAGGTGGCGCATGAGAGCAAAGCGACGCGACCGCGGGCCGTTTCTAAAAGACGTGCAGCGCTGGCTTGTGCGCGACTTTCACCCACACCGGCGTGGATGATGCCGCTCTCATCGAGGATCCGGCTCGTCTCACGCATGCCTTCGACGCCCCAGTCCAAGGAATGGTTGTTTGCGCGGCCCATAATATTGAACCCCATCGCCTTCAGATCAGGTCCAATCTCGGGAAGGCTGACGTGATACGCCCCCCCGTACTCAGCCTGCGGTGTTCCATTGAATGATCTGATGTCGAAGATCAGCGTCTCCATGTTGCCGAAAGTTACGTCTGCGGCTCGCAGGAGCTCGACGATCTCACTAAAGCCCGGATGGTGCCCGTTCGCCAGGGCTCGCGACACGATAACGTCGCCAACTGCCACCATTGTGAAACCGTCCACGACGTTCGTCGCCGTCGAACCAGTGATATCGTATTTGCCGTCATTCTCCGCCGAATGACGACCGCTCTCGTGTGAGCACTTCTCCATATTTCTTCCTTGGTGTTCTGGGCTAGCTTTTTGATTCAACGACGGGCGAGAATTGTTCCGCCGGGCTGAACGGTTTTTGGCAGTGCAAGAGACGCGAGAGCGCTCGGCGAAATATGAGCCGCGGCAGCCGGGGCCCGTACGTGGCAAGCCACCGCACGACCATCGGGCATAGGGACGAGTGGCGGCACTTCAGCGCGACACCGATCAACCGCGAGCGGACACCGTGGGTGAAACGCGCATCCGCTCGGTGGATTGACGGGGCTCGGCACTTCTCCCTCCAAGGGGACCTCTAGCCTGGCGCGAGCAGGATCTGGAACTGGCGCGGCCGCAATCAATGCCTCTGTGTAGGGGTGAACTGGCTTGGCAAAAAGAGCGTCGCGGGGCGAGAGTTCGACGATGCGCCCCAGGTACATGACCGCAACGCGGTGGCCGATATGCTCCACGACCGCAAGGTCATGGGAGATAAAAATCAAGGCTATCCCTGTTTCTTGCTGGAGATCCATGAGCAGATTTAGGATTTGAGCCTGCACAGAGACGTCAAGCGCTGAAACGGCTTCGTCAGCGATGATGAGTGAAGGTTTAAGTGCCAGCGCTCGAGCAATCCCCAAGCGCTGGCGCTGACCGCCCGACATTTCCGACGGATATCGAGACGCCATCTCCGGCGACATTCCTACCTTGCGGAGTAGATCCGTAGCAAGTTCCTGGCGCTGTCTTCTACTTAGACATTCGAAGTTCTCGACCGGTTCGGTGATAATCTGGCCCGCGGTGAGACGCGGGTTCAGAGAGGAGTACGGGTCCTGAAACACCATCTGCATCCGCCGGCGCCAAGCTCTGAGCTCGTTCTTTCTTAGTCCTGCGATGTCGGTCCCCTCCACCAGCACTCGCCCACTCGTCGGATCTATGAGCCGCATCAGGAGCCGCGCAAGCGTGGATTTCCCGCAGCCTGATTCACCGACAACGCAGAGCGTTTCTCCTGCCTGGACAGTGAACGACACGTCCTCAACTGCCCGAACTACAGGAACGTTCGTCTTGAACCATCCCGCTTCGATAGGATAGTGCTTGGTCAGGCTCTCAACTTTCAGCAGCGCGTCGCTCATAGGTTCACCACTTCATTCGAACGCCAGCAAGCGGCAGCGTGTCCAGGTTGTATCTCGCTTAGGACAGGCATCTTTTCGCGACATACCCCAATTGCAAAGGGGCAGCGCTCAGCAAAGCTGCAGCCGACAAGAGGCTCGCGGAGGCTCGGTACAACCCCCGGAATTTCGGGAAGGCGAGATTGCCGACCGCGCCGCCGATCGGGCACAGAATTCATGAGGGCTCGCGTGTAAGGATGTGTGGGGCGAGCGAACAGGTCAGTGACGCTCGCCTGCTCCACAATGCGGCCGGCATACATCACGATGACACGTTGGCAGGTCTCAGCGACAACACCAAGATCGTGCGTGATGAACATCACGGCCGTTCCCATACGGTCCTTCAGATCGACGATCAGCCGCAGAATTTGCGCCTGAATCGTTACATCGAGCGCCGTCGTCGGCTCATCAGCAATCAAAAGTTCAGGCGAGCATGCGAGCGCCATGGCGATCATGGCGCGCTGGCGCATTCCGCCGGACATTTCGTGCGGATAGTTGTTGAGGCGTCGCTCGGGATCGGCAATGCGAACAAGTCGAAGCATCTCCAATGCCTTTTCGAGGGCCTCGGCGCGAGACACGCGGCCGTGAATTTGGACTGCTTCAGCGATCTGGCGCCCAACAGTGTGAACAGGACTCAAGCTTGTCATCGGGTCCTGGAAAATCATGGCGATCCGGTTACCCCGGACCTCACGCATCTGGCGCTCAGACAGTTCTAAAAGGTTGCGCCCCTTGAAGATGACCTCGCCCCCGACTGTTTTAGCTGTTTGCTTTGGGAGTAAGCGAAGAATCGAAAGAGCAGTTACACTCTTCCCGCATCCCGATTCACCTACAATACCCAGCATCTCTCCACTTTTCACATGGAAGTTGACACCGCCCAGAGCACGAGTAACGCTCTCTTCGCCGTAAAAGTGCGTCTCCAGGTCGCGAACGTCCAGAAGCAGATCGGCTTTCGGATTTGATTGCATTCTCATTTTAACGCCTCCGCTTCGAACGGGGGTCGAACATGTCGCGCAGGCCATCCCCGAGCAGGTTGACCGCCAGAACAGTGACGGCGAGACACAGTCCAGGAGCAAAGATCGTCAAGGGAGCGATCGCGAGAAAGAGGCGTGAGTTGGCGATCATATTACCCCAACTTGGGATCTCGGAGGGCACGCCCACGCCGATAAAGCTCAAACCAGCCTCGGTCATGATCGCACTGGCACACACAGTCGCGCTTTGAACCATCAAGGGCGGAATGGTGCTCGGCAAAATATGCCGCCAAAGCACCCTAGGCAGGCGTGCCCCACCACACAGCGCTGCTTCTACATAGGGTCGCGAACGAACGCTCAGAACCACGGAACGCACTAATCTCGTAACAGCGGGTGTTTCTGGAATCGCAATTGCAACGATGAGAATCCCAATTCCGGGGCCCGTGAGAGAGAGAAGCGCTATAGCGAGCAAGAACGTCGGGATGGACATCAGTCCGTCCATAACCCGCATGATAATGTTATCAAAGGTGCGGCTGTAGCCGGCGATTACACCGATCAAAAGACCGCAAACCGCTGCGCACACTGCTGAAAGCAATCCCACGATGAGTGATATGCGCGCTCCATAGATTGTTCGGGCGAAGACATCCCTCCCCAGGTTGTCGGTGCCGAACCACATTGAGGCGGAGGGCTGCTGGAGACGCTTGAAGGGGTCCATCACCAAGGGATCACCGCTGTAAAGGGGCGCAGCAAGCGCGAGCAAGATAAGCAACAGCAGGATCCCTCCCCCGAGGAGGACCAGCGGATGCCGCTTTGCGATGCGGACAACGGTGTGGGTTTGAATACGAGGCGATCCCGAAGCGCGCGAAGTGGTAAGGGCCATCTTTAGTACCGGATACGCGGATCGATCAGGGTATAGGCAAGATCGACGAGTAGGTTGATCAGAACGTACAGGCCGGAAATTAGGACCAGCACGGTCTGGATGATGGGATAATCACGGTTTTTGATTGCATCGACGACGAGGCGGCCGATGCCAGGCACATTAAACACGGTCTCTGTCAGAACGACGCCTCCGATCATATAAGCGAAGCTTATCCCGATCACAGTAAGAATGGGTACGCCGGCGTTCTTCAGTGCATGATGGAATAGCATGGCAAATGGCGAGGCACCCTTGGCGGCAGCTGTTCGCATATAGTCTTCCGACAGCACTTCGAGCATGCTGCCCCGCGTAATCCGCGCAATGAAGGCGATGTAGGGGACGCTCAAAGTGACCGTTGGGAGTATCAGATGTAAGAACCAGGGCGCCACACCTTGATTGATGGACGTATATCCTTGAACCGGAAGCCAACGAGTTTGAATGGCGAAGAAGTAGATGAGGATATAGCCAATGACGAAGACCGGGACGGAATAGCCGATAGCTGAAAAAGTCGCGAGGGCGCGGTCGACGAAACCGCCAGATCGCCATGCCGCCAGTACACCGAAGGAGACTCCAACGGTGACCGAAAGGATCATTGTCAACACAGACAGGGAGATCGTCGGTTCCAACCTCTGGGAAAGCAGTTGGAGAACGGGCACCCCCGTGAAAACCGAGGCTCCGAAGTTCCCCCTCAAAACATCAGAAGCCCAATGGACGAACTGAACAGGCAACGGTTCGTTAAGACCTAACTCCTCGCGGATGTTAGCAACCATCTGCTCCGTGGCGGTTGGTCCTGCGATGACCGCCGCCGGATCACCTGGCGCCAGCCTGAGAAGCAGGAAGATGAAAATCCCGACCATCGCCATTACGGCGATGGTCGAAACCAGTCTGCGAAGAATGTAAACACCCACGGTATCAGGCCTTCTGCATGTTCCACATAAGCGGCAGTGTTGCAGGGATGAGGCCGGTAAGCGTCTTGCTGTAAGCGCTAGGTACAATGTTTTGACCGAGCGGAACCTCAGGGACGTAGTCCCACCACAGCTTCTGCATTTCGCGCGCAAGCGCCTTGCGCTCATCGAGCGTTTCGAGGGTCAACCATTTGGCCCGGAGCGCCTCATATTCATCATTCTTTGGCCAACCATACCATGCCTTTTCGCCGTTCATGGCAAGGCTAATGTCGGTAAAAACGTTGGCACGTGTTGCCTCAGACTGGTCAGTGATAAAGATGCTCCAGCCGCCGTTGTCGACGGAGTCTCTCTTCGAGCGGCGGGAGACAAGGCCGCCCCAGTCGCTCGGCGCGAGCTCGGCGTTGACGCCGATTTCACGAAGCTTCGCCGCCACGACCTGTGAAGCATTGCTTTGCTCGGCCCAATCGGTCGCTTGCAGAATGACAATTTTTTCGCCCGCATAGCCAGCCTCTTTGAAAAGTTGCTTTGCTTTTTCGGGATCGCCGCCTGGTTTGAACCATCCCGTATTTTCGTCGTTGGTAACCGCTGCCGTGTTGCCGAACATTGACGTGACGGGCTTGAAATACTGGGGATTGCCGTACGCAGCGCGCAATACTGCCTCTTGGTCCACGAGGTGGAGCAATGCCTGTCGAGCCTTTACGCTGTTAAACGGCGCCTGAAGGCAATTCATGCGCAGAGTCATGTCCACACCAGCCCTATTCAGCGCCTCGAGTTTCAGGTTGGGATCGCTCTCGATTAGAGGCAACAGATCAATCGGCGGCCTGTAGAGAAAGTCGATTTCGCCCGTCTGAAGAGCGGCCACGGAAGTCTGCGGGTCGGCGAGCACGCCGATATCCCACACGACCCGATCGACATAGACCGTCTTGCCGCCAGCCATTCCGTCAGGCGGCTCTTTGCGCGGCACATATTTTTCGTTGCGGTCGTACGTGAAACTCGCGCCAGGTTTGGCTAGGTCGTGATTGAACTTAAACGGTCCTGATCCGATGTTCGCAGTGACCTGCTCCGTCGGAGGTAGTCCGGCGTCTTTCTCCCGCATGATAAACGGACCCTCGAAGGCCAGGATGCTTGGCAAAGCCCCCAGGGGCTCCTTGAGCGAGATGACAAATGTCCTGTCATCTTTTTTTGAGATGTCGCTAGCTCGCGACATAAGGATCTGTCCGCCGGATCCAACCTGCGCCCAGCGGCGAATTGACGCCACGCAGTCAGCTGCGGTGACAGGGGTACCGTCATGCCATCCTAAACCGTCGCGCAATTCGAATGTGTACGTCTTCTTATCATCGGAAACGCCCCAGTTCCCCACCATTTGCGGATGAGGTTGAGACTGCGAGTCAGCCGAGAACAGTGTGTCGTAGATCGCCAGAGCATGGGTTTGGCTGATGCCGGCTGTCGTGGCCACCGGATCAAAGACGCTGAGATTTTCCAGTGCCATCCGAACAGTTTTATCCGCCGCAACTGCGGTCTGCGCCCGAAGAAGCGAAGGAACTGAGAGAGCAGCTCCTGCAGCCAAGCCTGCCTTGAAGAGATCACGCCGAGAAATTGTCATCGCTTTGGTTCCCACTTTTTAGTTGTTACTGCGTTGAAACGCTGGTCTGGCGCGTCCCTCACGCTCGAGCCGCTAGCCACCTTGCACTTTGATCATAGGCGACGCAGGGTGCACATTTCCGGCAGAATGATTTCCGCTGCGACGAAATCCTGCATTTAAGGTGACGCTTCTGACCGAATGCGGCTTATTCGGATATTTTACGTCATACTTTTCCCAATCGGAGGGCTTCGATTTTTCCGCACGCTTTCCAATCCTGTTCAGATATTTGGCGAGTTGACCGAAAAAGGCCAAGGCGCTTCCTTCTCTAGTTGCGCCCCGGAGGGCGAGCGCGTTCATCGATTGTGCAATCCGAGGAAAAACGACTGGGCAAAACTGTCGCAAGCGCCGCCAGACCGCCCTTTTTTCGTCCTGCAGAAGTCGCGGCCGCGATTTAGTTCTGAGCTCGTTGTTGGACGCGCAGATCAGATGGAAGGACACGTGACACGGCGCCGCTTGCCAAAGCAGTTGAGAATTGAGTCCAAAAAAAACGCATACAGGCGACGGCTGCGACGCAAACGAAAGTCGAAATCGGACTACACGTCGCGTTGAAGTGCTCATAGCCTCGGCGGGCCCATCTGGCGTCAGTCTTTAACGACCAGTTCCCGAGGCGTAGCCGTAAGGGGTTCGTGACCCGTTGCTGTTACAACGAAAGACTGCGTGATCGTTATTCCGGTGTTTGCCAACCACAATCCACCCATGAGGTGAAATGCCGCCCCAGGCTCAAGAACAGTAAGATCCGTCCGCCTTATGCTCGCCGTTCGCTCGCCCCATGTCGGTGTGTAGGCAATGCCAATGGAGTAACCCAGCCGGTTTTCCTTCTCGATGCCATGAGCGCTCATGCTCTTGCGCCACGCTAATTCGATGCCTTCGCACGTCACACCAGGTCGGACAGCATCGAGTGACGTTTCGACGGCCTCAATCACATAGGACGCTAAGTCCCGGTAACTCTGGGGCGGCCTGCCGAAATAGACTGTCCTGCTCATGGGTGCGTGATATCGAAGTCGGCATCCCGACAATTCGATATTGGCAACAGAATTTGTGTCGATACGTCGATCGGTAAATATCGGGTGCGGCTCCCTAGCGCGCTCACCGAACCCCATGTGTGGTGGGCTGGTGGCAGGAAGCCCGCCATAGTTCTCTGTGCCCGACATTTGTGCATGGTAGATTGCAGCGGCCACGTCACACTGTCGTACACCTGGCGCTGCGACTTCTACCGCCCGTTTCATCATGCGTTCAGTAATCACGCCGGCTTCTCGCATGTAAGCGATTTCCCGCTCGCTCTTGATGAAGCGCACCCAATTTACGAGCAACTCTGCGTCCTTGAACGCGACATTTGGCAATGCCTTCTGCAGTTCAGCATGATCACGCGCTGTATAATAATAAGCGCCCATTTCCACGCCGACAGTCTTGGCACGCGGAGCCTCCCTTAACAGCATTTGCGCAATAAATTGCGCGGCGTGCCGATCTGGGGAATGAACATATATGTCCGGATATGGTATAATCCGTTCATCAGGAAGATTTGTTGTAACAATTGCGGATTGCTTATCTATTGATCTGCCAATCCACATCGGTAAATCAACGTCTTGGAACACCAACAGTGCCTGAACCGTATAGAAGGACCAAGCATCGTATCCAGTGAGATAGTTGATGTTGGCCGGCTCAGTGACAATCAAGACATCGATGTCTTGAGCTTGCATCCGCTGTTTTACTCGGAGCATCCGCTGCTGATACTCAGCGTCCGAGAAATGAAGAATACGCATTTTGGTTCCTTGACGCTTCGAGAGCGCTCGCGTCCAACGACGCTAAGGCTCCCTGCTGACGGTTTGAGAATTGACGCTTCTCCGCGGCCGAACCAGCCAATTTGCGTCTGATTATCGAAGTGGGTCACGTTGTTAGAAACCAACTTTCGTTGGCTGCCTTCTTTAGATCACACACAGTTGCCGCGGCGACTTCGTCAGCACTTCGCAGCCGGCTTCGGTGACACGGAAGGTCTCACTGAGTACGTAGCCAAAATCTTCTTCAATCCAATTGCCGAGCATCAGGTGGAAGGTCATATTTGGCTTGAGTTTGGTCATATCACCATCCTTCAGGCTTGCAGTTGGTTCGCTCCAGTCGATCCCGATCGCATATCCGCAGCGGGAGTCCTTTTGAAAGCCGGACTTTTCGATCGTGCGGTAGAATGCGTTTGCGACGTCGCTACAAGTAGCGCCAGGCTTTACCGTACTGAGCGCGGCCTCCAAACCCAGTACCTCCGCGTCATGAATGCGTCGAAGTCGATCGGATGGGGCACCTACGGAGAAAGTCCGCATTATTGCTGAGACATAGCCGTGACGAACGCCCGCGATTTCAAGATTGATCTGAGAACCATCGCGGATGACATCTTCACTCCATCGAATGTGGCATGTGCCGGTTCGGGGTGAAGAACAGAAATACATCGACGCGAGATCTGTTCCCGCTTTACCGTTTGTCCCCCGCGCAAGTTGAGCTGCGACGTCAGCCATAACGTCGGCTTCGCGCACTCCCGGTCGAATGACTTCGAATGCCTTTTGGACTCCTGCGTCTGCGATTGCGGCCGCATCACGCATCATCGAAATTTCGAGATCGGATTTGATCATGCGGATCCACGCGACCGAATGGGTGCAGTCAACAATTCGCGCGCTTGGCAGGCGCGTCTTAAACTTTTCAGCTGATCTTACGGACAGATAGCCAAGCTGCACTCCAACACCGCGCTTGTTGGCACCATCGCGTTCGTTCAAGAAGTCAACTACGGCGTCATAGCCGTCCTTATCGGGGTTCCCGATGAGGGCTTCAGAGTACCCGATAACTTTGTCCCGATCCATGAATGTCTGGTGGATCGCCGCAGGCGCGTCTTGGCGCCGCAGGATGAATGTGGGCTCTTCGTCATTCGATGAGATTACGAGAGCCTGTGGCACATATCCGGACTTAGCCGTATAGCCGGTCAGATACGTGATATCAGCAGAACTGCCGACAATGAGCGCATCGATTTCAAGCCGGCCCATCTCCAGCTTCACAGCATTGAGTCGCCTAAGGAATTCGGCGCGAGGAAATACTTGGGGTCCCTTGATAACCGGCATGGCTGCCTCCTGTAGGATATGGTCTGAGCATTTAGTTGCATGATTGTCCGCAGGACGGCGGATACTAAGGTAACGTGTGAACAGATGAGAAGTCAGCGCCTCAACATGGCTGAGGCGTCAGGAGCGCGAGTTGTTCAGCTCTCGAATAGGCTTCCGGCACTGCGTTCTTCGGCGCGCTGAAAGGCAAGCGTGGCAATTGCCGTGTCCTGGACACCGGTCCCCGTAAGATCTGCTATAGTGATATCTGACTCGCGGGTACGTCCGGTTTTCACGCCCGCAATCACCTCCCCCAACTCCGGAAAAGCAGCGTCCCGCGCGATGAGGCCTGCCTCTATGGCATGGTGAAGTTCACCCAGTCTCCGTGTCTGTGTAAGACTATCCGCCACATAAACATCCGCGCGCGCGATTGCCGCTGGATCAAGTTCGTTTTTATGCTCAGCGTCGGAGCCCATTGCAGTTACATGCTGCCCAGCTTCAAGCCAGGACGCTACGAGGATTGGCCGGTCTGCGGGCGTCGTCGTAACAACGATATGGGCACCGGAAACGGCTTGCCGTGGATCATCGGACGCGCTGATGGCGAAGCTATGCTCAAGCTTCAACTGCTCGACGAGTGCCTCCGCCTTAAGCTGATCGCGCGCCCATATACGGGCTTGGCGGATAGGCCTCACCAGAGTCAGCGCACGCAGTTGCAGTCTCGCCTGAACGCCCGCTCCAAAGATGGTTGCGACCGAAGCATCTTGTTGCGACAAATGTTTTGCAGCAACGGCGCCAGCGGCCGCCGTACGAACGTCGGTGAGGTAACCATTGTCTAAAAGAAGCGCTTGAACCAAACCCGTTTGGCTCGAGAGCAATACCATCATCCCATTTGTGCTCGGAAGGCCGATCTTTGGGTTGTCGAAGAAGCCGGGGCTGATCTTAATCGCAAAACCGCCCAAACCGGGAATATACGCAGTTTTCACATCGACTTCACCCCTGCTGTCAGGCACGTCCAAGCGCAGAATGGGCGGCATTTTTACGGCGTTTGGTACGGCGAGTGCGCGGAAAGCGTCTTCGGTGCACTTAACCGCGTCGAGGTCGAGCGGCACGATTTGCCTCAACTCCCCCTCAGTGAGTATTTTCATTGTAGGCATCAATCCTCCTCGGTCGCTCTGACAACTCCGTTAATGACCTCCCGATGCAGGCCCATGTCGATGTTTTGACCTGACAAAACGACTCCTACTGAACCTCCGCGAGCAGCCACCTTGCCGGAGAGAAGCGCTGCGATACCGACAGCGCCGGCGCCCTCGAGTATCTGACGCTCATGCTCATAAGCATGTCTAATTCCCGCGGCTATTTCGCCTTCATTAACGAGGACAACATCGTCCAGAAGGGCTCTGCACATTTGAAAGGTCCAAGCGTTGGCCATGCCGATTCCTCCACCTAAAGAATCAGCCAAGCTCCGATACTCCTTCACTTGTACCGGATGCCCAGCTTCGATGCTGGCCTTCATCGCGGCGCCTCGATCCATAGTGACACCGATGATCCTCGCATGAGGCCGCAGTGCCTTCACCGCTGCTGCAACGCCTGCAGCCAAGCCGCCACCCGACAGTGGAAGCAGTACCATCGCGACGTCCGGCATCGCCTCAACGATCTCAAGACCGACGGTTCGCTGGCCGGCGATGATATGCGGGTGATCGAAAGGCGGGATCATGCTGAGGCCTTCCTCCGCGACGAGCCGCTCGACTTCGACTTGCGCATCGTCTTGTGACGATCCCACTATCCGAACTGTCGCGCCAAGCTTCCGGATCTCGGAAACCTTGTTTTCTGGAACAAGATCCGACATGCAGATGGTGGCGCGAGAGCCGACCGCTTTTGCGGCGTAGGAAAGAGCCCGTCCGTGATTGCCCGTAGATGCCGCAATAACCCCACGTGCCCGATCCGACGGGCTGAGTTGAAGAATTGCGTTTGTCGCACCCCGCAGCTTAAAGCTACCAGTGCGCTGATAGTGCTCGAGCTTGAGGCTGACCTGAGTTCCGGTAAGTTCGGTTAGCGACCTTGATGTCGTCAGAGGGGTACGGAAGACGTGCTCTTCGATCCGCTCACGCGCTCGCTCGATCGATTCTAGACTTAAGTTCGACAATTCATTCACCTAATACAGTGGCAAACATCCTGGCATACAAGTCGATCAACGTGCAGACTGCCCATGCAGCAAATCGAAACAATACTTCACAGCAAGTTCGGTCGTCGGGATGAGAACGTCGTCGGAAACCGCGAACGTGGGGGTATGCACACCGGACTCGTTCCCGGGTTCGCCACTGCCGAACCAGAAATAGATCGATGGAATGCATTGAGAGTAGAAACCGAAGTCATCGCTCCCGCTAATGGCCTTGCCCTGCGTCAACGCGTCGGAACCCGCCATATCGGACACGGCGTCGCGGAAGAGGCGCACCATTTCGGGGTCATTGATGACCGCCGGTTCACCTGATGTAACGACGACCTCGGCTTTTCCGCGATGAAGTGCTGCGACGCCTTCGGCAATTTCTCTCACCCGTTGCGACAATAGCGGTCGCAGTTCTGGGTTCGTCGTTCTTATTGTTCCCTCCATCACGACCTTCGGACAAATAATATTAGTCGCCTCTCCGCCGTGGATTGTGCCTATCGTGATGACCGATCGATCATCGACCGGCACTTCCCTTGAAATGACCTTCTGCACTTCGTTGACAAAAGCTGCCGCAATCGTAATTGCGTCGATGCCATTATGGGGTGTTGAGCCATGGGCTGCACTGCCAGACACGGTAACCTTGAATTGGTCCGACGATTTGCTCACTGCTCCTTCGCGGGCGCCGAATTTGCCCACCTGTATCGACGGGGTAACATGGAAGCCCACAGCATTGTCGAAGCCCTCAAGGAGTCGCTCTTCGAGCACCGTGCGACCGCCAAGCGGTTCAGCCTCTTCTGCCGGTTGAAAAAAGACGCGCAGTTTGCCAGCGAAATTGTTTCGCATTCGGTGAAAGGCCAACGCCACCCCCATGGCGATGGAAGCGTGGAGGTCGTGGCCGCAAGCATGCATCACTCCCTCCACGTGAGACTGGTACGGCAAATCATCGCGAGTTTCTTGTATGGGAAGGGCATCGATGTCGCCGCGGACAGCAACCGCTCTCTTTGGTCCGGAAGCAGACCCTTCGATGTCGATGTAGAGCCCTGTATTATGGAAAACAGTCGCCCCTTTCAGGCCGAACCGCTCAAGCATCCCTCTTATTCGCTGCTGCGTTTTCCACTCGTTGTTGGAAAGTTCCGGCTCCCGATGCATCGCGTGACGCAATTCAAGAACCGCGTCGCGCTCGGCTTCGATTAGAAGACTGTTATTGATACGGAAGTTCATTGCTGCCCTCATCCAATAAAGCTGTTTGAAACTAGATTATCATCAACAGACGAGCAGGTTTGCCGATTTAGGTGCTGATGCTGCAGGATTCCGGCGTTCGGTGAGCGTTTCACGCAGATTCCGGCCCTTCCATTCGTTTGCGCAGGACGCAAGCGGAATGCGAATCTTTTAGGTACGGTGGATTGGCGATTAAGCTCATTTCGTTGCCTCACAAACGGCTCGACCGTCCCACCCGTACAACGAGTCTGAGGCGCCTACGTCGCCGTCGATCCTGTGGCGCCGAGACCAGCCAGCCCGATCGAGTACTGCCAAAACGGAGCCGCTTGTCCACGCAAACGCGATGATCATCGCGACGGCAAGAAGGCACCCGAGATAGGAATGCACCGGCTCGGGATGAGTTCGGATCTCAAATTGAAGCAGTCACGCTGCTGGCCATGGGCCCACTGGCCGGCCGCCAATCATCACCCGTCAAGAACCGCCTTGAGAAATTCGCGCGTACGCTCTTCCTTAGGCTGACTAAACAATTGCTCTGGCGTGCCCTCTTCACGGATTCGTCCTTTGTCGAAGAAGCAGACACGATCGGATATTTCGCGCGCGAATCTCATCTCGTGTGTAACCATCAGCATCGTCAGGTCGTGCTCGGCCGCGAGCCTCCGGATGACGTTAAGGACTTCGCCGACCAGTTCAGGATCTAGAGCGGAAGTCGGCTCATCGAACAGCATAATCTTCGGTCGCATCGCCAAAGCTCTGGCAATCCCCACACGCTGCTGTTGGCCCCCCGAAAGCTGAGCTGGAAATTTATGTGCGTGATCAACTAGGCCGACCAACTCAAGAAGTTCCTCGGCACGTCGGCGCGCTTCCTCTTTCGATAGGCCGAGTACAACCCGCGGAGCCTCCGTGAGATTTCTGAGCACCGTCATGTGTGGAAAGAGATTGAACTGCTGAAAGACCATGCCCAGTTGGGTGCGCATCTTCCTGAGATGTTTTTCTGTCGCAGGCATCATAGAACCGTTCTTTAGCTCATGCCAAAGAGGCTCCCCGCCCACGTAGACTGCTCCATCGTTGATGCCTTCGAGCGTCATCAGTATGCGAAGGACAGTCGACTTTCCGGAGCCGGAAGGGCCAATGATAGATACTTTTTCCCCACGTCGAACCTCGAAATCGAGTTCGTTGATCACGGTGAAATTGCCGTAGGCCTTTTTTACCTTGTCGAAAACGATGATGGAGTCACTCATCTCAGGGGAACCCCTCTTTTGGGAAGGTTGACGTCGACGATCCGAACGAGCGCCGAGGCAACGATTGTTAGGATAAGGTAGATGCCACCAACCATAGAAAGCGGCACGAGATAATTGAAAGTCTGGTCTCCGATGATCTTAGCCGCGTTTAGCATCTCAACAATTGTAACGACCGAAAGAACGGGAACGTCCTTCATAATAGAGACGAGATAATTTCCGAGAGCGGGTATGACACGAGGAATGGCCTGCGGAAGGATCACGTGCGTAAACGTGCGCGCAGGAGGAAGATCAAGCGACTTGGCCGCTTCCCGCTGCCCGTGGTCAACAGCCTGTATTCCGCCCCGATAAACTTCGGAAATATACGCGCTATACTGGATGCCAAGGGCCAAGGCTCCGGTCAAAAAGGCAGGGAATATTATTCCATACTCAGGAAGTACATAGTACAAGAAGAACAATTGGGCGATTAATGGCGTGTCCCTTATGAACTCGATTAGGACAGCGGCCGGCCAGGCTACCCATCTCGTACGCATCCCCCGTAAAACCGCGAACACCATTCCTAGGACGCATGCGACGAAGAAGCCCAGAAAGGCCGCCTGGAGAGTGGTTATCAATCCCATCAAAAGCATTGGCAAAATGGAAATAGCGAATGCTAACTCTCCGTTGCCGGTATCCCATGTAAAACCGTAGAGCATTTCTACCTCCGATGTCCGCGCCAGCGGGTTACCGACGATTCTATGAGGCGCATGAAGAAAGACAGTACGAGTGCTATCCCGAAATACATAAGAAGGACCATTGTATATACGGTCGTGCTATCTTGGTAGAAATTGCGCAGTTGCTCCGCGGCGAAAGTCAAGTCATGCAATGTAATGAGCGATACCAGTGAGGTATCTTTCAAAGCGGCGATCGCGAGATTGGAGAAACTCGGCATCATCTCCGGGATCGCTTGCGGTAACGCCACGCGCCAGAGAGCTTGTGACGAGCTGAAGTTCAACGCCGTTGCTGCCTCATATTGACTAGGACTGACCGCCTGAATTGCCCCTCGAACGATTTCCGCACCATAAGCCCCCAGGTTAAGGCTAAGAGCGAGAACGCCAGCCACTACGGGAGAAAGTCGCAGATCGATGCCCATCATGTCCCCGGCGATCGGCAGGGCGAAAAAGAGCCAGAACAACTGGACCAATAGAGATGTTCCGCGGAAGATCTCAATGTAGAGGATTGAAAAGCCTTTGACGAACGGGTTCTTGGAAAGCTTTCCAATCCCGAACGCGAAAGAGCAGACAGCCCCAAAGAACATAGAGTAAAGAGTGAATTGGATCGTGACCCAGGCGCCACGACCCAACGGTCCGAGGTAGTCGTGCCAATCCATTGATAGCTCGCCTTTAAGTGGAAGGTAGACGCGGCGCGTTCGCACCGGAGAGACGTCGACGGATGTTTCGGTCGACGTTCAATCGTTCTTGCTGCCTCAATTCGAGCATAACTCTTTGGTCGTCTTGTCGGGTATCGCCGCGATCGACTCTGGCAAATAACCGTACCCGAGCAAGAGCTGCTTGAACTCATCCGTCTTGCGGAACTCCAGGAGCGCCTCGTTGAACTTGTCACGCAGGTCGGCGGATTCCTTGTTGAAGCTGAAGGCACCCCAACTGCGCTGAATTTTGCCATCGATGACCGGATCTTGGAAAGGCGTGGCGAGTTCGACTTTGTCGCTCTTTTTGGCAAGGTCGGCTGCAGTTGAGGCCGCCGCTGCATAGGCGTCGGCGCGCCCGGTGGCGACCGCTGAAATAGCGTCGGCATTTGCTGCGATCGTTATTATGTTCTCGTTTGGGACGCCCAATGCCTGCATCATTCGCAACTGATCGGCGCCCGCCATGATCGCAATCTTCCCCTGTTGAGCCACGTCTTCATAGGAGTGAAAGTTTCGCGGGTTGCCTTTGATCACCAGCATTCCCTCGCCATAACTGGAATTCGGCTCACTGTAGATAACCTTCTCGCAACGCTCTGGTCGAATGGCCATCCCGGCGGCGGTCATGTCAAAGCGGTTGGCTTGCAGCCCGGGAATTAACGACCCAAAAGTCGTGACGACCCATTGAATGTTCTCTGGTTTGATCCCCAATTTCTCGAGGACGCGCCGCGCAACATCGGCCTCAGAGCCCTTCACCTCGCCGTTCGGGTCGGTATAGCTGCCGGGCATCTCATTCGCTATTGCGATAGTGATGTACCCGCGCGCTTTCACTTCCTCGAGCGTCACGGCACCTGCAAGCTGCGCTGACAAGAACAAACTTAGGGCCGCAGCCACACTCGCAATGCGGCCGGCAGGAAGGAAGCGAGCAACAGCAGGTGCGGTTTTGGAGATCTTTAGATGTGTCATTTGGTTCCCCTTTTTGAGCGGGCTTACGAAGCCGCCGCTGGGGATGATCAATGCACTCGGCCGCCAGGATTCGGCATTTTTCTGCCTCGGCCGCAGGAAATCAGTAAAATTCAGGCGGGTTTCGCAGGGTTTGGACGGGAACCACCCGGACTTCCCCGCATGGGGTTGTAATGCGCTCTGCTTCTAGTCCGAAGACTGACAGTGCGAGGGATTGGCGGACGTCCTCCTGTACTGCTGGTTTCTAACTGACACGTGCGGCGTACGAGGATCGCGTCCTAGTGGACAGGCGCCTTTATGTTAGAGACACAGAAGGGGTCTACTATTTCCAGGGCCGGTCACGCTACCCCAGATGATTGACCGACGGCACTTCATCCGGCCTCCAGGTCATTGCGCTAGCAGGTCGCGCCAGCCTACGTTTGTGCGAGTTCGCCGGCTATGGCGTCGGGCGAACACGATAGTTTCGGACTAGATTTCGATTGGAACTGCAAATGTGGCTTTCACTCGATCCATAACCACCATGGTCTTAAAGCCCTTGATGTCGTGATTCTCATAGAAAAACCTCCGAGTAAACTCCTCGTATTCCTCCATGTCCTTTGCTGTCACTATTAGGATGAAGTCCGCATCACCTGTGACGTAGTAACCAATCATTACCTCCCGCGTATTTCGAATAGAGGACTTGAACCTGTCGACAATATCGGCACGTTCTCGTTCCAATGACACCATAACAATCATCGTTACGGGGCGGCCGACAGCCTTGGGAGACACTATGGACACATCCGCTTCGATCACACCTAGGCTACGGAGCCGTTTAAGTCTCCTCTGACATGCTGTGGGTGAAAGGCCAACCTTGTCGGCGAGTTCTTCGGAAGTGAGCCGGTTATTTTTCTGTACGGCATTGAGGAGCGCCACATCTGCCCGATCAAGTTCCATAGCGTAATCCTGCAGGATTTCTTGAGAATTGCAGACATCCTGCATAATGACGCTTTCTCCGGCTGTCAATCACCGAGGAACGACGCCCGTACGCTCGAAACTGCGTTCCATTAATTGAAAGACCTCGAAACCCGAACTTGGCGCGAGGAACAGCGTGTTGGTCTGCTGAGGCCGCAACGCTCCTCTGAATGCATTTGTAGACTTTTGTCCCATTCAGTGTCGCTGGTGCACCCGGTCACAATGGTTGTCACAAGGCTGTCGCGAGTCGTATTCGAAAGAAGGACTTAGGAATGGGTCGCTGGATGAGCGACCCATCAATCTTCCGCTTTACGGTGAACAAAGGACATCGGTGGTTTTCGTTGGGATCGCGGCAATGCTTTCCTTTGTCATGCCATACGCCAATTGAATCTCTTTGAATTTCTCAGTCTTTTGAAACTCAAGAAGCGACTTGTTGATCGCGTCGCGAAGGTCGCCGGATTCTTTATTGAACGTATAGCCGCCCCAGCTCCTTTGGGGCTTCCCGTCAATAATCGGATCCTTAAAGGGTGCTGCGAGTTCGACTTTATCGCTCTTACCTGCCAAATCAGCGGCGGTAGTGGCGGATGCTGCGTAGGCGTCAGCGCGTCCCTGAGAGACAGCTGCAATAGCATCTGCATTCGATGCGATGGTGATAATATTTCCTTCTTCAACACCCAGCTTCTGCATCATTCTGAGCTGGTCAGCACCGGCCATGATCGCAACTTTACCTTGCGTGGTAATGTCCTCGTAAGAGTGAAGATTTTTGGGATTACCTTTTGGGACCAGTAGACCCTCGCCATAGGAACTGGTTGGCTCGCTATAGATTACCTTTTGACATCTTTCTGGGCGGATAGCCATTCCAGCTGCCGTCATGTCGAAGCGATTTGCCTGTAAGCCTGGTATCAAAGAGCTAAAGGACGTAACGATCCATTGGATGTTTTCACGCTTGATGTCCATGCGTGCGGGTTTCGGCAAAGTCCGGACAGGATTTCCGGTAATCTCCGGACACAGTTTTCAGTAATTCCCGGACAGCGATTCCGCTAAATCCCGGACAGTTTCCGGCGGCGGTTTGACGGGTTGGTTCGCGGCTGCGCCGTCTTGTTGGTTAGGCCTCTCACGACAACGTTGAGAGGGGCCGATGCCGAGACGGAAGCAAGCAAGACGAACGACAGTGAGGGATATCCGGACTATTCTGCGCCTGACCC
Organism: Sinorhizobium fredii NGR234; assembly: GCF_000018545.1. NCBI lineage: Bacteria > Pseudomonadati > Pseudomonadota > Alphaproteobacteria > Hyphomicrobiales > Rhizobiaceae > Ensifer > Ensifer fredii. The sequence goes on from NC_000914.2 coordinate 190,094, forward strand.
ATGAAGAGGGTCTTTCGGTGCGCGAGATTGCCGAGCGGCTGAAGATCGGCAAGAGCTCGGTATCGACCTATTTGCTGCGATCTCGGGAAGCCGGGCTTTCGTGGCCGTTGCCAATCGGCGCGGACGAGGATGCAAAGCTGGAGCGGCGGCTGTTCGGCCGAGCCGGTCGACCGCCGCGCGATCTCAGCGAGCCGGACTGGGCGCTGGTGGTTCGGGAGCTGAAGCGCAAAGGCGTGACGCTGACGCTTCTATGGCAGGAATACCGCGCCAGCCATCCTGATGGTTACGGCTTCACCTGGTTCTGCGAGCAGGTTGCCGCCTTTCGGCAGCGCACCAGTGTAGCGTTCCGCAATCGGCACGCGGCGGGCGCCGTGATGCAGACCGACTATGCCGGGCCGACGGTGCCGGTGATCGATCCGGCAACCGGTGTCATCCATCCGGCCCAAATCTTTGTCGCGGTGCTGGGCGCCTCCAACCTGACCTTCGCCCATGCCAGCTTTAGCCAGCAGTTGCCGGATTGGATCGACGGTCAGGTGCGTGCTCTGACCTTCTATGGTGGGGTCACCAAGGCAATCGTGTGCGACAACCTCAAATCGGGGGTGGCCAAGGCCCTTTGGTTCGAGCCGACATTGACTGCGACGTTCGCCGCCATGGCGGAGCATTACGACACCACGATCCTGCCGACCCGCAGCAGGAAACCGCGCGACAAAGGCCGGGTCGAAGGCGCGGTATTGATCGTGGAACGCTGGATTCTGGCCCGGCTCAGGAACCGTACCTTCTTCTCGCTTGCCGCCCTCAACACGGCGATTGCCGAATTGCTCGAGGACCTGAACAACCGGACGATGCGCCATGTCGGCAAAAGCCGCCGCGAGCTGTTCGAGGAGATCGAGCGGCCAGCCTTGAAGCCCTTGCCGGCGATACCGTTCGAATATGCGGAATGGAAGTCGGCGAAGGTCCATCCGGACTATCATGTCGAGGTCGACAAGACCTTCTACTCGGTGCCGCATCGGCTGATCGGATGCACCCTCCAGGTGCGGCTCACCCACCGGGTGGTCGAGATCTTCCACGACCACCAGCGTGTCGCCAGCCATGTTCGCCGCTCCCAGCGTTCCGGCCACGTCACCGTCAACGACCATATGCCCAAGGCGCATCAGCGCTATGCCAACACCACGCCGGCCAATCTGATCGGCCGTGCGACCCAGATCGGCCCCAATGCCGCCATCCTGGTCGAACGCATGATGCGCGACAGGCCGCATCCGGAACAGGGATACCGCTCGGCCATGGGCATTCTGTCGCTGGCGCCGCGCTATGGATCCCAGCGCCTCGAGGCGGCCTGTGAGCGGGCGCTCACCATTAATGCCATCACCTATTCCTCCGTCGCCTCCATCCTCAAATCCGGCCTCGACCGGGAAAGACCGCAGGCTGAACACGCGGCCCCCACGCCTGCGCATACCAATATCCGTGGCCGATCCTACTACCAGTGAAGGAAGCAAGAATGCTGACGAACCCCACCCTCGACCAGATGCAGGCCCTCGGGCTGACGGGCATGGCCGCCGCCTGGCGCGAATTGACCGAGCAGTCCGGCACCAATGAGCTCAGCCGCGATGAGTGGCTCGGACTGATGCTCGACCGCGAAGTCACCCTGCGCGCCGACAAGCGCATCCGTAACCGGCTCGCCTCCGCCAAGCTACGCTTTGCCCAGGCCTGTATCGAAGATATCGACTTCGCCGCCGCCCGCGGTCTCGACCGGCGCAACACCATGGCGCTCGCCCAGGGGCAATGGCTCACCGCCCACGAGGGCCTGATCATCACCGGCCACACCGGCACCGGCAAGTCATGGCTGGCCTGTGCCTTCGGCAGGCAAGCGGCCAGGCTCGGTCACTCCGTGCTCTATGTGCGCGTGCCCCGAATGTTCGAGGAGCTCGCGCTTGCCCGCCTCGACGGCTCCTTCCCCCGCCTCATCGACAGGCTCACCCGCGTCCAGCTCCTCATCCTCGATGACTTTGGAACCCATACGCTCTCCGATCAGCAGCGCTTTCACCTCTTCGAAATCGTCGAGGAGCGTTATCAGCGAAAGTCCACCCTGATCACAGCTCAGGTTCCCGTGGCAAGCTGGCACGACCTTATTGCCGACAGCACGGTCGCCGACGCCATACTCGACCGTATCGTCCACAATGCTCACCGCATCACCCTCCGGGGCGAGAGCATGCGAAAGCAAAAAAGCGCACCCCTCTTGACTGGGGCAGAAAACGGCGAAATCAATCAGCCCTGATGCTAACCAGGCTGCCGAGGACCAACCGCATCAAACTGTCCGGACTTTAATGAAATTGCTGTCCGGGATTTAGCGGAATCAATGTCCAGTTTTTGCGAAGCGCGCACATGCGTTCAAGGACATGTTGGACCACTTCCGCTTCTCGCCCCTTAACGTCGCCGTTAGCATCTGTGTAGCTGGCTGGAATCTCGTTGGCGATCGCAATTCGAATGTACCCTCGTGCCTTAACTTCCTCGAGGGTCACCGCTTCTGCCGCACTAGCCCAGACGAGTAGGCACACGGCGGCACTCGCTAGTGCAGCGCCTTTCGGACGTACGCCAAAGAATTTGATGACTTCGCTGTACACGTCGACCATTTGGTGCTCCCCTGTTTTGAGATGAATCGTGGTCCATCGCCCGATTGTATCGGCGCGGCTCTGCAGTGATCCTGCAAAGACTCGCAAGAATTGCAGGCTTCGGGTGTTTAAAGGCTCATCTCGCAGCAATCCTGCACGTCCATGGACTTTTCCAGTCCCACGACGCGGAAATTTTGCTCACGCAGTCCAATCGGAGGATGATATTCCGCATCTGGCGTTGAGACAGCCGCGCCTCGCCGCATTAAAGCGCGAGCGGGCGAAACTTTGCAGGATTCCGTCGTGCTCACCTACATTGCGCCCAAAAGCGCCTTCGTTTCCGAATTATTGTGTGGCCCTGGGCTTAAGCTTCTTACTTCGTCTTGGCCGCAGAAGCCTTTCTAGCTGGGACTGACGTATAAACCCGGAGAAGTGAGCCGTGCCTGTCGCAAGCTGTTCTGCAACCATTGGTGGGGAGCTTGAGGTGCGCCTCCGCGGGGTCGGCTTGCCACACAGGGGAATTGACCGGTTCGCGAACACGGAGCGTTGGCTCAACTTCCTGGACCCATCGCCTTCCGACGCCTCAGAGTTCTTCCCGTTGTTGCTCGGCAACCGTCGGCTTTGGCTCAGCCCTGCAAAACGCTATGTCTGCAATCCAATTCCAGGAGCATTCTGATGGAAAATAAGTCCCTGCAGCCCCCGCTTCCCCGAAGCGAACGCCGGATTCGAGTGCTTCATAACGACGTCACGATCGACTCCTACGGCTGGCTGCGCGACAGGGAAGATCCTGATGTCCTCGCATATTTAGAAGCCGAGAACCATTACGCGGATGAAGTGACGTCCTATGTAGCAGAACTCAAAGCCGATCTAATCGCCGAAATCGAGAAGCGAGATTCTTGCGATGGCGCACCACCACCGTTCCAAGTCGGCTTTTTTTTCTATTTCCAGAAAAGTCAAAGCGGCTTGCTACATTCAGCATGGTGGCGCCGGCCGGTAACTGGAGGTCCAGAAGAGCTTGTCTTCGATCCGAACACGCTCCCTGGGGCAGAAGTGTTCTATTCTCTCGGCGCGCTCGAACCGAGCGATGACGGTCGCTACATAGCATTCAGCTTCGACCTCATCGGTAACGAGCGCTACGAATTGAGAGTGAGGGACATGACCAACGGCCGCGAGATCTGGCGCGACCCCTCCCGCGCTGGGCGACTAGTTTGGGCAGCGGACAATCGCACGCTCTTCTTTACGCGCGAGCGCGCCGATCGGCGCCAACACGACCGTGTTGTTCGATTGGACGTCGAGACCGGACGTTCCGAGGTGGTGTTCGAAGAAGTGAATGAGCGACTGGCCCTGGTGGTTCGGCGGTCGGGCAGCGGCGCTTACCTGTTCATAGACGTGATCATCACCTCGGACATGTCTTCTCGCATCCAGCGCGCCGCCGCGGAGGTATGGTGTCTTCCTGCCGAACGACCGACAGACATGTGGCGCCGGATCCTTGCACGTGAACTGGGGCACGAGATCTACGCGGAACACTGGGGCAACGAGTTTCTTTTTCGAGTTAACGACACTGGCCCGAATTTGCGCCTCGTGCGCACGGCGATTGATGACACCTCACCGTCGCGCTGGCAGGAAGTGGTTCCACATCGGGCCGGCATAACGCTCGAGGAGATTCATGTCCTTGAAGAGCATGTGATTGTGTTAGAGCGCGAAGGGATTCAACCTCGCTTAGTCGCGCACCACCGAAATGGACGAGTCGGGCCCAGTATCGTCCCCGTCGAACATAGCTGCACCGTGACCGTTGGTCTATCGGCAGGCGGCAGCTACTCCTGCGCACGACATCCTTACCGGGTCTCTGCGCTGACCTACAAAATCTGTTCTTTTGTGACGCCTGACATATTCATCCAACACGACCTCCTAACGGATAAGTCCAAAGTCCTCTACCGAACCCTGGTATCAGGTTTCGAACCAGAACTGTACGAGGCTAGGGTCGTAATGGCGAAGGCAGAGGACGGAGTGGAGGTTCCAATCTCGATAGTAGCGCGGCGAGATAGAGGTGAAGACGGTCCGGTTTTGCTGAACGTGTATGGCTGCTACGGAGCACAAAGCTTACCGGCTTTCTTTGGCTGGCCTTCATCAATGACCGCTCGCTTGAGCCTACTCGATCGCGGGGTAGCCTTTGGCATCGTGCACGTGCGAGGAGGCGGCGAACTCGGTCGGGCGTGGCACGAAGCGGCGACCCGCGATCAAAAGCGACTGACGCACACGGACTTGATCGCTGCGGCCGAGTGCCTCGTCGAGCATCGGTTCGCCAGCCGTGACGGCATTGTCATCGAGGGCAGGAGCGCTGGCGGCGGTACGGTTCTGGCCGCCGCTGTCCTGCGCCCTGACCTTTTTCGAGCTGTGCTCGCCGAGGTTCCACTTGCCGATATCATCGACACGGAGTTGGACTTCACGCTCCCATACGCCCTAAGAGAAACTGCAGAGTATGGAGATCCGCATCTTGCTAACGACTATCAATATCTACGAAGCTATGACCCTTACTATAATCTGACGCCTGATCGACGGTATCCGCCGACATACATCGACGCGGCCCTCCACGACAGTCAGGTGCTCTACTATCAGCCCGCTCGCTATGTTGCGCAGCGCCGATCAAAGGCCGTTGATCGTGATCCGGACCTAATCTTCCGCACTCGGATGATCGGCGGCCATATGGGTGTGTCACATGGACCAGGAGTAGCAGAAGAAGCCGCGTTTCGCATGGCATGGATTCTCCACCGGCTGGGACAAAGCGGACGTTGAAACCCCTCGGGCCAAAGCTTCCAACGCTTGGCACACACCGACGCGAAAGCGAGGCTCAAGCTATTGCTCGGCGGCAAAGAAATAAAGAAGGCGTCGGGAGATCGACGCCATTGATGTGGGCGCGGCGATCGTCTCGATGCCGCCTCGCGACAACCTTCCGGGTCAACCGCCGCGGAGGGGGCCGTCCGCTGTTGTCGACCCGGCTGGCGAATTGGCAAGCAGCCATGCAGCCGTCAATTAAGAATCGCGTTTCAAGCCATTCTTCCCGTCGTGACGCGACGGGAAGATAGCGCATAGGCCCGCTAGGTCGTAGTGACGATTTAACTATTTGAGCCATATGGCGATAGCGGCGAGTTTGACAAAGCCCATGAAGTTGGCGAGCAACTTGTCATAGCGTGTCGCGACGCGGCGGAACTGTTTGAGCTTGTTGAAGAAGCGCTCGATGCGGTTGCGTTCTTTATAGAGTGCGGCGTCGTAGGCCCTTTGCATTTTGCGATCCCGTTTGGGCGGGATGACGATTTCAGTTCCTGTTTTCTCCAGTTTCTCAATGAGATGTCCGGCATCGTAGCCCTTGTCGGCCAGCAGGGCATCGGCGTGGAGACCGTCGACGAGATCATGGGCGGCTGTGATGTCGTTGCGCTGTCCCGCCGTGCCGATGAGGCGAAGCGGCAGGCCGAGCGCATCGCCGGCAGCATGGATTTTGGTGCTCAGCCCGCCTCGAGACCGACCCAAGCCCTGGGCATCCGCCCCCCTTTAGCCCTGCGCGCCCCGGCCGCATGCTGATGGGCGCGCACGATAGTCGAATCGATCATCAACCATTCCAAATCAGCTTCGCGGGCAAGCACGGCAAGCATCTCGTCGAGCACGCCCATCTCGATCCAGCGGTAATAGCGTCGTTTTACGGCGCGGTAGTCACCCAGTCGTTCTGGCAGGTCTCGCCAGCGGCCGCCCGAACGGGCCATCCACAGCAGCGCATCCAGAAACAGCCGGTTGTTCGTGCGCGGGCCACGCTTGCCCTTCGTGCCCCCGGGCACAAAACCTCTGATACGTTCCCATTGATCGTCCCGAAGCCCATCGCAATCCATCACTGACCTCCAAAAGTCAGTGTTGAATCTGATTTGCCCCTTCTTGGGAATCTCAATCCGTTAAATCGTCACCACGACCTAGTGCCTTCGATTGCTGAGCTCACATCTTCTGTGGCCTGTAGCCCCTGCGGATCTTGAGGGGCAGCGGTCATATGAGGTACACAGCCTACCTCACTGCCGCGCAATCTCTCAAATGGGCAAGTTTCATCTTTTTGCTTTCAGACGGCCCGCTAACACATTTCTAATCGAGAAGCTCGAATGGATACGCAGCACCCCAGGCAACGTCGACAGGACCTCTTTGTGTATGCGCTCGAATGCCCCGGCATTCTCGACGTCCACCCTCAGCATGTAGTCTGATCCGCCGGTCATTAGATAGCACTCCCTAATTTCGGGGTGCTTGCGCACGGCCGCTTCAAACTTGTCGAGGTACTCCTCCGTCTGCCGCTCCAGCGTAATGTTGATGATGACGGCTATGGTCGATTCCGACTGCGTCGGATCGACAAGCGCCGTATAGCCCCTGATGACACCTGCCTGCTCCATAAGCTTGATACGCCTCAGGCAGGCTGACGGCGAAAGCCCAACTTCCACGGCGAGCTTCGCGTTGCTGACCCGCGCGCGACAAGATCGTCGGTGGGCTGCTGACGCCGAAGGACGAGACCGGCGACTGCTTCAAGTTCACCAACGCGCTTGCGAAGAAGGCGGAGCAATTGGGCGTCCGCTTCTCCTGGGGCACGGAAGTCAGGAAACTGGATGTCGAGGGCGACAAGGTCAGGGGTGTCGTAACCAACTGGGAAAGGCTCGCGGCCGATGCTGTTGTCGTCGCACTCGGCAGCTATTCGCCGCTACTGCTGAAGCGTCACGGCATCAAGCTGCCGGTCTACCCGGTCAAAGGCTATTCGCTGACGATCCCGATCACCGATGCCTCGCGGGCGCCGGAATCGACCATCATGGACGAGACGTACAAGATCGCCATCACGCGCCTTGGCGACCGCATCCGCGTCGGCGGCATGGCAGAAATTTCCGGATACACCAATGATCTCGGCCCCGCCCGGCGACGCACACTCGAGCATTCCGTCATGGACCTCTTTCCCGGCGGCGATGCAAAAGAAGCATCCTATTGGTCGGGTCTGCGCCCAATGACGCCGGACGGCACGCCCGTCATCGGCCCAACGAAGATCGCCGGTCTCTTCCTTAACACCGGGCACGGCACGCTTGGCTGGACGATGAGCTCCGGCTCTGCCCGCGTCATTGCGGACCTGGTATCTGGCCGGAAGCCCGAGATCGACGCCACCGACCTCGCCGTCAGCCGCTACGCTTGAGCACTCACTGGATACCAATGGAGGACTAAAACTTTGATCGAACCCATTTCTACAAACGATGCCCCCGGCGCGGTCGGCCCCTACTCCCAGGCCATCAAGGTTGGCGATCTGCTTTTCGTCTCCGGGCAGTTGCCAATCGATCCGGCCACCGGGGAGTTCAATTCGGCCAATGCTGTCGAACAGGCCGAACAATGCCTCAAGAACCTTCAGGCGATCGCCAGGGCCGCCGGCACGGATCTGTCGAAGACGGTCAAGACGACAGTGCTGCTCACCGACCTTGGCGACTTCGCGGACATCAATCGCGTTTACACGGGCTTCTTCTCCACCCCCTACCCGGCGCGCGCCTGCTATGAAGTCAAGGCGCTGCCAAAAGGTGCCAAGGTCGAGATTGAAGCCGTCATCTCTCTGACTTAACGGAGAGAGCAGTCCAAGGGACGAGCCGGCGCAATGGCGATCATTGCTCCGGCTTTGCCTTTCGCGACAGGCGGGAAGAGGCGCAATCGAACGCGCGTGGGAGGAACGAAGAATGACACTGACATCGGCATTGACGCGGCACCTGAAATGTCCCGAGCTTTTTCGCAACCTTGCCAATGAACCGCACCCTTCGGTCGCTGGCCAGCGGCAACGGTTCTCCGTGTTTAACCCATCCACCGGCGAATTGCTGGCCGAAGTGCCGGATATGGGTGCTGCCGATGCCCACGCGGCCATCGAAAGGGCTGATGCCGCACAGGAACCGTGGTCGGGACTGACCGCGCGGGCGCGATCGGATATCCTCTGGAAATGGCACCGGTTCATTCTTGAACACAGCGATGACCTCGCAGCCATCCTGACCGCCGAAATGGGCAAGCCGCTTGGCGAGGCGAAATCCGAAGTGCAGCATGCGGCAGCCTATCTTCAATGGTATGCGGAAGAGGCGAACCGCATCTATGGCGAAACCATCTCGGCGCCATCGACCGACCGGCGCATGCTGGTGATCAAACAGCCGATCGGCGTCGTCGGCGCCATCACACCCTGGAACTTTCCCGCCTCGATGGTGGCGCGCAAGATTTCGCCGGCGCTTGCGGCAGGCTGTACCGTCGTGCTCAAGCCCGCCGAGCAGACGCCTCTGGTCGCAGGCGCGATGTTTGCATTGGCAAAACTGGCCGGTTTTCCGGACGGCGTCCTGAACCTGGTCTATGCGTCGGAGGGGGACGCGATCGGCCGCGAACTCTGCACCAATCCGAAGGTCCGGAAGATCAGCTTCACAGGCTCGACCGAGGTCGGCCGGTTGCTGATGCGTCAGTGCTCCGACCAGATCAAGAGGATCAGCTTCGAACTCGGTGGCAACGCCCCCTTTATCGTCTTCGACGATGCCGACATCGACGCCGCGGTCGACGGAGCGATTCAGGCAAAATTCCGCAATGCGGGACAGACCTGCGTGTCTGCCAACCGGATTTATGTTCAATCCGGCGTCTATGCCGAGTTCGCCGAAAAGTTCACCGAGCGGGTGCGCACTCTGAAGGTCGGTGACGGCTTTGATCCGAATGTGGCGATCGGTCCATTGATCAATCAAGAGGCTCTCAAAAAGATTGAACTCCACATCAGCGATGCCGTCCAGAAGGGCGCAAGGGTTCGCAGTGGCGGCCGTCGAACTGGATCATCCGGCACGTTCTTCGAACCGACGGTCGTCACGGATGTTTCTAAAACGATGCGTCTGGCTGAGGAAGAGACCTTCGGACCGCTTGCACCTCTGTTACGGTTCGATGATGCAGATCACGTTGTGCGCGAGGCGAATGACACGATCTATGGTCTGGCAGCTTACTTCTACGCCTCCAACCTGAAGCGGGTTTGGCGGGTGGCAGAAGCGCTGGAATATGGCATGGTCGGGATCAACACCGGCCGGATGTCATCCGAGGCCGCGCCCTTCGGGGGCGTCAAGCAATCGGGTATTGGCCGGGAGGGGTCCAGGCATGGGCTGGAAGACTACCTCGACATGAAGTATCTCTGTGTGGGCGGGCTTTGAGGCTGTCGGGTGGAAGAACCCCCTCCCAGTTCGAATTGTTGAATTAGTTCCAACAGATGCTGCGCCTCGGCGTTCAAGGATCGACAAGCGGCGTCCGATTCCTCGGCCATCGCCGCTGTCTGCTGAGTAGATTGATCAATCTCAGCGATCGTAGTCTGAAATTCAGACAGATGCTTTGCTTGGCTCGTTGCCGTTGCAGCAATGTTGGAAACCGTGGTCCTGATCAGATCGACACGCGCGGCTATATGCTTGAGCAATTCACTCGCGCTATCGACAAGCTCTTTGCCGCGCTCCACACGTTGGGTAGAAACATTGATCAAGTCCTTAATTTCCTTGGCGGCGTCAGAGGATCGCTGTGCGAGCGCCCGGACCTCCGAAGCAACGACCGCGAATCCTTTCCCGGCTTCCCCCGCTCTGGATGCTTCAACACCAGCGTTGAGTGCTAAAAGGTTCGTTTGATGTGCAATCTCCTCGATGACCGAGACGATCGTTGCAATCTTTGCAGAAGACTCTTCGATCTCCAACATGCCCGCTATTGCGCTCGAAACAATCTCGTCCGACGCGGCTGCAGCGGAGTGGGCGTCGCGGACAAGCGCATCAGCATTATTTGCCGCGTTCGCTGTGACGCTTACATCGTTTGATATTGCATCCATCGTATTCACGGCACCATCGAGCACGATAGCCTGATGTTCCGTCCGTTTCGCCAGGACATCAGTTGCGCAGCTTATTTCGGAGACGATAGACGACATCGACGCGGCTTGAGCCGCGACAGTTCGTATTGTCTCTCTGAGTTGCCCTAGTGCGCGGTTGAAATCGCTCTTGAGCGGACGATACTCTTCTGGGAAATCCACGGTGATGGGTCTACTAAACACTCCATCGGAGAGTGCTGCTAAGCCTCCGCCAATTTGAGCCATAACTCGGGCTTGCTCGTCGAGCCGCTCTGACCGCTCCATCTCCATCATCCTGCGGTCGTGCTCCATCGCCTCTTCAGCGCTCCTTGCATCGTCCTCCGCAGCAACCCTAGCTATCGCGTTATCTCGAAAGACGAGAACTGCTCTAGACATTTCGCCCATCTCGTCGCGGCGATCGACACCAGCGACACGCACGTTTATGTCACCGTTTGCGAGTCTTTTCATAATAGACACCAGCCCCGCCAGTGGCCCTGATATTGAGCGAGAGGCGAGGATGGCCATTGCCAGCGCCAGAATCGCAGTGGCAGCCGTAATGCCGATAATCTTGATCAACATTGCAGTTGACGCCGAGACAACATCTGCCTCCGGCTCTAGGGCAATGATCGACCACTGGTGATCCTGCCATTTCAGTTGTTGTGATGCAGAAAGAACCTCTTGAGCGCCGAAATTGGACGTCTTTATACCTTGGGAGAGCAGGTCACTGTTGACGACCGCTTCAGCGTCTTCGTCTCTGGATATGGACGACAAGGAGCGAGGTTTGCCGTCGCTCCCGGCAATGAGCGCTTCGCTGTGTGGGCCGAAACCCTTTGCTTGACCCATGACTGCATTTAGCATTTCGGTACTCATGGAAATCAGTAGAGTACCATTTCGTTTGTCAGGTATGAACGGGTGAACGATCGCAACGGCATATAGAGCCTGCCCCGGTGCGGACAACGTTGGAGGCGTGAAATCAGTCATCACCGCCTCCTGACTGTTAGCTGAGCTTGCGATGGCCAAGTTGATCGATCCGTTGGCATCTACGGGGCCGACCGGATTAGTTCCGGTGCTATAGATGATTGCGCCCTCAGCATTTGCTAAAAGGATCCCCGAATATGACTGCTTGGCGGCCAACGGCTTGAGCCAAGCATCCAGCTTTTGATAATTGTCGACATAGAATTTCGTGGTTGGTGTTGCCGCGAGACTAAACTTCCCACTCTCGACTTTATCTACCGACGCTGCCGTGAGGTCTGTTGGCGACACCGCCGCGAAACCAACACTCGTATTATTAAAGAGTTGAAGCAGCCCAGGATTGGCGGAGAGCCCTTCGACTTCGAACTTGGTCGCCTGGAGTTTTGTGAGGAGCGCGTCTCGCATCGAGATAGCGACATAATTAAGGTGCTTCTCGATCAAGCTCCTGGTTGTTGCGACTGAAGTAATTCCCGCGAATGTCGCGACCGTCGTGCAGGACAGTACCGCTACGCAGACGGTCATAGCCGGAATCTTTAGACTTATCGGCCACTTCAATGGCGATACATTCAACAGCGGCATTCGTCCCCCCATCCGAAGCAATCGGTGTGTGAGACTAGATTCGAATTAAAGGCGTGATCGTGCGTTATCGAGGGAGCGCTCGCAGAAATTATGCTTCCTTACGCCATTTTTTGCTAAACCAGTCGCCGTTTTCGGAAGCGGGGGAACGTCCTTTTCCGGGGGATTCGGAGCACGCCGCGTCATTGTTGGCATCTGCTGTTGGCAGACCACATCATCTGAGATGCGGTGTCATGGCTTGCTGCCGCCTTATCCGCAATAGACAGTCGGCGTGGTCGCTTGGCCGTAGCTTAAGGGCTGTCCCGTGGCTGCAATGGCAGACCATAGGCGCGCATTTTGTTGTACAGCGTCTTGCGCGAAATCCCGAGATGGCGAGCGGCTTCACCGCGGCGGAAGCGATGACGCTGGAGCGCGTCCAGGATCCATTCGCGCTCGTTTGCCGGGTGCGATTCACGCATATCCGCGTGGTCCAAGGGCGGCAAATTCTCCGCCTTGATCCAATCGCCCTCGCAGCGGATGGCGGCTGTCTCGAGCACGGAGCGCAGTTCGCGGACGTTTTCTGGCCAGGAATAGGCCATCAGAAGGCGGTAGGCCGAGTAATCGACCGACAGCTTGAGGCTGCGCCGATCCTTTCTGAGCGCCTGCAGGAAGTGCTCCGCAAGCAGAGGCAGGTCTTCCAGGCGGTCGCGTAGCTTGGGCAGGAAGACATGCCCGGGAACCAGGCGCGAAGCGAGCGAGGAGATTACCTTCCCGCTTGAGCTAAGTTGTGACAGCGGCTGCATCGATGTCAGGATCAGACGTCCCTCGAAAACCTCTGTCGTTATCACCAAGCCGCCGGTAAACGCCAGTCTCGATGACCTCGGTCAGCCGCTTCTGAGCGTCTTCGCACAAAGTTTCGAAATCCTCAATCACCAGCGTCGCCTTGGGATGGAATTGGAGCAGCCCGAGCACCTCGCGTCCACCCTGCGCCGGGGCCGAACCGAAGAGCGACTCGCCAATAACATCCGCCGTAGGCGCGTTGATTAATTTGCTGCCAGGACGTCTGGCAGCTTCATGAATGGCGCGTGTGAGCAGCTTCTTTCCGGTTCCTGGTTCCGGTAATCATGACCGACAGGGGCGAGGCTGCGAGCTTTTCAATCCGCTGCTTGATCTGGTGGATCAACGGCGAGCGCCCGACAGTCAAATACTCCCGCTGCACGTGCTCGAGCTTTCGCTCCAGCTCATCGATGCGCTTTTGCAAGGTGCCAACAGATTTAAAGGCTGATGTGATCCGTTCCATCGAGGCTTCGAGCGGCACCCGGTCGATGGTCGAGCCGCCGATATAACCGTCTGCCTTGGCGACGATCGAGGCCTCGTACATCTGATCGGGGCTAACGATCGGGCCGCCCCCGAGCAGGCACAGTATCTCCTGGGAAATTCCCCTTATCTGCCGGAACACGATCTTGGCGTACTCGGCCGCCTGTGCCAGACCAAGCCCGCTGCGGCTTCCGACGGATCCGCCGACGTTCCAGCCGAGATTAAGATTGATGATGTCCACGCCAGCCTCTGCCGCCTGCTCTGCTTCAGTCATGCTGCAGACATACGCGAGTGTCGCCATGCCGCGCTCTTGGGCAACGCGGAGCATTTCGAGCTCACGCTGAAAACCCAGTCCGGCGCACTCTATATCGGCCCTAAAGCGACCGTTGAGGAAGATCGCAGTCGGGAAGTTGACGACAGCACCGAAGCCGGCTTCCGCGATCCTCCCCAGTTCAGCTTCAACCGAGGAGCGGGGGTCGAAGGCACTGGCGCCGAAGAAGATCGGGACCTTGGCGAAGGGTAGGATCTCCGATCGGGCGAAATCGAGGACGAAATCGTTGCTGTTGCGGAGAGCCAACAGGGAGAAGATCGACGGGGCACCCATGCTGCGCAAACGACCTGCATTTAGCGCAAGGATGAAGTCGGCGCCACCGCGCGAGGCGGCCTGATCATTTGAGCGCTCGCATGATCGCGGCTGCCAGGTCGCATGGAGCCGCTGAGCCAATTCTCACCTTCACGCCGTTCGGGAACTCCACTGCCATGGCCAGTTCGACCGCATCACTGCTGCCAGAGTCAACAAGCTTGGCTGGCACAAAGGGCGGGCTCGGCCTGCTGGACCAAAGCTTGCCGCCGCCATGTGTAGATCAGGCCAGTCGAAACCTCGAAGCGGCGCGCAACTTCGGAAACCACCGCGCCCGGCGCGAAGGCCTCCGCCAGTATCTGCGCGCGATCTTCCAACGACCATCGCCGACGCCGCTCTGGCCCCGTCAGCAAACTGCATGTCCCATGAATTGCTCAGTGCGCTCTTAAGTCCACTCTTAAGAGCGCAGACTCACGGGAGACGCGGAACTTCGCAAGTCGGTCCCCGCCGGAGGGACACGCAAATGCTGCCCTTCTTCTCGAAGCTACCATCATGCCTGATCGGGATGGAAGCGCGCGGAACAGCGCATCATTGGCCTCGCACGCTCGCGGCGATGGGCACGAGCGTCCCGCTCTCCTATGTGATGCCTGTGTCAAGCGTGGCAAGAGCGAGCTGGACGCCGAAGCAATCTGCGAAGCTGTGCGGCTCCCGACGATGCGGTTCGTGCCTGTGACGACGGTGGAGCAGCAAGGCATTCTCGTGATCCACCGCGCGCGAGCGTTGCTCGTTCGCCAGCGCACCATGGTCGCACATGCGCTGCGGGCGCATTGGCAGAATCTGGTCTTGTGGCCAATCCCGGCGCTATCTAATCTGGCAAAGTCGCAGCAACCGCTGTCCGATGCCAACGGCCTGGGCTTATGCACGCACTTCGCTGGATATTCTGAGCCGGCAGATCATGGCGTTTACGGATGAGATTACGGTACCGCATCAGCAACTGCACGCTTGGCATGTAGCTCGCTCTCAGACAGCGACACCAAACCGCTCCCTCATTCCTTCTACACGAACGAGGATAAGCAGGGATCAGTTCTACAAGTCAACTGAAACCGGCTTGGAACATCGCTTTCCTTGAGCCATCTGTTATCAGTTCCCTGCTCAGCCGATAAGAGCGACCCCATACGGGCGAGAAATCGCAGCTTGGGAGGTTCGTGACGATGCGTGGTTACAGTCTAATAAGACCGACACGGTCCTCGATGGTGATTCTCGTTCCAAACGGCTCTGACAACCTCTGCAGGCGTTCAAGAATCGAGATTGCCTGAGGGCGTGGAGCAAGACTAGGGACGCCCCTGTTCGCAAGCCTTTTGGAATAACCGAGCTCGATTGGATAAAGCCGCAGTTCGGCCAGTTGGTTCTCCTCAAAGCGGCTAACTGCGACGACGCTCTCGTAATACACCGGTTCGGCGAGCGCGCCTATGAACCCTGCAGCCGTAGGGTAACCCATTGTTTCTTCCGCTGCGGTTACTTCGGCATCGGTGTCCACCTGTGGGTCCTTGTCGTACACATCGTACATGTCCGCCCCAACGGGTGTCCGGAGGTCATCATAAAAGAAGTTCCCCAGACTATAGAAGATGGGCCGGCGTTTGTAGATTTCGATGCCACGCAGTCGGTGCGGTCCGTGTCCAACGTACGCGTCCGCTCCCGCATCGATTAGCTTGCGAGCAAGCGCCTGCTCAAAATCGGCCGGCTCTTCGCTCCAATTTCCCGGCTCGTGTGCGTGGTTTGTAAAAATGCAGAAATCGGAATATTGCTTGCCGCGCCGAACGTTTCTTAAAATATCGGCCAGATCTCGCGTATTAGCCGCATAGGTGTAGCCGACGTCTTTGCCGGTTCTATAGGTCGTTCCTGCGAGCACCAACATTTCGCGATCATCGTGTTTAGGCCCAGGATTGGGCAAGGCATCACGTATCTTTCTTAGGCTCTCAAGCATGTCGGGCTCGACGACGACGCTTCTCTCTAGACGGAGCGCATTGACTCCAGGCCTGGCTGGTGCCTCGCCCGCTGGATCGCATGCACGCGACATCGGCGTGAATGAGGTGGCGCATGAGAGCAAAGCGACGCGACCGCGGGCCGTTTCTAAAAGACGTGCAGCGCTGGCTTGTGCGCGACTTTCACCCACACCGGCGTGGATGATGCCGCTCTCATCGAGGATCCGGCTCGTCTCACGCATGCCTTCGACGCCCCAGTCCAAGGAATGGTTGTTTGCGCGGCCCATAATATTGAACCCCATCGCCTTCAGATCAGGTCCAATCTCGGGAAGGCTGACGTGATACGCCCCCCCGTACTCAGCCTGCGGTGTTCCATTGAATGATCTGATGTCGAAGATCAGCGTCTCCATGTTGCCGAAAGTTACGTCTGCGGCTCGCAGGAGCTCGACGATCTCACTAAAGCCCGGATGGTGCCCGTTCGCCAGGGTTCGCGACACGATAACGTCGCCAACTGCCACCATTGTGAAACCGTCCACGACGTTCGTCGCCGTCGAACCAGTGATATCGTATTTGCCGTCATTCTCCGCCGAATGACGACCGCTCTCGTGTGAGCACTTCTCCATATTTCTTCCTTGGTGTTCTGGGCTAGCTTTTTGATTCAACGACGGGCGAGAATTGTTCCGCCGGGCTGAACGGTTTTTGGCAGTGCAAGAGACGCGAGAGCGCTCGGCGAAATATGAGCCGCGGCAGCCGGGGCCCGTACGTGGCAAGCCACCGCACGACCATCGGGCATAGGGACGAGTGTGAATCTCTCCATGTTTACAGGTGTAATTTGAACATCACGGCAGACACGGTGCTTGCGGTCAGTTTCCGGCATGTTTGTGCGAGCTGCTTGACCGCAGGCCTTGATGGTATTCGCGATCGGAGGCCAGTCAAACGGACGAGCTCTTTTGCATCGTCTCATCGGTGTTTCCCAAACCGCACCATACCGGTTTGTCGTCACATTCACCTCTCCTCGCAAACCCGCACTGTTCCTACGGCGCGTGTCGTTTTGTGCGCGACCGCGACCGCGGCGACGTTCATGAACTCTTAGCCGTCGACTTCATCCATGCTTTCCGGCTTGATCGGGACAAGAGCATCGAGACAAGGGGCATCCGCCGTACCGAGCCGCATGCAGCTATCATTCCTGTATGACACTCGCTAATGCGTGGATCAGATTGACAGCTGCTGCGACCGATACGCCTAAACCTTTTTCGGAAATCTGTATCGCAGTTGCCGCCATCTTTGGGCTATGATGACTGAACCACCCTCACCCTAGGATGCCGTTTCCGAAGTACCGCCTATGGGCGACGTCGAGGATGCCATTGATCAAGCTAGAGTAACTGTGTCCGGCAGTCATCGCGGCTAAAACATAAGCGGAGTGAGTACTGAGTCCCGGCATCGAGTTTATCTCAAGAACAAAGGGCTGGCCGGAACGGTCGAGCCGGAGGTCGACGCGAGCATAATCCCGGCACTGGCAGGCGCGGAAGGTCGCAACAGAAATATCCCGCAGCAAAGTCGCGAGCTTGCTCTCGATTTTCGCCGGACAGGTCTTTGGCGGCTGCACGGCCGCCAAGTACTTCGCTTCCCAGGTTAGAAGAGGGGCTTCGTGTTCGCCAAGCTCAAATTCCACCATAGGCAACACCTCGACTTCTTGGTTTCCCAACAGCGCGACGTGGATTTCTCGCCCATCGATGTATTCTTCCACAAGCGCATCCTGCGCATACTTCGTGACGATCATTTTCACTGCTTGCTGCAATTGAGCCGGCTCATGTACGAGCTGCAATCCGAAGCTGTTGTCCTCGTGACGCGGTTTCACCACGACTGGGAATCGGAGATCGTCGGTACTCTCGGTGCCGCGGCGCATAATACTAAAGTTCGGCGTGGGCACGCCGCTATCGCGCATAAGCGTCTTGCTGATGACCTTATCGTCGGTCAGCCCATGCCCCAGAGGGCTCGATCCGGTGTAGGGGACGCCGGCCATCTCGAGCATAGCCGGAACATGGGTGAAACGGTACTCGCCCTGAATTCCCTCGGCCAAGTTGAAGACCATTCCCGAAGTACGGGCTAGCGGATCGGGTGGCATGAACCGCTCAAGCGTAGTGAGCAGTCCTTTGTCGCCTTCACACAGCAGCGTCTCGTGGCCGCATTCTTGCAGGGCCGCCACCACGCTGTCCGCTATCCGGCCCTGCGGCCAAGGCTGCGGCGGCTGCGGATAAGGCTGACCGAACCGATTGATTACACCCGTAAAAGCACTGTTACACACGACGGCTATTCGCATGAGCTACTCCTTGGTTGTCTGGTAACTGTCACTCTCATTTGCTCGAATTTGGTCGCTAATCGAGGGTAACAGTTGGTCTCATCCCACGCGCTTACACGGAGTCCAATGCAATCGGCGTGCCAACGAATGAGAACAAGGGGAGAAAACTTACGTTTTTTCGCGCCACGCCGACGGAATACCCGCCCTCAGTCTCTGGGGTTTCGCACATGGAAGTCTCAAACGGACAAAGCTGAACACAAGTGCGAGGGGACGATCTTCATCCTAGGGCACGCCGTCCCTAGCGGGCCAAGACGAAAGGCTAAGGCCAAGAGACCGCTTCGCCTTGGAAAGCACCATGCCGCCGTATTTGGCTTTCCAGTTGTAAAGGTTGCTTCTGAAATCCCATGCTGCAGAGGTCGGGCCACCTTCGCGCCAGCCTTCTGCTCCTTGGGGTCAAGCCGTTGAGGACCGTGTGCGGGCGGTTCAAGTTATAGGGCGTGACCGATAGCGCACCATTTTCTGGTCAGCGGATATGATCTGGCAGGCCCGCCGCTCCGACAGACCCATGACGGCCTTCAGATGCGCGCCGGCTTCACGCTTGGCGGCAGGCCCTACCATTAATGGGATGGTCCGCCTTGTCCTCCTGCCGCATTCTGAGGCTGTCAAACCGAAGGAGGTTGCAATACCACAACGCAATCTGCCGCGCCCAGCGGCTGTCTACGGAATTGATATCGGCAAGAGTATATTCCACGTCGTCGGCCTCGGAGCGATGGCGTGCCAGTCCAGAAGGTTGGTTTCCGACGCGACACGCTGTTACAGTTCTTCGCGCGCGCAGCACCGGCGATCGTGGGGATGGAATCGTGCGCAGGATCTCGGTGGATTGCCAGGAAGATACAGGCGCTCGGACACAAGGTGCGCTTGATCCCCGCGCAGTTTGTGAAGCCCTACGTAAAGTCGAACAAAACCGATATCATCGATGCGGAGGCGATCGCTGAGGCAGCCACGCGACCAACGATGCGATTTGCTGCACTCAAGAGCGAGGAACAAGCCGATCTTCGGGCTTTGCATCGGGTGCGGGGCCAGATGATCGGAACGAGAACGCGTCTGATCAATCAGATGCGAGCCTTCTGCCTCGAACACGGGGTCGCCCTACGCCAGGGCGCAGGTCTGTTCAAGCTCGACCTGCCACTGGTTCTCGAGGACCAATCAAAACGACCTTTCGTCGGCGATGCGTAAGCTGCTCGCAGAGCTGTTCACCGATCTGCGCCAATTGGAGAAGCGCATTGGTGACGTCACACGCGAGATTGCGCGGCGACAAACAAGGTGAGACTCAGCGTCAATCAGGATGAGACTCGGCGGTGGGGGTGTGACGAAGGGAGGGCGTAGCCCGACCGGAGTTACACCCCCGCCGCGGCGCAATTTTTAGGCGTCTCATGATCGCGGTCGGCCCGCTACGGTGGCGGTTTTCTGGAATGGAGAACCACCTTTGTGCCGGGTCGCCATGTAACCGATCATCAGATGAGATTATTCATGAAGTACCGACAAACGCATTCTGTTGAGGTCGCCGCCGCGAAGGCGTCGATCAGCCGGGCGACGGCGTTCCGCATGGAGAAAGAGCAGCGCCTTCCGTCGCAGAACAAGCCGCCCCGCGGTCGGCGTCGACCCGATCCGCTTGAGCATATCTTTGATGCGGAGGTCGTTCCGCTCCTCAAGGCCGCTCCCGGCATTCGTGCGGTCGCCGTTTACGACGAGATGCTGCGGCGTCATCCGGAACTGCCCGAAGGCATTCGCCGCACACTTGAGCGGCGCATCCGGTCATGGCGGGCGGTTCACGGTGAAGCACAGGAGGTGATCTTCCGCCAGACGCACGAGCCCGGCCGACTAGGGCTGTCGGATTTTACCGACATGGGCAGCCTCAGCGTGACGATCGCCGGCCAACCGCTCGACCATCTGCTCTATCACTTCCGGCTGGTTTGGTCGGGTTTTGAGCACGCCCATGTCATCCTTGGCGGCGAAAGCTTCGTCGCCTTGGCGGAGGGCCTGCAGAACGCCCTGTGGTCGGTCGGCGGTTCGCCGCTCTATCACCGCAGCGACAGCCTGTCGGCTGCCTTCCGCAACCTCGATGCCGATGCCAAGGTCGATCTGACAAACCGCTATGAGGAGCTGTGCGCTCACTACCGGATGACGCCGACGCGCAACAACAAGGGCGTCGCCCACGAGAACGGCTCAATCGAAAGCTCCCACGGCCATCTCAAGAACGCAGTCCGCGATGCACTCCTGATGCGCGGCACCAGAGACTTCGACGATCTGCGCTCCTACCGCGCCTTCATCGACGAGATCGTCAGCCGCCGCAATGCCGCGCATGGCAAGCGCATTGATGCCGAGCGCCCGCATCTGCAGGTGCTTCCCGAGCGCCGCACCACCGACTTCGAGGAGGTAGTCGTCACCGTGTCGCGCACCGGCGGCTTCGCCTTGCGCAAAGTCTTCTACACCGTCCCCTCCCGTTTGATCGGCCATCGGCTGCGTGTGCGTTTGTTTGACGATCGTCTCGACGTCTTCATCGGCGGCACGCATCTGCTGACGTTGCCACGAGGTCGCGCCCACGCGAGCGGCAAGCATGACCAGGTCGTCAACTATCACCACGTCATCCACTCTCTGCGCAAAAAGCCCATGGCGCTTCTCAACCTGGTCTATCGCGACAAGCTCTTCCCCCGGCCGGAATATCGCAGGGCTTTCGACGCTCTCATCGAGCAACTGCCTGACCGGCAGGCTTGCAAGATCACCGTCGAATTGCTGGCCCTGGCTCATGATCGCGGTTGCGAGCGTGAACTGGCCGAGGAGCTTGCCAGAACGCTCGACGCCCGCAAACTGCCCGACCTGATGGCCTTGAGAGCCATCTTCGGTCCGGACCCGGATCAGTTGCCGACCGTGCATGTGCAGCTCGCATCGCTCAATAGCTATGAAGCCCTGATGGGGTCTGCTTATGCGGGAGAGGCCGCATGAAAAACGTCCACAACACCATCGACGAAGCCCGCCTCGGCATCATGCTCAATGACCTGAGGCTGCCGACGATCAAAACGCTGTGGCCGCAATTTGCCGAACAGGCCGATCGTGAAGGGTGGCCTGCGGCTCGTTTCCTTTCGGCCATCGCCGAGCATGAACTGGCTGAACGGGCGCATCGCAGGATCGAACGTCACCTCGCCGAGGCGCATCTGCCGCCCGGAAAGACGCTCGAGAGCTTCGCTTTCGACGCCGTGCCCATGGTCTCCAAGGCCCAGGTCATGGCCATTGCCGCCGGCGACAGTTGGCTCGCCAAAGGTGCCAATATCCTCCTGTTCGGTCCGCCGGGCGGCGGAAAGAGCCATCTCGCCGCCGCCATCGGCCTCGCGCTGATCGAGAATGGTTGGCGGGTGCTGTTCACGCGCACGACCGACCTCGTCCAGAAGCTTCAGGTCGCACGGCGTGAACTCCAGCTCGAATCCGCCATCGCAAAGCTCGACAAGTTCGATCTGCTCATCCTCGACGATCTGGCCTACGTCACCAAGGACCAGGCCGAAACCAGCGTGCTGTTCGAACTCATCTCCGCAAGATATGAGCGGCGTTCCATCATGATAACCGCCAATCAGCCCTTCGGAGAATGGAACCGCGTCTTTCCGGACCCGGCCATGACGCTTGCCGCGGTGGACCGACTTGTTCATCACGCAACGATCTTCGAAATGAACGTCGAAAGCTATCGGCGACGTTCCGCCATGGAAGCCAAACGCCACCGCGGCAGACCCGCCGCCTTCGCGACAACCAAAAGTGCTTCCCTGATTGTCGCGGAGCGACAATCAGAACACGATGAGACCCTTGCCAGCGACAATCAACATGATACCTTCATGCCGACCGCGACATAAGAGTCTCATCCAGATTGTCGCCGCCGTCTCATCCTGATCGCCGCGCTATACGAGATCGAGGCGATCGCCAGTCGCGAGGATGTGGCTCGACGGCTCATGACGATCCCCGGGATCGGAGCTTTGGGTGCGACTGCACTCCTCGCGGCCATTGGCAACGGTCGGCAAGTCCAAAAAGCCCGCGATCTAGCTGCGTGGCTGGGCCTTTGCCGCGCGAATACTCGACCGGCGGAAAGCAGAAGCTTCTCGGCATCAGCAAACGAGGAAACCGCTACGTGCGCAAACTGCTCGTACATGGCGCACGATCATGCTTTCGGCATCTCGACCGAACAAGAGATCGATTGGGGAACTGGCTGGATGGCCTTCAAACTCGGATGCACCCTACAAAGTCGTCGTCGCACTTGCCGCTAAGATGGCCCGGATTGTCTGGGTCGTCCTGATCAAGCCTGGAGCGCTCTACGAACGCAGAGACCCTGCCTTCACCTGGCGATCCAAGCTCGATTGCAAGGCTCGGGAATAGTGATGACGAAACAGTGGATCAACATGCCGTAATACCAACGAGCGCCGTTTCTGACTCTCATGGGATTCCCAAGGTGTCGCGAATCTGAATCCATGCTGCAAACAGGAGGTTTGCGATGGGTTCGGCGGTTTTGTTGCGTGATGATTTCGACGGAGCTGCTCTTCGACAGCTCGCACGGCAGACGAAGGATGCCAATCAGGCCCGGCGGTTGCTGGCTCTTGCCGCGATCTATGACGGCGGCCCGCGCTCGGATGCGGCACGGATCGGCAGCGTGACGCTGCAGATTGTGCGGGATTGGGTCCTGCGTTTCAACGCGCGCGGCCCCGATGGACTGGTGAATGGCAAAGCGCCTGGCGGCCGAGCGAAGTTGAATGCCGCTCAGCGCCAGGCTCTTGCAAAGGTCGTCGAGAGCGGCCCGATCCCGGCGATCCACGGTGTTGTCCGTTGGCGGCGCAAGGACCTGGTTCAGTGGATATTCCAGGAATTCCGCATCTCGATGGACGAGACGACGGTCGGCCGCGAGTTGAAGGCGCTCGGCTTTGCCAAGCTGTCGGCTCGCCCACGCCACTACGCTCAGAACGAGCTGGAAGTAGACGCTTTTAAAAAGACTTCCCCGCCGCTCTGGCGGAAATCCGAAGCCGGCTCCCGCAAGGCACGGACATCGAACTCTGGTGGGCCGACGAAGCGCGCATAGGCCAGAAGAACAAGATCACGCGCCGATGGGCGCGTCGTGGCACCAGACCATCCGCGCCCTTGGATCAGCGCACCATGTTGAGGTGGACGGCTCCCAACGGCATCGAATGTGCCAGAATGAGTTCGTTGAAGTTCTCAATCGAGGGAAACCGTCCGTGGAACAGATTATCCGAATTGGTATGGATACGTCAAAGAGCGTCTTCCAATTGCATGGTGTGAATGCGGTTGAGCAGCCAATCCTTCGTAAGAAGCTGTCGCGCCGGGAAATGGTGAAGTTCTTCGAGAAAACACCGCCGACCATTATCGCACTTGAAGCGTGCGGTGGGTCACATCACTGGGCACGGCTGTTAAGTTCGTTCGGCCATGAAGTAAAGTTGATAGCACCGCAACTGGCCAAGCCGTATGTGAAACGGGGCAAGAACGATGCCGCGGATGCGGAAGCATTGTGTGAGGCAATGAGCCGCCCGACCATGCGCTTCGTGCCAATGAAAACGGCTGATCAGCAGGCGGCGTTAATGCTGGTCGGTATGCGAGAGAGACTCATCCGCAATCGGACACAGCTCGCCAATGCCATTCGCGGTTTTGCCATGGAATTTGGCATCGTTGCGGCCAAAGGCATGTGCCGCATCGAAGCGCTATTGGAGCGCATTGCCGCTGACCCGTCCCTACCGGAACTGGCGCAGGATCTCTTCGCGCTGCATGGACAGGAATACCGCGAGCTAGCTTGCCAGATCAAAACGCTCGATGAAAAGTTGATGAAGTTGCATCGTGCTGATGAATGCAGCAAACGCCTGGCCGAGATCCCGGGTGTCGGCCCGATAGGCGCCTCCCTTCTCTTGATGAAGACACCGGATCCTCGAATGTTTAAATCGGGCCGCGACTTTGCAGCATGGATCGGTCTGACGCCGAAGGACCATTCAACTGCCGGAAAGGTCAGGCTTGGTGTCATTACCCGGGCTGGCGACGAAATGTTGCGGAGCATCTTGGTGGTTGGCGCGACATCTCTTCTACAGCAAGTCAGAACAGGCCGCAGCAGGCACGCCTCTGCATGGCTTATGGGGCTGCTGCAGCGGAAAAGGCCAAAGTTGGTTGCCGTAGCGCTCGCCAACAAGCTGGCGCGGATTGCGTGGAAGCTTATGACGAGCGGCGAGTCATATCGCCAGGCAGAAGGCCAAGCGCAGACATCATAAAAGTTCAGCCACCACGGTGAGCAAAGACAAAATGCTACCGTGTGAGCTGATGCTGTGAACTTGCAAGCGAAGAGCAGATGATGCGATCGGACGATCCAAGACGCGTGAAACTCCGTTAGGCCCACTGACCGCTAAAGGTCGAGACCATGTTAGGAATACGCGTTGCGGAAATCATCTTGGCCAGTGGTCATGTGCGACCACACCAAAAGGCCGCACATATGGAAGCAAGCGATCCGGTCAAAAATATCTGCAGAAAACACTTGCAAGCGGGAGCCGTCCACATATGTGGGCCTACATCTTCGGGGCCGTCTGCCCGCGGAAGGGAAAGGGCGCGGGCCTGGTCCTGCCCTATTGCGATACCGAGGCCATGCAGGAGCACCTCGCCGAGATCGGCCGGAGCGTCGATGACGGCGCCCATGCGGTGCTCATCCTCGATCAGGCCGGATGGCACGTGACGCCGAAACTGAAGGTGCCGGACAACATCACCTTGATGTTCCTGCCGCCGCGCTCACCGGAACTCAACCCAGTCGAAAACGTCTGGCAGTTCATGCGCGACAACTGGCTCTCCAACCGTATCTTCAAGGACTACGACGACATCGTCACCCATTGCTGCGCCGCATGGAACAAGCTCGTCGACCAGCCGTGGAAGATCATGTCCATCGGACTCCGCGAATGGGCGCATCGGTCATGATCACCGCTCGTTGGTATAAGTCCTGTTCAAAAAAGCGGGCTTCGTGCCCGAACCATTTATTGGGAACGGCATGTGCGGATCTCATGGCCTGGCTGCAACCGCAGCCCACTCGCGAGAGGCCCGGATACATTTATGCAACTGGAATTGTCATTCACGATGTCGCGTACCCTTGCACGGACGAGGCGGACCATACATTTTTTGCAAGAAGCTCGCGGAGTGCGGCGGCATCCAGCATCTGCTCGGCCAGCAGCTTCTTCAGCTTGGCATTCTCCTCTTCGAGCGCCTTCAGACGCTTCGCCTCGGAGACCTACATGCCGCCATACTCTGTGTGCCACTTGTAGAAGGTCGCGTCGGTGACACCGTATTTGCGGCACAGCTCGACGGCCGACAAACCAGCCTGGTGCTCCTGCAAAATGCCGATGATCTGCTCGTCGAAACGGGATCGCTGCGTTCTCTGTCTCCATCTTCGGAGAACAGACCAACCTCGAACCCGGGACATTCCAGGGGGCAGGTCAACGTCTCGGCAATCAGGCGGTCCTTCTCCTCGTCCGGCCGGTCCCGCGGCTTGCGTCGCGCCCGCACCGGCGCCGCCGTCAAAAGCTCGAATGTTCGCGGCTGACTGACACTGTCGCTCATAGGATTCTCCGCATGACTCATGCAGAAAATTCAAGATCAGCACCCCAAATGATACGCCGTACCCGCGCGCTTACTTTGTGTCGACCATTCTACCAGTTCTTCATTAATCCGCCGGAGTGCCGACACAAGGTAACGATTCTCCTCATAGGGTAGCACAGTCAAGCGCAGGTATCGGTCACCATACTTCATACACTGATTTTCACAGTTCTGGACCAACACGCCGTATCGCTTCGCAAGCATCGTGGCAACATGCTTCGCACTTGGCCAAGCCTCAGGAGTTCTGCAGAAGAGGTAGTTTGCTTGGGAAGGGTGGACCTCAAGCTCCGGGATAGTATCCAACATTCGAGAGAAGGACACAACGTCTGCTCGAGTGCGACGAAAGCTTGCTTCCCACTCCTCGCGAAATTCTGGCAAAATCCAAAGGAGATATTCTGCGATGCCATTTATGTTCCCAAGCGGAAGCCGCCGGCGAACTCCGTGGGTGAGTTGTTCGTCTTTCGAAGCAAGATAGCCGATCTGGGCACCTCCCAGGCCCATTATCGCACCTAGGCTTTTAAGAATGACCATCTTTGGAAAAACGCTGAGAAGCTTCTCTACCGAATTTCCTTTCCCTGCCACTGAAAACTCTATGAACGTCTCATCGACCACGAGCCGGCACTTCTCTATAGCGAGTTGTGACGCCAACCATTCTATCTCCTGGACGGGAACCAAGCGTCCTGTTGGGTTGTTTGGGTTGACCAGTACAGCGACGGACGCTTGCCGCCTTTTTGCAAAATTTGCGAAAGCCTCCACGTCTAAGTCAAAGTTCTCAGGCGGAAGCTCGAAACGACTCACTTTATTTGGTTCGACGGCATCAATGTACTGCGCGGATGTTGGGGTTGGAATCACGATTCTCGGATCGAGGTAGCCGTAGAGGGCTTTAATTAACTCGCCCACGCCGTTACCAACTGCAAGATTTCGAGCCGGAAGATCTGTCATTTCCGAGAGCTTTGCTATAATATCGAGCTGGTCGGAGGGCTGAAGATAGAGCAGGTCCTGCAAACGTTCGCGCAGTCGGTCGACTACTGAGGCTGGAGGAAAATGATGATTACAGAGCAAGATGTGCTCACTGGCTGGATATCGCCAGTTCCCCGCTTGCAATCGTTCAAGTATACTAAACTGGTCGCCGCTGGAACTAGACGCAAAATTTGCCGCCTCAAGATCGGTGGCATCATTCACTCTCCTTACGTGTTGAGGGTCGGCATACATCAAGTAAATTTGATGGCGTTGAAGCCCTAAAGCGGTTTCGAAGAACTCCAGATCGTCATTAAACCGATGGGGGCGGATACGAGCAATCGCTCGGAGAAGTGCGGGATCAAATTTATAGATCCCGACGGGGCTAACGTCTGCAGAAGCACTTTCTCGAATGGGAGAGTCACCGGGCAACATGGCAGTAAGACGGCCTCCAATATCGCCCAATAAACGCAAGCATCGTCTGCGTTCTGATCTGCTTACTACCGTGATATTGCGGTCAGATGATCGCAATAAACGTTGAATCAGTGAGGGATCGATGACAGCGTTCTCAGTGAACACTAAAACTTGACCGTGGAACTCAGCGATTTCCGTAATAGTTGCTAGATCTATAAGGCGACCAGAGCCCGGGGTCGGCATGATACGTATCACGAGCTCCATGCGCTTCATGCGGTTGTTGAGAATACGTTTAACGTCGCCGATACCATCTAATGCGAACACGATCGTTTTTTGTACCCCCGCCTGTGCCAATTGAGAGACCAAGCGGGCAAGAATTGGCATGCCGCCGACCGAGCTCAGCGGCGCTGGACAGCGATCTTTCCAAGTCGAGATTATCAGTCGCGGGTCAGTGACAATAATCGCTAAACTCTGGACGTTGGGCATTCTTCAACTCGCATTGCGGGGGCTAACATTACCAGATCACGTGCAAACTTTGATCATGCTGACCGAGAAGATAAGCATGTGGTCGGCACCGCCACTAACGTGAACAAAGGCATAATCGCACTGAGCTTCGTGGAGAGTCTCAGCATAGAGCGCCATCTCGTGCACCTATTTACGTTGGTAGTATCGTGTTGGGCTATTCTTCGATTTCCATCAATGCCTATATCTTAGGAAGGAGGCGAGCGGGTGCTCCGCCTGGATCGCTGGAGGAGGTTTTCATTTTCAGCCTTAATCATGCGGCACGCCGTCGGAGCGAGTCTATAAACAGAATCAGACACTCGACTTGTTAGACTGGCGACACGGCCAAAAGCAGTGCCGATTGTCTGATGCGGGAAGGTGTCGGCGGCTACGGATACGCTGCTCTTGGACTTGTCGTGTGCTCGAAAGGACCCGGCCCCCCAGTAACACGTCCGGATGTCTCGTAAACTGCAACCAACATAGCGCCCGTGTGCAGGTCACCATGGAACGACAAATTTCATACAGAAGCCTTTCGAAGATACCTGGCCTATTCTCCTTGCTTCTTGCTGCAACCTTGTCCCGCCTGGCCGGACGCATGTTCGTCCTCACATTGGTGCTGTTCGCGCTGGCGCGTTTTTCGTCACCAGTTCTGGCTGGGTGGCTTACATTTGCAGCAATTGTCCCGGGCCTGATTGTAAGTCCGCTCGCAGGTGTTTTGCTTGATTGCGTAGGACCGACAATCGCAGTAAGGATCGACATGATCGCTAGCACTGCCTTCATTACCGCGATTAGCCTTGCCGGTTGGCTTGGTTGGTCCAGTCCTCCAGTCGTATGCACCCTGGCGATGCTATTTTCGCTAGCCGGCCCCTTAGGCATTGCTGGAATCCGCACGCTGTTGCCCCGACTCGTTCCACCACACGCGCTTGATCAGGCGAATGCGCTAGACACTGCGGTCTATTCCATCGTCGATGTGGTGGGGCCGGCGATGGCGGGCGGACTCGTCGGATGGCTCGGGCCAGAAGCTGCGATGTCTCTAATCGCTGCGGCCTGTGCAGGTGCCGCGGTCTGCTTATCCCAGGTCCAGCGCCTGCCAGGGCTGGCATCCTCACGCACATCTTTGCTACGCCAAGCGATCAAAGGCATTTATGTGGTGGTCCGACAGCCCACATTACGCGGTCTGGCCGTCTCCCAGTCGCTGTATCAAATGACATGGGGCGCCCTTCACGTGGTCATTCCGGTGTTCGTTGCCGGTAACTACACTGTTGCGGCGGGCAGTACAGTAGTAGGGCTTTTATGGGCTCTGGTCGGTATCGCCGGAGGTGTTGGTGCGCTCCTCGCTGGACATCTGTGCACCACTGGGCGCGAGCGCCACATTATGACCGCCGGAATGGCCGTAACCGCTTTTGCCACGTGGCCCATTGCAGCGGAATTCGGCTTCCGTGGCCTGACGATCGGCCTGTTGCTCGCTGGCGCAATGTCCGGTCCTATTGATGTCGCGATGCTGACCTTGCGCCAACGGCGCACCAATCCCCGACAGCTTGGTCGAGTGATGTCCATTTCGATAAGCGTAAACCAAGCGGGCTTCCCACTAGGAGCGGCCATTGCTGGGGTAGTGATCACAGAATCGTTGTCGGCTATATTCGTTTTGGCGGGCATCACATCTGTGCTTGCGGCGATTGCAACCCTCTCCATCCCTCCCGATGCAACGCCGGTGGCCTAACGTACCGTTGCGGGATGTCGCAAACCTCAGCGCTATAAATGGGCAGTGGTGACAAACGCATGCGCACTGGCTCAGCACATCGTCGCTTGCGCGAGGCTGACGGTATCCCACGGTGAAGGCCGGATGACCTGAAGGCTGCAACTCCTGGTGCGAGCACTTCTCTATTCGGCGGTTGTGGTCAAGCGCTTTTGAGCTTTACGTTCCGGCTAGCGTTGAAATGGTCTCCGCGGGTTCTTTTTTCTTTTCGGGGATCGGCACCCTGGCCCTCCCACCATGGGGTCGGAAGAATGCAGCGGTCTAATCTAGACTAGTGCCCGTCCATAAACGTTAAACTGCTGAAATTATTGTATTAATCACGATATCTCGGCGGGCAAAGCCCGGCGGCTTCAGGTATACTTTAGATCAAGCTACTGATTCTAAAGATAAACCCGTAACCGCCGGAGCCGACAATGCGCCAAGAACGCACCGTCCAGGCGTGTCGGGCGAAATGAAAAATTGACCCCGCATTGCCTCAAGCAAAATGTTACCGATAGTGTTGATGCTCCCGATGGGATGGCCATGGTTCGCTGTTCCGGCTCGGGGGATGGATGGCACGGCGGATCAGCATGGCGACACGGACGGAACTGGTCGAGGCGATCATCGAACGATATCGATCGAGCTGTCGGGCGGACAAGCAAAGGATCCTAGATGAGTTCGTCGCAGTTACCGGATATCACCGCAAGCATGCGATCCGAGTGCTCCGCCCTAGTGAGAGCGAGCCGCCTTGCGCTCGGCAATATGCTGTCAGGTATGGTCCCGAGGTTCGGGAAGCGCTGGTGGCTCTGTGGGAAGCATCCGATCGCCTCTGCTCGAAACGTCTGAAGCCGCTGATCCCGATTTTGCTGCCAGCTCTTGAGCGTCACGGCCGGCTCGATCTGAGTACCGAGCTTCGCGATAAGCTACTGACCGTCAGTGCGGCGACGATGGACCGGTTGCTGTCAGAGATACGTGTGGTGGCTCGTGGTGGCCAGCGTCGGCGCGCTGGAATGAGTTCTGCTGTTCGCCGCTCGGTCCCGGTGCGCACTTTCGGGGACTGGAACGATCCGCTGCCCGGTTATGTCGAGGTCGACTTCGTGGCTCATTCGGGGACCTCTTCGTCCGGTAGTTTCGTGCAGACGATGGTGCTAACCGATATCGCTACGGGCTGGACCGAGTGCGTGCCAGTCCGCACGCGCGAAAGCGGTCTCGTTATCGCTGCCCTCAATCAGGCCCGCTCGCTGTTTCCATTCCCGCTGCAGGGCGTGGACTTCGACAACGATAGCGCCTTCATGAACGAACGTGTGGTCTGCTGGTGCCGAAGTCAGGGATTGGAGGTGACCCGTTCGCGCGCGTATCGAAAGAACGATCAGGCTTGGGTCGAGCAGAAGAACGGCGCGATCGTGCGACGGCTGGTCGGTTACGGAAGGCTCGTCGGCGCGGAGGCGACGGCTGCCCTTGGGCGTCTCTACGACGTGGTGCGTCTCTACGGCAATCTGTTCCAGCCTTCGTTCAAGCTGCGAGAGAAGACACGGATCGGCGCCCGCGTCGTCAAACGCTACCATCCGCCCGTGCCGCCTATCGCGCGGGGTGGTTGCCCATTCCGGTGTGGCCGAGGCCGATAAGGAGCGGCTGCAGGCGATGTTGGAAAGGGAAGATCCGGTGATGCTGTTTGCCGGAATTCGTGCCGCCCAGGAGGAGCTCGGAAAGCGGGTCGATTGCCGTGGCTTGAATGCCGGGACCGAAGAACCGCTCGCCATCGATCTGCAGCGATTCACCGTGAGCCTGAAGACAGCCTGGCAGGCCGGAGAGAAACGGCCGACACATCGGCGGCCCTATCGGCGGACCAAGCCTTACCCGAAAAGGCCGAGCATGCTGGAGCCATTCGAGCCCCAGATTCGAGCGTGGCTTGAGGCAGATCCGGCGCTCTCGGCAGCCGCGGTGCTCCAGCGCCTTGTGAGCGCCGATCCGTCACGCTTCACCAAGAAAGCGCTGCGGACGGTGCAAATGGCCGTCAAGGCTTGGCGCATGGAAATAGCCGGGCAGATCATACTCGATGGCGACTGGATGAAGCGCGCGCCCGTATCTCAATGCCCCCAACTTCAGTAACATTCCTGGGTGAGGCAATAGGGGGGGTCAATTCTTCGATTCGCTTGACAAGGCGAGCATATTCGATCTTTTCGCCGAACACGAGATCGGTCGTGAACTGAAGGTGATGTCGCAATGGCTGGATGAGCATCGCGATCTGCTCGGGCTGGTGACGCGGGACCTGCGCCGGCATGGCCTCAAGGAGACCGGCCGCGAGGGGCTGCCGGCCGAGGCTGTGCTGCGCTGCGCGCTGCTCAAGCAGCATCGCCAGTTGAGTTTATATGAGGAGCGTCAATGTGGAACTGTCGTCAGGGTGACTTTTTTTGCTTTCCATCGGTTGTTGCGGCATCCACGGTCTGAGCCCGATTGCAAGACGCGGCTCGTTGCCAAGCCAGATCCAACTTATATACGGTCGCTGTTCGAGACAGCGGAACCAACATCCCGCTTGCGGCGGACAAGGGCTCAGGAGGACGAGACCATTCTATCAAGCGGCGTTTGAAGCCATACTCAACTGCGGTTCGTCCCACCTAGATCCGCCAGGACTGATCGGGTCCTGGAAGATTGCAGAATTTCGGTTGCGATCGGGATCAGGGGGTCTTCATCACGGCCCCCTCGATGACGACGCCGGCATTGACGTATTTCCACAGCGCGACGAGTAGCTTGCAGGCGAGCGCCACGATCGTCTTCTTCTTCTTCAGACGACCATCGTTCTGCTTCCCCCGCTGCTTGAACCACAGGCTGAGCGCTGAGTGCGGCTGATGGCGCAACCACAGCCAGGCCCCCTGGATCAGCGTCGTTCGCAGCCTTGGATTGCCGGCTTTCGATACCCCCTGGTCGTGATCGACCGAGCCGCTCTGCCAGGGTGTCGGCGCAAGGCCGGCATAGGCGGCAACCTGTCGTCGGTTGTCAAAATGACGCGACAGCCCCTCCGACCACAAGACAGCGGCAAACTCCGGCCCGATGCCTTTCAAGGCGAGCAGCATCGCCGGTGCCGGCTGCTCACAATCAGCGAAATGCGCAGAGCCGACCGGCGCGGCAGCGAGCATGGCGTCGCGCTCGACCTCGACTGCCTTGATCTGTCCGATCAGCAGCTCCAGCCGATCGAGTTCGCGGCCGACCTGCGCCTTAAGATGCGTCGGCAATGGTCGGCCGTCGCCGGTCCTCAGCTCCTCGAGCCGCGTGCGCCGGTCGCGGCGCAGCGGCTGGTAGCCGGAGACGCCCTGGCTGAACAGCAGGCCCTTGATGCGATTGACGTGGCGTACGCGCTCGTTCGTCAACGCCTTGCGCTCACGCGAGATGCGGCGACGGTCCTCCTCCTCGGGCGTCGGCACCCGCAGCATCGCACAGACGCGCGGCTCGCCCCTTTTATAGGCGAGCAGCGCGCGCACCAGCGTCTCACCGTCGATCTTGTCGGTCTTGGCCCGCCGCCGCCGGCGCGAGGTCGGAATCGGGGCCGGATCGACGACGTGGCTTTCGATCCCCTCGGCCTGCAGCACCCGGTGGATCCAGAAGCCGTCGAGCCCGGCCTCCTGGATCACGATGGTGGGAAAGTAGCGCCCGGTCCGGGCCCGCGCCTTCCTCTTGAGCTCGGCAAACCGCGCCAGCAGGCCGGCGATGTCGTCGGCCGCCACCGCATGTTTCGACATCTTCTCGCCGCCGCCCGGCGACAGCGAGGTGATTAGCCATTTCGAACGGCTGAGTTCCAAGGAGACGAAGATTGCGCCAAGATCAATGCGGATAGCGGTCGGCGCTTCAGGTCGTTCATTCGCAGCGAGCATGTTCGGCCTCTCCAGAGTAAGGTGTTGATTGAAAGCGACATCACTTTGTCACAGCGCGGATCGCTATCCACCTCTCCTCATAGGATCTATCAGGAACTGGCCTTCCATTTCGAAGACTCCGCCTCTTTCCGGGCCTTTGCCCGGTTGCCGTGGGGGTGGAACCCGAAGAAGTCGGTCTTGCACAAGACAATCAGCCCGATCCGGGCGCAAACCTTTGAAGAGATCAACCGGGTGCTGCTGGCGAGCGCCCGGCAGGAGAAACTGGAAAGCGGCAAGGTCGTGCGTGTGGACAGCACCGTCACCGCCGCACCGATCCATGAGCCGAGCGACAGCAGCCTGTTATGGGACGCTGTCCGGGTGATGGTGCGACTGTTGCAGCAGGCTGATGCACTGGGTCGCGCCATCCCATGGCACGATCACTGCCGCGCGGCGAAGAAGCGGGCTCGAGCGATCGAATATACCCGCGGTCGCCCGAAACGGGTGAAGCACTACCGCGAACTGCTCAAGATCGCGCGCACCACCTTGAGCTATCTGCAGCAGGCGAGTGGACAGTTGCTCCTCACGGCGGGCCCGGCGGTCGAACTCTGGCAGGCGCAAGTCTGCCGCTACAAGCCGCTGGTCGAGCGGATCATTGCCCAGACGGAGCGGCGGGTCCTGGCCGGCGAGGCGGTGCCGGCTGGCGAGAAGCTGGCGAGCCTGTTCGAGCCGCATGTCGACATCATCGTCAAGGGCAGCCGCGACGTCGACTACGGCCACAAACTCAATCTGACCACCGGCACAAGCGGACTGATCCTCGACCTTGTCATCGAAGCGGGCAACCCGGCCGACAGCGAGCGCTTGCTGCCGATGCTGGAACGCCACATCGCTTTTTACGGCGAGCCGCCGCGTCAGGCGGCGGCCGACGGCGGCTATGCCAGCCGCGAAAATCTGAGCGGAGCCAAAGCCCGCGGCATACGCGACATGGCCTTCCACAAGAAGCGCGGTCTCAAGATCGAAGACATGGTCAGGAGTCGCTGGGTCTATCGCAAGCTCAGAAACTTCCGCGCCGGCATCGACGCCGGCATCTCTTGCCTGAAACGCGCTTATGGCTTGGGGCGCTGCACCTGGCGCGGCCTCGACCACTTCAAGGCTTATGTCTGGTCCTCGGCGGTCGCTTACAATCTCTCCCTCTTCGCCCGCCTCCGGCACACCTGACTCCCCTTGTCTGGCACTGTTCAGAGCAAACCCCGGCGAGCGTCGGCGGATACCCCATGACCCATTGCCGCCAGATCGCTCTTCGGGTGATAATCTGCATGGCATTGCGCCATCACGCGTCCAAGAAACACGCGTCAGCCGGCAAGAAACCTTTGAAAATTCCACAAAAACAGGCGTTTATGGACGGGCACTAGACTAAATTTAGGAGACGCCCTGACCGCAACTGATGCGACCGGGACAGCGCTTGCAACGAACTCACCTCATCCATCGTCCTGCGAAGGACATCCATACCGCCGGAGGCGGAATATCTTCACCTCCACCGTTCGGTCTCGAGACCCCATGCTCGGCGCGGAGCCTTCAATCAGCAGCGTTGAGCCGGGCCAAGACCTTCTTTTCTGCTCCAGCAAAAACTCCGTTTCGTCACTCCACATGCGATGCATGATCGTTTCCAGCCGGCGGCCAAGCGCGACAACCGCTCTCTTGAGACCACGTCTCCTGGCGACATTCATCGCCAGTGCCGCCGAGGCCGGTATCACCGGAGCCGCCGCCGGCCCCTCGCTCGCGCAAGAAGGCAAGCATGGTGACGATCGAGCCGGGCGGTGGGCGTCGCCTGGGGGTCCAGAATGACATCGACACTGATGCCCTCGGTCGGATTCTTGATGTGCTGGAGCGGCGATGATCCCGGTCCCGATCGGTGTGAAGGTCTCGCTCGCGACCGGCTATACGGATATGCGCATGGGCTTTCCCGGCCTGTCGCTGATGGTGCAGGAGACGTTGAAGCGCGATCCGATGAGCGGCCAGCGGAAGTAGCAGGCATAGCTCAGCGCCGTTGCGCCATCCAAGAGATGGCGTTTGTGCTTGGAGTGAAGGGGCGATGAGATTCGATCGTAGTCTGCCGGATGCCGAAGTGTGGTGGCCCGCGGTGGCCGGCGTCGGCGCGCTGGAATGACGGCGCCAGGTTTTGTCGAGGCGGATCTCGTCGCCCATTGCGGCCCTAGGGCTCGCGGCAGCTTCATCCAAACCCTTGTTCTCACGACATCGCGACTGGCTGGACGGAATGTGCGCCGCTGCTGGGTTGCGAACAGACACTGTTGAGGAGTGTGCTCACAGAATTGCGCAAGCAACTGCCCTTCGCGCTTCTCGGCCTGGATACGGACAACGACACCGTCTTCATGAACGAGACGCTGAAGGCTATTGTGACGCCGCCAACATCGTCTTCACGCGCTGCCGCCCCTACCGCAAGAACGACCGGGCCTTTGTCGAGCAGAAGAATGGCGCCGTGGTGCGCAGGATGGTCGGATACCGTCGGTTCCAGGGACTGGAGGCCGCCACGCTGCTAGCGAAGCTCTACCGATCAGCGCGGCTGTTCGTGAACTTCTTTCAGCCATCGTTCAAATTAATGGCGAAGCAGCGCGACGGTGCTCGTGTGCGCAAGACGTATAGTCCGCCCAGCCACGCCGCATCAGCGCCTGATTGCCGACGCTCGCGCGTAAGATGCAGCTCGCTCCGTCTGCAGGAAATCTACGCCGGGCTCGATCCAGTCCTGCTATTGCGCGATATTCGCGCCCTGCAGGAGCGACTCGCTGCGCTTGCCGACACGCCGCCGGCCATGCGCACTGACGGGATAGCTCAGCCGATCGACCTTTTCCTCGCGAGTTTGCGAACGGCCTGGAAGGACGGAGCTACCCGGCCGACGGATCGCCCGATCGTGAAAGCCAAAAGACGACGGCATGCTGGAAAGGGAAAATCCGGTGACGTTGTTTGCGGGCATCCGTGCTGCCCAGGAGGAGCTCGGAAAGCGGGTCGATCGCCGTGGCTCGAATGCGGGCCCGAAGAACCGGTCGCCATCGATCTCCAGCGATTCACCTCGAGCCTGAAGACGGCCTGGCAGGCGGGGAGAGAAACGGCCGACACGTCGGCGGCCATATCGACGGACTAAGCCTTACCCAAAAAGCCGAGCCTGCTGGAGCCATTCGAACCCAAATTCGAGCGTGGCTAGAGGCGGATCCGGCGCTCTCGGCAGCCTCGGTCCTGCAGCGTCTAAAGAGCGCCGATCCGTCACGCTTCACGGAGAAAAGCCTGCGGACGGTACAAAAGGCCGTCAAGGCTTGGCGGATTGAAATAGCCGGGCAGATCATACGCAATGGCGACTGGTTGGAGTGCGCGCCCGTATCTCAGTGCCCTCAACTTCAGTAACATTCCTGGGTGAGGCAATAGGAGGGGTCAATTCCTCGATCCGCATGACATAGCGTTCGGCGCCTATATCGAACAAGTTCTCGTGCCAACACTTGCTCCGCCGTTGCGAGCTTCCTAATGGCATTCAGAAACGCTAGGGCGGTCCGGGGTAAATGGTACTAACTCCCTTTCGAGGCCGCGAGCCGCCCCGCCCGTCAACCCACCTAATGCCGCAGTATCCGAGCGTTGGCCAGAGCTTTAGAAATAGAGCCGTCCGATGCAATAAAACGGGGTGTACCAACATGCAAAGCAACGTGACCACACTTGACGTTTCAAAGTACATTTCCTGCGCAGATGATGTAGCCCGCAACGCAGGCCTCAATATTGCAATGGGCGACGATTTTCGGCAGTACGTGGCGATCACCAGCAAACTTCCAGGCAAATATCCAACTACTCCGAACTTCAATCCGAACTACTCTGATCTTTCACCTGAGAGCTCCTTCTGGATTGTAGGGCGTGACCAAGAAGACAGAGTCGCCCATGTACAGGCATTGCGACTATACGATCTATCCAAAACCACACTTGTTGAGCATCTGGAGTCGCTGCGCGCCTGCTTTGCGGACCCCGTCGGCAAATCAGGCCTTAACTCAACGTGTCGTTGTTACGCACCCAGCGCTCGCAGCATTACCGGGCGAGTCGCTTATCGCGGTGACATGTGGTTTCGCGACGACTTTAGGGGTCGTGGTTTGCTAGCACCGCTTGGTCGCCTTGCATTCGCGCTTGCTTGGGTGAACTGGTCCCCTGATTTCATCTACTCACTTGTGGCCGAATGGTACATCAAAAAGAGAATATTCGATCGATCAGGACACTGTCATCGAGAGCCCCATGGATCAGTCCTTCGGTTGCCAACATTAGGAATAGACGACGACGAATGGCTCCTCTGGACGACTCGCGACGAGCTTCTCAAGATGCTCTCGAATACGTCAGAAGTCGCCCGTGAGTGGGAAAATCATGTTCGGGACAGCACGCTCCTTCACTCTGGCTCTTTATGATGTACGCGTTCGCCGATTGTGCATGCGCAATTACAGCCGGGAGTGGGCACCGTCCTCAGCGGCTGAAACAACTGATGCAGATCGCCTGGGCCACCCACAGAACGTAACAGCAGAGGCAGATAAAATGCGAAAAGCGCTCATTTTAATTGAAAATACGCGGACTAATGGCCGGTCGTACGTAGAAGCCGTCCGGCGTCTTCGGCTACATCCAATAATCCTGGCGGCAGATCCAGCACTTTACGACTATGTCGCGGCGGAACGCATTGAAGTCGCTCGCGTCGATACAACCAATTTGGATGCTCTGATCGGCGAATATTCTCGGCTGGGTAAGAGTTTCGACATAGCCGGAGTTACATCTGCCGCAGAGTCGTTCTATGCGACAGTTGGCAAGATCTGTCGGAATTTCAATCTACCTGGACCTGATCCGGAATCAATTGAACAATGCTGCAATAAGGCCGCCCAACGTCAGGTCCTTGCGGCAGCCGGAGTTCCCGTGCCTGGCTATCGGTCGGCGACCACAGCCGCCGAAGTACAATGCGTTGCAGCGGAGATCGGCCTGCCAGCAGTACTTAAGCCTGCAGTCGGCAGCGGTAGCCGAGGAGTCCGCTTGTGTCGCGACGCTCGCGAGCTAGCTGAACACACAGATTATCTATTGGGCGGGAAGCACATGTGGCGATCTTCACCCGAGGTATTGGTAGAGCAGTTCGTGGATGGCCCTCATTACATCGCCGAGATCATGGGAGACGAAGTTATTGGAATAGGCATCACTGAGTATGGCCCACCGCCGCATTTCGTGTTCCGCCAGTTGACCTTTCCTGCACCCTTGACCGATGAGCAGTACGAGCGTGCCGTTGATGTTGTACAACGCTGCCTCCGGGCACTCGGCCTTGGCTGGGGACCAACGAACATTGAGTTCCGGTGGACCGAGGTCGGTCCAGTCGTTATTGAAGTCAACCCGCGACTTGCTGGTAATCCTGATCCGCAATTGGTTCAGCTGGCCTTCGACGTCGATCTCATCGGCGAGCACATCAAGCTTGCTATTGGTGAACAATGCAATTTGTCGAAGAGGCAGTCACGAACAGCGACCGCCCGATCCTTGATTGCGGATCGCGATGGCACACTTGATTACATTGATGGTATCGACCGGGCGGCAGCTATACCCGGTGTCGCGGACGTCAAATTGTATGTTAGACCAGGAACGCCAATAGTCAGAAATGGTGATTACTGTGACCGAATTGGATATGTCGTTGCTGTAGCGCCCTCGCGCTCCAGCGCTGATACGATAATTCAACGCGCAGTTGAATCAATCGATTGGTCTATTTCACCATTCTCGGACCTTCATGATCAGGAACAATATACTCCGCTGTACTTTCCGGACTAACCAGTTGTGAGCTTTCCATAGACTATCCATCGGATCCGGACGAGAAAGCTGAGGCTGTCGACGCTTCAGTGATTCGAAACCGACCAGCAGACCCCATCTGGCCGGCTTAACGCGTGACTAGATAAGGCAGACATTCGATTTCTCGTAAGCGGGTAGGTCACCCCACGTATCTTTAGGGCCGCTGAACGGTCATTCTCTGCATGAGTCATGCGGAGAAACCTATGAGCGACAGTGTGAATCATCATCATCATCGAACATTCGAGGTCCTGACGGCGGAGCCGGTGCGGTCTCGACGCAAGCCGCGTCATTGGTCGGACGAGGAGAAGGCGCAGCTTGTCGCCGAAGCGCTCTCGCCGGGGGCCAATGTGTCGGCGATTGCGCGGTCTCAGGGATTGGACCCGTCGCAGCTCTATGCCTGGCGTCGTAAGGCGCTCTCGTCGGGAATGGTCGCGCCATTGACGGAGGGAGCGCCCGCGCCAGTCAAGTTCACGCGCTTTGAAGCGGTGGGCAGTTCGATGGTGGAAATCGTCGTGGGCGATATCGTGGTGCGCGCCGGCGCCGATGTCGATCCCGATCACCTGGCCAAGATTCTCCGGGTGGTCCGCTAGGTATGATCGCTTCCGGAGTTGTGGTTTACGTGTCGTGCCAGCCGGTCGACTTCCGCAAGGGAGCCGCGTCTTTGATGGCGCTGGTGAGGGACGGCGGCCTCGACCCGTTCTTATGTGCCGGGCGAGATTATGTGGCGGAGCCGTCCCAGCGCCAGCCGAGGCCCGCCTAATCTGGAATTCTCCGCCACATAATATTTCGTGCCTCTTGGATGAGTGCGGGATCCCCCCGCGCCGCTATTCCGGAGGGACAACATGCTCGAGTTCTATTTCTCGTATCGTGGGGTGCTCAAGCGCCTACGTAGCGGTGCGCTCGGTGGCGAGATGGATCGCCTCGCCGAGCATTTTCTTACGCTCGGTTATAAGCGAGCGTCCGCCAAGATTTACCTGAGCCGGGTTGCGCGTTTTAGCCAGTTTGCCGCGACGCGCTGTGGCTTGATGCCAATCCATCAAGATGTCATCGACAGCTATTTGGGCACGTTTACTACAGATACTCCGCGGATCGGGGCCGTATCGGCTCTGGCACACGCACGGCGAGTGGCTCCGGAGCGGTTCATTATTCCCGTTCCAAGTGAAGAGGCTGACCCGGATGCTCTGCTTCTGGCCTCCTTTTCGGACTATCTGCGCACGGTACGGGGCCTGGAGCCGAAGACCCGCGAAGGTATTCTTCTGGGCGGCCGCCGCTTTTTGGATTGGTTCCGCCATCGCCACCCCGGCCAAAATCTTGAGGCGTTGACGGCCGAGCACGTGCTCGCTGCTGTCGAGCATCGGCTGTCGCTATCGGCGACCTCCGGCACCCGCACGGCAGCGACCTCTCACATTCGAACATTTCTTCGGTTCTTATGTTGGGCTGGCCACCATCGCCAAGATCTTGCCCGCATCGTCCCGAGGACGCCCTATTGGCGTTTGGCGCATCTGCCGCCGCGCCTTGCATGGGGTGACGTTCGGCGCGCAATCGATGCGATCGGCGCAACGACGCCGGTCGCTATCCGCGATCGAGCCGTCCTGCTGCTGCTCGCCACCACGGGCATTCGCAACGGCGAGTTACGCGCCATTCGGCTGCAGGATATCGACTGGCGTACTGGCGAGGTTTTTATCCGGCGCACCAAGGGCAAGCGTGATCGGGTGGTGCCACTCCTTGAGGAGACCGGCGCCGCACTCGTCGACTACATCCTGCGCGCTCGACCGAAGGTGGACAGTCCGTATCTGTTCCTGTCGTTCACGCCGCCGGTGGGAGCGTTCAAGTCTGCGGCGCCTGTATCAAGGATCGTGAGGAAGCGATTGCGACATGGCGGGGTCGAACTCG
Source organism: Sinorhizobium fredii NGR234 (assembly GCF_000018545.1). Classification (NCBI taxonomy): domain Bacteria; kingdom Pseudomonadati; phylum Pseudomonadota; class Alphaproteobacteria; order Hyphomicrobiales; family Rhizobiaceae; genus Ensifer; species Ensifer fredii. The sequence goes on from NC_000914.2 coordinate 231,114, forward strand.
GGCGGGTCGCAGGTGCACATCTCCTGCGCCACAGCCTCGCCACCCAGCTTGTCGGGCAGCGAAGGCCAATCAACGAGGTCGCCGATCTTCTTGGTCACCGGAGCATCAACACAACGGCGCTGTACGTAAAGGTTGCGGCCTCGCAACTCGCCGAGGTCGCACTCCCCTTTCCGGGAGGCGCTGCATGACCGCCTTTGCCCGATTCCTCGGCGAGAAGGTCGAGCGTTACATCGACCTGCGTCACTCGCTCGGCTATGCCTTCAGCAAACAAGCCGGCACGTTGCGGGCTTTCGTCCGCTACGTTGAACGCGCTCAATTCGATGCGCCCGCCACCCGGACTATGGCGCTGGACTTCGTCCTGTCGTTCGGCGGCGCCGCCAACAGCCGCGCCACTCGTCACGGCGTGCTCCGCCGATTCTACGAGTATCTCGCTGTCTATGACGCCCAAACCGAAGCCCTGAAGCGCAGAGCCTTTCCTAGATCCAGGGCGATTCCGCCTCCACGTATCCTCAGCGAGGCAGAGTTGGCGTCGCTCATCGACGCATGCGCCCGCATTTCGCCAGGCATCCCTCTCAGGGGGCTGACGATGGCGACGCTGATCGGACTGTTAGCAAGCTCGGGACTGCGGTCGGGCGAAGTGGTCAGGCTTGATCGTTCCGATGTCGATCTGACCAACGGGGTTCTTCTGGTTCGGAAGACGAAGTTCCGCAAGGATCGTCTCGTTCCGGTTCACGCGACGACCCAAACAGCGCTTTGTCGCTATGCCCGTGAGCGCGATGCCGCTTTTCCCAGTCCCAAGGACCAGGCCTTCTTCCTCAGCTCTCGTGGCAACCGCCTCTCGGCGACTGGCTTGCAATGCGGATTTGCTCAGGTCCGCAAGTTCGCCGGCCTTGATGACGGCAAGACGTTGCGGCCGCACGATCTGCGGCACCGGTTTGCCGTGACCCGCATGAGCCTTTGGCATCAACAACGCGCCAACGTCCAGGCGCTACTCCCGGTGCTCGCCACCTATCTCGGCCACGCCAATTACAGTGACACAGCCTACTACCTCACTGGCTCGGTGGATCTTCTCGCCATGGCGGCGGAGCGCGCCTTCCTCGATGGAGGCGCAGCATGAGCGAACACTTACTCCTGGCGCCGCTCCTGGAGTCCTACTTTCGCCGGCGCTTGACCAAACAACGCAACGCGACTCCCGCGACCATGGCCAGCTATCGCGACGCCTTGCGCATGCTCATCCTCTTTGCCGCCACCCGGTTGCGGAAGAAGCCGGCGGCTCTGGTGCTCGAGGAGCTCGATCGAGACCTCATTCTCGCGTTTCTCGACGAACTCGAGGAGAAGCGGAACAACACGATCGCCACGCGCAACGCCCGCCTAGCGGCGATCCGATCGTTCTTCCACCATGTCGCGGCCGCCGATCCGGCGTCCTTCGGTGTCGCCCAACGCGTGCTGACGATTCCCATAAAACGGGCGCACATCGAGGTGACGCATCACCTCACCAAGGCCGAAGTGGACGCCCTCATTGAGGCGCCCAATCCAAGGACGCCCCGTGGTCGGCGTGACCGCACGTTTTTACTGTTCCTGGCACGGACCGGCGCGCGGGTCTCCGAAGCTACCGGCGTCAACGCAAACGACCTTCAGTTGGAACGGTCGCACCCGCAAGTGCTGCTGCGCGGCAAAGGGCGCAGAGACCGCGTCATCCCCATTCCTCAGGATCTGGCGAGAGCACTGACAGCCTTGTTGGCCGAGCACGGAATCGCGAACCACGAGCCGCGACCGATATTCGTCGGCGCCCGCAACGAGCGCCTGACGCGCTTCGGAGCAACCCACATCGTGCGGCGTGCGGTGGCCCAGGCCGTGACCATCAGGCCGACCTTGGCCCAAAAGCCTATATCGCCGCACATCTTCCGACACTATCTACCCCACCCGACTATGTCGGGTACCGAAAACGCAAGCGTCTGAGGAACAACGAGATTTCCTACAGGATCGGCCGAGCCACACGACATAGTCAGCGGGATCTACAGGCTGTTCAAGAACGCCAGCAGATTGTCGTCGGGCCGGAATCGGGATGACTTCCCGGAATATGGGGATGTCTTTGCCAACGCCGCCTCCTTCATCGCCAACGTCGCCTCGAGATAGATTTGTGTCGTCTCGACCGATTCATGGCCGAGCCACAGGGCGATGACGGCGCGATCGACGCCGGCCTGTAGGAGGTCCATGGCCATCGTGTGCCTCAGACGATGAACAGTGACGCGCTTTCCCTCCAGCGACGGGCTCATGGCAGAAGCGATCTGACGGTGTTTGTTCAGCATATACTGAACGCCATGAACGCTCAGCCGCTCACCTCTGGCGCTGGGAAACAGGATACCTTGGTCTCCGCGCTGCGGCTCTTTCAGCCAGTTTCTCAAGACGGCGGTCGTAGACTTGGCGAACGGGGTGCAGCGTTCCTTGCGCCCTTTACCAATGACGCGCAGGTGGGCCCCCGTGCCGAAGAACAGATCATCCCGCTTGAGACCGGTGATCTCCGATAGGCGCAATCCGGTCTGCACCGCGACCAGGAGGAACGCGTGGTCGCGGCGGCCGGACCAGGTCGATCGATCCGGTGCGGCCAGCAAGGCATCGACCTCCGGACGGGTCAGGAAATTAACGAGGGTTCGGGTGAAGCGCTTGCTGGGAATCGCAAGCACGCGTTGGATTTGGGCGGAATGCTCGGGTATCTCGAAGGCCGCATAGCGAAAGAAGGAATGAATCGCCGTGAGGCGCAGGTTGCGGCTGCGGACGCTGATACCCTGGCGGTTCTCCAGGTCATCAAGGAAGGCAACGATCAGCGGCGCGTCGATCTCCTCGAAGTTCAGGCGAGAGGGCGGCTTGCGCAATCTTCGTTCTGCGAACTTCAGCAGTTGCCGAAATGTATCGCGATAGGAACTGATCGTATGGGGGCTTGCCTGCCGCTGTTGCATCAGGCGTTGGAGGAAAAAGCTCTCCAAGAGTGGCGCGAGGCTGGCGTGCTTGGTCATGTCCGATCCTCCCAGCGACGTTCAAGGCGGCGCATTGCTTCTTTCATCAGCTCGGGTGAACCGGTGAGGTACCATTGGGTATCGGCCACGTGGACATGACCGAGATAGGTGGACAGAATGGGCAGGAGCCGCTCGGGATCTTGCTCGGCTTCGTACCAGCGCACCAGCGTGTTCGTGGCGAACACATGCCGCATGTCATGCAGCCGCGGACCGTGGCTGTCAGTTGCGCCGCGCAGGCCGATTTGGCGAGACAGAGCATAGAATGTTCGGTGAATGTCTCCGACATCAAGGCGATTGCCCAGTTGCGAAGTGAATAAATAGGGAGATGCCGCCTGGGCTGCACAATGCTGTCGTCGGCGTTTGAGATAATCGCGGAGCACTGCGCATGTCGATGCGTGCATCGGTACAAGACGGGACTTTCCGAACTTCGTTCCGCGGATCGTCAACACCGCAGCGTCGAAATCAACGTCCGCGAGCTTGAGGTTGCGCGCCTCGCCGAGCCGCAAGCCGGAAACGCTCAGCAGCCCGAACAGGCAATAATATGTCCATGGCCTGAGCTTGCAGCGGGTATATCGACACGGCATCTCCAGAGCGGCCGACAGGAGGCGTTGGATGTCTTCCTTCGAATAGAGATATGGTCGAGCCCGCTTCGGGCGAAAGGGAAGCAAGCCGCTTGGAGGAATCTGAGTTCGCGGATCGGCGGCGGCCCGATAACGGGCGAATACGCGGACATAGCCCAGCCGTGTCGCCCAATGCGAAGGCTGCGCCCGCGACGGTCGCTGAGCCCAGGCAAGGGCCAGTTCCGTCGTGATGTGTGGCGTGTCGTTGGCCTCCAGGAAGGCGGCGAAATCGATCAATCCCCGTTCTGTCTCTCGCAGCTTGAACCCCAGCCCTCGCCGCATCTCGATGTACTCCTGAACAGCCTGTCGGAATGTGCTCATTGGGCTTCTCCCGGCCATGGCAAAGCCAGTGTTCGCAACGCGTCGAGATCGACCTTGGCGTAAATTGCCGTTGTCTGCACATGACGGTGTCCCAGGACTTCGCCGATCTCACCCAGCGACGCGCCGCCACGCAGCATCTCCGAGGCAAGCCCATGTCGGAATTGGTGCGTTCCCTTTGTTGGAGAGTCGATGCCGGTCCTCTTGAGTGAGCGTCTGACAATTGACCCGAGTCCGCTCGGGCCCACGAAGCCTCGGATCGGGGCCTTGTCGCGTAGAAAAACACGGCGACTGGCATTGCGCGGACGCGCCCTCCACAGGTAGTCGGCAATCGCCTCGCCAACGTCCGCCGGCAACGGAAGTTCGTTACGTCCGTGTTTACCGCGCACCCGGATCCGTCCGGCTACCCAGTCAATATCGTCGAGCTCGAGCGTCACCACCTCGCTCGACCGCAATCCCAGTCGCGCCAATGCGAGGATCATCGCATAATCGCGACATCCGATGGGCGTATCCCGATCGATGCTGGAGAGCAATCGGCTCACGTCATCGCGGCCGATTGCACGAGGAATGGATGAGAGCGACCAATTAGCCACGATCGGGACCGCGGCCGCGAGGTCCGACGTGATGTCCCCCCGATAACGCGCATAGGAGAGAAATGACCGCAGTGCCGTGGTCACAATCTTTGCGCGTCGCATATTGAGGCGCGATACCTTCTTTTGCACGAAATCGGTCACGTCGGCGGCGCGCAATTGTGCGAGCGAGATCTCGCCATCACCGAAGCGGAAGCTGAGAAAATCCCGGACAACAGGTCGGTAATTTATGATCGTTTGACGCGACAGGGCACGGGCGTCTCGCAGATGCCGCTCATATGCCTGCACATGTTGTTCTACCGCTGACGGGTTGTGATCGACCTCAATCTCTTCGGCGATCGCGTTTTGACTTCGAAGAAAAGCCAATAGATGTCGAAGAGCGGCGTCATCTCCAAGCTTTGGGCGCTGCACTCGGTCGAGCAAATAACGCCCAGCATGCTCTCCATTTATGTCGCTGAGTCCAATCCCCTTTTGCCGAAGCCAACTGCTGAAGCCGGCAGCCATCAGCACCTGGTTCCTTGTAGAAACAAGGCCGTAGCCTCGATCAACGAGCCATTCGGCAAAAGGAATAATGTAAATCGCCACCGGGCCCTCTGGCGGCCGCGACAGCGCAAAATCGGCATTGACGAAATACTTCATTCTTCGCTCCCTTCCCAAGCTGGATTGCTGGAAGGGCTACGAACTATCTCTACACGCTATCTATAAAGCATTGAAATCTTTGATCGAAATCTAGTTACACGACATAGTCCGGCGGGGTAGATAGTGTCGCCTATATCGATCAAGACATAGCCGACACTCACTGGCCATGAAGCTTCTCCAGGCGGGCGTTGACCTTTTAACGATCCAAGCCTGGCTCGGGCACGCACAGGTCGCTACAACCCATCGCTATGCCGCCGCCGATGTCGAGATGATGCGCAAAGGTCTCGAGAAGGCTGGAGTCGCCGGCGATCTGGGCATCCGTTTCCGACCAAATGACGCCGTGCTGCAACTACTGAACAGTATCTGACTATTATGTGGCGGAGAATTCCAGATTAGACGGGCCTCGGCTGGCGCCGCGACGGCTCCGCCACATAATCTCGCCCGGCACATAATCGCATTTGGACTAACCCGCTCCGCTACCGCGGAGCGGCAAGGAGGTCATGTATTCAGTAGGAGCCCCAACTGCGCGACGATGGGACGGCTGTTTGGCAGCCTATTCCATCAGACAGAGGAGCTCGTCATGACCCCACTTCGCCAGCGCATGAGCGAGGACATGCAGGTGCGCAATTTCTCGCTCAATACCCAGCTTTCATATCTGCGGCAGGTGTCGCTGTTTGCACGACACTTCGGCAAGGCGCCGGACTTGCTCGGCCGCGAGGATATTCGGACCTATCAGGTCTATCTGGCCAACGAGAAGAAGCTGGCGCCTAACTCAATCCATATCGCCATTGCGGCGTTGCGCTTTTTCTTCAGCGTCACACTCGAGAGGGACTGGGTGCCTGCAGAGGTATTGCCGCTTCCGAAGAAGCCGCAGAAGCTGCCGATCATCCTCAGTCCGGATGAAGTACAGCACTTTCTCGGCTGCGTGCTTGATCTCAAACACCACGCCATCCTGACGACGTGCTATGCCGCTGGCTTGCGCATCTCGGAAGCGGTTCAGCTGAAGCCCACGGACATCGACAGCCAGAGAATGGTCGTCCGTGTCGAGCAGGGTAAAGGCCAGAAGGACCGCTATGTGATGTTGTCGCCCAAGCTCCTGGAGATCCTGCGCGACTATTGGAGGATGCCGCGGCCAAAAGAGTGGCTCTTCCCCGGAGATCGCGCCGGCCACCCGATCACTCGGGATGCAGTCGGGCAAGCCTGTGCGAAAGCGCACGATCTCTCCCGCTTGTCCAAACCGGTGACGCCACATAGCTTGCGGCATGCCTTCGCCGTCCATCTCCTTGAGGCCGGCGCCGACGTGCGCACCATTCAATTGCTGCTCGGTCACCGCAGCCTCGCGACCACCGCCCACTACCTGCGCATCGCCACCAACAAAGTCTGCGCCACCTCAAGCCCGTTCGAGCTTTTGCCCCGTCCGGCGCCCACGCCGCCGCCCGCCAAACCTGAGTATTTCTGAGCTCCCGATGGCCCGTTCGGGGCCGGAAGTGGCGGATATCTTCCGTCGCTACGGCGAGGCCTATCGTGCCCAGCACACGTCGCTTTCGACCGCGCAGCGCCGCGTCATGACGGCGATCGAGTTGTGCCGGACCGCCGCGCTCGGTGGGCACGTCGAAGCGTGCGATCAATGCGGCCACCGGCGCATCGCCTTCAACAGCTGCCGCGACAGGCATTGCCCCCGCTGCCAATCGCTTGCCCGTGCGCAATGGCTGGAGGATCGTCGCGCCGAGCTGCTCGAAACACAGTACTTTCACGTCGTCTTCACACTGCCGGAGGCCATTGCCGCCATCGCTTACCAGAACAAGGCGCTCGTTTACGGGCTGCTCTTCCGCGCCACCGCCGAGACGCTACGCACCATCGCTGCCGACCCCCGACATCTCGGCGCCGAGATCGGCTTCTTCGCCGTCCTGCACACCTGGGGGCAAAATCTACTGCACCATCCCCATCTGCACTGCGTCGTCCCGGGTGGCGGGTTCTCGCCGGACGGCACGCAATGGATCGCCTGCAAACCCGGCTTCTTCCTGCCGGTCCGCGTGCTCTCTCGCCTGTTCCGACGCTTGTTTCTGGAGCACCTGGAGAAAGCCTTCGACGGCGGCAAGCTGCAGTTCTTCTCCGACTTGCGAGCCCTCAACGAGCGCAACGCCTTCCGGCGCTATCTGGCGCCGCTGCGAAAGGCCGAGTGGGTCGTCTTTGCCAAGCCGCCCTTCGCCGGGCCCGAACAGGTGCTCGATTACGTCGGCCGTTATACGCACCGCGTTGCCATCTCCAACAACCGGCTCGTCGATATCGAAGATGGAGCGGTGCGTTTCCGCTGGAAGGATTATCGGCACGGCGACCGGCAAAAGGTCATGACCGTGTCGACCGACGAATTCATCCGCCGCTTTCTGTTACACGTCCTGCCTGAGGGCTTCCACCGCATCCGCTATTACGGTTTCCTCGGCAATCGCTATCGCGAACAAAAGCTTGCCCAATGCCGCGACCTGCTCGGCATGTCCGTTCCCGCCCCATCGGAGACCCAGGCGCCGAAGGAGTACCGCGACCGCTACGAGGAACTCACCGGGCGTTCCCTCAGACAATGCCCGGCCTGTCATCAAGGGCAGATGATCACCATCGAAATCTTCGACGGCGTCACCGGACCGCCGCGATGCTGGGACACGTCATGAAAGAAGCGCTTTCATCGTCACCGTCGCACCGTTCCGCCGGAAACCGGTCGGTCCCGAGAAGGTGCGTGCCGTTGCGCCTACCGATCCTTCCCGGCAGGTTACAATGGCAATCTCAACCCCTGTCGAATTCCATATCGGCGCTGCTTTCGTCCCGTGCACCCAGCGGCGGCGTACGTCATCACCGCCCCTGCGACGCCTTTCCTTCGAGCCGCACCATTCAATACCCATAGGACCTGAAACGCACCCGCGGCTTAGTCCAACACGTTTTTAGCGCACCGTCGCCATCCGCCTCGGCGCGCGCGTCAACGTGGATACACGCGACGCCACGCTAAAAACGCTCTGCATTATGTGGTGCGGCACATAACCGTTCAATGGTTCGCTTTACGTGTTCCGATCGAAGCGGGCGGACCGTGTTCGGATAGTTTGGTGGGACGGCAGCGGGGTCTGCCTCTATTCGAAAACTCTGGAAGAGCAAAGCTTCTGCTGGCCGGGCATATCGGCGGCGCGGATGCGTCTGGACCATTCGCAGTTGATGGCGCTTCTGGCCGGGCTCGATTGGAAAAAGATCCGCCCGGCCAAGGTCAGGCGGCCGTTGTTAACGGGCTGAAACCGGCCTGCGACATGATGAATCATGTGGCTGTAACGGTTGGGAAAACGGCTGTTTTTGTGCTCTATTGCCTCCCATGGTTTTGCCTGTTGCCGATCTTCCCGACGACGTCGATGCGCTGAAAGCGATGATCCTCGCAATGGCCAAGGAGCGAGCTGCGAACGAGGCCCGACTTGCAGCCGCGGCGGCAGAGGTCGCCCGGCTGAAGGCCGTCGAGAAAAGCGCCAACGAGCGGATCGCCAACCTCACGTCGATCCTGAAAGTTCTGCAGCGCACGCAACATGGCACGCGGTCCGAGCGGCTGCGCTTGGCTGTCAACGACGAACAGGTGTCCTTTGCGTTCGAGGAGGTCGAAACCGGCCTTTCGGAAATCCAGAGCGAACTCAACCGCGCGGCCGGGGACAAGCCGAAGCGTGCGCCGCGTCCGCGCAAGGGCTTTGCCGCACACCTCGAACGCATCGAGGAGGTTATCGAGCCGGAAGTCCCGGCCGACTGCGCGGGGCTGGAAAAGGTTCTGATCGGCGAGGACCGCTCCGAGCGGCTGGACGTCGTGCCGCCGAAGTTCCGGGTCATCGTGACGCGCCGCCCGAAATACGCTTTCCGAGGCCGCGACGGCGTGGTTCAGGCACTGGCGCCGGCACACCTCATCGAAAGCGGCCTGCCGACGGAGCGGCTGCTCGCCTATATCGCCGTGTCAAAATACGCCGACGGCCTTCCGCTTTACCGGCAGGAGGCGATCTATCTGCGCGATGGTGTCGAGGTCAGCCGATCACTGATGGCGCAGTGGATGGGGCATCTGGGCTTCGAGTTGCAGATGCTCGCCGATTATATCCTGGAGCGCGTCAAGGAGGGCGAAAGGGTCTTCGCCGACGAGACGACCTTGCCCACCCTTGCCCCCGGTTCCGGGAAAACCACCAAGGCCTGGCTGTGGGCTTACGCACGCGATGATCGACCCTATGGCGGAACCAGTCCGCCGATGGTGGCCTACCGTTTTGAAGACGGCAGGGGCGCCGATTGCGTGGCGCGTCATCTCGCCGGATTCAGCGGCATTCTGCAAGTGGATGGCTACTCAGCTTATACCAACCTGGCCAAGGCGCGGGCCAAAACCGGCAGCAATGAAACGATCCAGCTCGCAGGGTGCTGGGCGCACCTGCGCCGCAAGTTTTACGACCTGCACATCAGCGGGGTCTCGCAAGCCGCAACGGATTCAATCATCGCCATGACCGAGTTGTGGAGGCTCGAGGATGAAGTGCGCGGCAAGGATGCCGCAAGCCGCGCTGAACTCCGCCAGGAAAAGTCCTCGGCCATCGTCGCCAGCCTCTTCGAGCTGTGGGAAAAGGAGCTGGGCAAGGTCTCGGGAAAATCCAAAACCGCCGAGGCGATCCGCTACGCGCTCACCCGGCGCGAGGCGCTGGAGCGCTTTCTGACGGACGGCCGTATCGAGATCGACTCCAACATCGTCGAACGGGCGATCAGGCCCCAAACGATTACGAGAAAGAACAGTCTATTCGCCGGCAGCGAGGGCGGTGGACGAACCTGGGCGACGGTGGCCACCTTGCTGCAGACCTGCAAAATGAATGGCGTCGATCCGCTCGACTGGCTCTCGCAGACCTTGACCCGCATTGCTCAAGGCTGGCCCGCATCCGAAATCGAAGCGCTCATGCCCTGGAACTTCAAGCCTGACGCTATCGGCTGACCGCTTACGATTTCTCTGACTGTGAGGATCTATGTCTACGCCTACAGCTAGCCCTAGCAGGCTGTTGAAGAAGTCTCCTGTTTGGCCCTGAGTATGGCCTCGTCGCCGTTGTGGTATGCGAAAGTGATCTCGACCGTAAGAGCGGCAAGGGAACCCCGTCTGGCGGAAGGGGGTGGCGGCCGGATATCGTAGCGCGTTGTGAGCCGATGTGAGCTTCTATGTCTGCGCCTCGTTCTGAAACTAGTTCGCAGTCGAGGCAGCAGGCTGCGGCTCCCGCTTTGGATTGCCGAACGGCTTCCTGGACAAGCAAATGGCCGATGCGTAATGCATAGCCTCACAGTGCAACCACGCAACGGACACTACTGTCGCGTTTGTCGAGCCCACGACGTAGCGGCATGCGGCTGAGTACTGGCTGCATGGTGTTCAAATCCCTGACAAACGAACAAGAATTTCGTTGACGCCCCCTTTCTGCAAACTTGGCACGACTTTTGAACCTCATTGGCGACGCGAGTAGGACTCGTCAACGATATACATTACTCAACGGACGAAGGAGGAGAGCAAGATGCCAGATCTCCATCGACTTGCATTGAGCGCCCTGCAATACCGGCCGGTGGGGGCGCAGAGCGGTAATGCCTCATCGGCTGCCGCGTCGTGCACCGGTGACTACATGGCGGGCGATTCGTCACTCGAGCGAGACTGTGGAAGACTCGCGGATGGCTGCAGTTTCCCTCAAGTCCGCGGATCGGCCACCGGAGTTTCTGATCAGTCCTTGGGAGGATCGATCCATTTCTCAAACGCAGGTAGGGACGAGTATGTGGTCGAGCTCGGCCGGCTTCTCGACCTGACAGATGGTGTCGCTCAACCAAAAAAATTGTTCGACCTTTTGTCGGCTTTTGCGTTTAAATTTGGCTGCAAGTGGCTGGCCTATGGTCCGCTTACAAGCGACCATAAGGCTCTGAACCGAGTGAAATGCGACTCGGAAGAGATTCTGAATTATCCTGATGGTTGGCGGGAGCGATGTCTCGAAATGGGTTACGAGACGATAGCCCCTGTCATCAAAGAGAGTCGAATGGGGGCTGGCCCGATTCGATGGAGCGACATGTACAGTGACGCAAGCACCACTGAATACGAGCGGCGCATGTTTGACGAGGCTGCAATGTTTGGCTTGAGGTCCGGCATTACTGTTCCATTGCGTGGCCCTAGAGGTAGCTGCGCGATCATGAGCTTTGCTCGGCATTGCGAGCGTGAATTCCACGACAGAACAATCGCCTATTTACAACTTGCCGCGACCCATTTCCATCTGAGAGTCGCGAAAATCGCGAATTTGAACGCCGTCCAAAAAATTCCTGCCCTTTCTTTAAGAGAAAAAGAGTGTGTGTTGTGGGTGGCACGAGGGAAATCTTCGTGGGACATAGGGGTTATTATGCGGATTTCCGAAAATACTGTGAACTTTCACATTAAGAACGTGATGCGGAAGTTGGGTACTTCGAGCAGAACCGTCGCAGCGATTAAAGCAATAAGCCTTGGAATTATCGAATTGTAAGAAGCGACCAAGCAACGTCAGGCTCGGGCACTCTCTAAAGGGAGTACAGGTGATTCGAACATCGGCCACGCTGCTACTCTTGTGAGCCTGCATTCAGAGCTCGCGGCCTCTGCACCGCGGCAGTGAGTTACCCACATGGCTGATCGTCAGACTCGGCTCGGAACCGATCTTGGAGGGAGCGCCAAGTCTTTATCGTGGGAGCCGCATCTGGCTGCATGGCGGCTACATGTCCTCTCGCGTCTGCAATAAGTAGTGCGACTCAGATAGTTTCAAGCTCTCAGGAAATCGGATGTCGAAAGGCACCAGGGGCAAACTCTCCTGGTTCTCGTCTAGTCATATCAGAACACGCGAATATACTGAAGAAGTGGCACCGACGATACTGCCAGCCTGGGTAGGCGCGTGGGCCTGCATCGCCGTGTAAAACCGCGGAGCCACGTAAAATTCCGATGTGGCATTGGCATCGGTTTCAAGAGCATGAGGCGCGCCGCTCTGACGCCATCGTCTTGTTGAGGAAAATCATGTCAAACGAGAGTAAGTCCAATTCACTCTACGCCTTCGAGAGCCTCGAATCGAACGTGCGATTTTATTCGCGATCGTTCCCCGTGGTGTTTGAGAAAGCCGCAGGCGCCATTCTGCATGACGAGAGCGGCCGCGAGTTTATCGATTTTCTCTCTGGCTCAGGCGTTCTTAACTACGGTCACAACGATCCGTATTTTCTTGACGAAGCGACTCAATACCTGAGATCAAATGGAATAATCCACGGGTTGGACATGGCTACGCCAGCTAAACGAGAGTTTATGGAGTGTTTTGACGCCATAATATTGCGGCCACGTGGTCTGACTTACAAATTTCAGTTTTGCGGTCCTACCGGCGCTAATGCAGTGGAAGCTGCTTTGAAACTCGCGCGCAAGGCCACTGGACGGCACAGCATAGTTTCATTCACTAACGGCTTCCATGGGATGAGCTTGGGTGCGCTCGCGGTTACGGGCAATCGATACTACCGGGACGCGGCAGGCTTTCCGCCAGCCGGGGTGGCGTTCATGCCCTATGACGGGTATTGGGGTGCCGATAACGACACTTCGGAATATCTCGATAAGGTGCTCGCTGATGCAAGCAGTGGCGTAGATGTACCTGCGGCAATCATTCTGGAAACCGTGCAAGGCGAAGGGGGGATCAACGCCGCGCGAAAAGAGTGGCTGCAGTCGATCCAGCGGATTTGCAGAAGCCATGGCATCCTGCTGATTGTTGACGACATTCAGGCAGGTTGCGGAAGAGCAGGCAATTTCTTCAGTTTCGAGTTTGCGGGTTTGTCGCCAGATGTTGTAGTCTTGTCGAAGTCTATAAGTGGCTGCGGACTGCCTTTGTCCCTTTTGCTGCTCAAGCCAGAATTAGACGTTTGGCGGCCGGGCGAACACAATGGGACTTTCAGGGGCAACAATCTTGCGTTCGTGACGGGTGCCGCTGCTTTGCGAAAGTACTGGACGAATGATGCGCTGTCTGCCCGTGTCATGGAGACAGGACGCATCATAGCGGAGCGCCTTCGGCAGGTGGCTCAGACCAACCGAGCTCGTAGCCTCTCCGTACGCGGAAGGGGCATGATGTTGGGGCTCAATTGTGGTACAGGTAAGCTGGCTGAGAGGATCGTCCGCAAGGCCTTTGAAGAGGGACTTGTGGTAGAGCGATGCGGAGCGGAAGATCAAGTTATCAAGCTTCTACCTCCTTTGACAACTGACGAGCAGACGCTTCGACGTGGTCTGGACATCCTGCACAAATCTGTGGCCGCAAGCATCTAAAGCGGATCGCGACTCCGGTTCATGGGCGGGTTAAGCGCGATGCAGCGACGCATCGACTTGTTAGTGGAGGGCGGTGATGAATACGACGCTTGTTCTCATTTCAGGAGCGTTGTGATGTGGGACAAGAGCCTGCGGCCACCGCTTCCGCGTGCCGAGCCACGGATCCGTGTCCTTCATGACGACGTCACTGTCGACCGGTATGGATGGCTTCGCGACCGAGAGAATCCCGACGTCCGCGCGTATCTTGAAGCCGAAAACAGCTATGCAGAGCAAGCGACAGCTCACCTGAGAAGACTAAAGACTGAGCTCATCGCCGAGATCGAAGGGCGTCAGCCTTGCGAGGGCGCCACGCCACCGTTCCAAGTTGGGCCGTTTGACTACTTCCAGGGACACGAGCGGGGGCTGCCTCATCCGGTATGGTGGCGGCGGCCGGTGACCGGAGGTTCGGCCGAGCTTGTCCTCGACCCGAACGCGATACCCGGGGCCGACGTCTTCTATTGGCTCGGTGTGTTCGAGCCGAGTGACGACGGGCGTTACCTAGCGTTTAGCGTTGATCTCATCGGTGCCGAGCGCTACGAGTTAAGGGTGCGAGACATGTCCGACGGACGCGATGTCTGGCGAGACGCGGGTAGCGTCGGGCAGGTTGTCTGGGCCGCCGACAATCATACGCTCTTTTTCACACGGGAGCGGCCTGACCGGCGGCAACATCATCAGATCGTCCGCTTGAACGTCGGGCGAGGAAACTCGGAGGTGGTGTTCGAGGAGGCAAACGAGCGACTGGCGGTGCTGGTTCGGCGTTCTCAGAGCGGCGCTTGGTTATTCCTCGACGTACTTACTACCTCGGACATGTCCTCTTACGTTCAGCGAGGGGCTGCAGAGGTGTGGTGTCTTCCCGCCGACGAGCCGGGAGGTCAGTGGCGCCGGATCGTGATGCGTGAACTGGGGCACCAGATCTATGCCGAGCACTGGTACGACAGGTTCCTGTTTCGGGTGGATGATGCTGGACCGTACTGGCGGCTGGTGAGTGCGCCGATAGATGATCCCTCACCGTCGCGGTGGGAGGAGGTCGTGCCGCATCGAGCGGGCGTGACGATCGACGAGATCCACGTGCTCGAACAGCACTTGGTCCTCCTGGAACGAGAAGGCCTCCGTCCTCGCCTGATCTCGCGTAATCGAAGCGGGCGGGTTGGCGCTGTGATCGTTCCCGACGAGCCGAGCTGCACTATAAGGGTCGGCCTGTCGGCCGGTGGTTGCTATTCGGCCGCACGACATCCGTTCCGAAGCTCGAAGTTGACCTACTCGGTTAGCTCGTTTGTGACGCCCGACACCTTCATCGAGCATGATTTCGCCAACGACCGATCGGTGGTCCTGTGCGAGGCCCGCGTTCCCGGGTATGATGCCACTCAATACCTTGCAACGGTCGTAATGGCAGAGGCTGAAGACGGGGTGCAGGTCCCGATCTCGTTGGTCGCGCGGCGCGATCGAACGAGCCCTGGACCAGTGTTATTGAGTGTGTACGGCTGCTACGGGATACCGAGATTGCCCTCGTTCCTCGCTTGGCCCTCTTCCATGACGGCGCGTTTGAGCCTGCTCGACCGCGAAGTAGCTTTCGGCATCGTGCACGTGCGAGGGGGTGGCGAGCTCGGACGCCCATGGCACGACGCGGCTACCCGCGACCAAAAGCGCATTACTCACACAGATCTCATCTCCGCTACCGAGGGGCTTATTGAGCGTGGGTTCGCCACCCGCGACGGCGTCGTTATTGAGGGAAAGAGTGGTGGCGGGGGTACGGTGCTTGCAACGGCCGTCTTTCGGCCCAACTTGTTCCGCGCCGTGGTTGCCGAGGTCCCACTGGCCGACATCATAGATACCCAGCTGGACTCGACAATGCCGTACACGCTAAAGGAAACGGCAGAGTATGGAGATCCCCAGGACGCCTACGAGTATCGGTATCTGCGCAGCTACGACCCGTATTACAACCTCAGCCCCGAGCGATCTCTTCCACCTACATACGTCGACGCCGCGCTCGACGATGGCCAAGTGATCTATTACCAACCTGCTCGTTACGTGGCGCAGCGTCGGTCCTGCGCGACCGATCGCGACCCCGATCTTGTCTTCCGCATCCGGATGGTGGGCGGACACAGCGGCCCGTCACATGGGCCTGGCATAGCGGAACAAGCAGCTTTTCGCATGGCCTGGGTTCTCGACCAGCTCCGAAGTCACGCTCCGCCCCCATCAAGGAAGGCGCGCTCCGCCGCCAGAAGGTCCACCGATCCAGTGAGATAGTGGGCTGTGTCACTGTAGCTGGAGTGGCCGAGATAGGTGGCAGCAACGGCAGCAGCGCCAGGGCGTTGGCGCGTTGTTGATGCTCAGGCGGGTCACGGCAAACCGGTGCCGCAGATCGTGCGGCCGCAACCGCTTGCCGTCATCAAGGCCGGCGAACTTGCGGACTTCAGCAAAACCATTTTTTAGGCCGGTCGCACAGAGGCGGTGGCCACGGGAGCTCAGAAAGAAGGCCTGGTCCTTCGGCTGAAGAAAAGCCACGTTGCGCACACGCATCTAGTGGCGAAGGGCAGCCTGAGTCGCGTGAACTGGAACGAGACGGTCCTTGCGGAATATCTTCTTCCGAACGAGGACAGACCCATTTGTCAGATCGACGTCGGAACGATCAGGCTTGACCACTTCGCCCGATCGCGGTCCCGAGCTTGCCAACTATCCGATCAGCGTCGCCATCATCCGCCCTCTGCACATGATCGAGCACTTCGCCGACCGGACACAAGCGATCACGCTGGGTGCCGACAAGGCCTATGACACAAAGGACTTCGTTAAAGATCTGCGGTCGATGAAGGTGACGCCCCATGTGGCGCAGAACATCAATGGTCGCCGCTCTGCCATCGACGGGCGCACGACGCGCCATTCCGGCTATGGGGTCTGCTTGCCGCTCTGATGTCCGCTGTCAACGTTGCAGACACGTCGAGTCGCTCGTTCCGTAGAGGAACGCTCGAGGTGGATAGCTTGCGCATTGGTGGAGGCGGAACTGAAAGACGTCGGTGATCAAGCTCTGATACGCGGGTTGGCTACCGCATTCCCGATTTTGCGTCTGGGGCTGTTCCTGTCTTACTGCGGGCGTCGGACTTGCCGGCCACAAAGCGGTTAACGGACATTCCCCTGCCGTTGTCCCGCCTCCGCCAATGCGCGAGTCGGTGCGCGGCTGTTATGACGTGGTCTGTCGCGCCTCCCTTGCAATTGCCCACATGAAGCCGGCGAGTTCCCGTGCGACTGCGGTGCACACGACCGTCGACTTTTTCCCTCGGGCGCTCAGCATGCGGTAGCGGGCCGTCAGGCGGGTCTGCGCCTTCCAGGCGATCTCGCGAACCGACGATGATACCTCTTCGAGGCGATACAGCTTCCTCTTGCCGATCCGAGGCGGATACCGATACGTCCACGCGCATTCAACCAGCAAAGTCCGGACTCGGCTGTTGCCTGCCTTGGTAATGCCGATCCTCTTTGTTGTCTCCCCGGTCGATCGTTCGCCGGGAACAAGACCGAGATACCCCATCAGTTGGCGGGGGCTCTCAAAGCGGCCGGCATCTCCCACTTCTGTCGCAAACGTCACCGCGGCGATCAAGTCCACGCCGCGCAAGGCCCGCAGAGCGCATACGACCGCAGCGAGTGACCAGTGGGGCACGAATTCGGCGATGACCGTTTCGACCATCTCCTGCAGCGCGATCTGATGGGCAGGATGGTCGAAGTGCTGTTCTTGCAGCCATCGAAGGTAGCGCATCGTCCAGCTCCTCTTGCCGGGATAGATACGACCGTGCTTGAGCATGAACGCGTTGACCTGCTGGCGATGGGTGCGCAGCGTCTCGACGGCACTCGTGCGAGCCCGGACAAGGTCGCGCATGGCCTCATGATCTTCATCGGGAACCCACACCGCCGTGAGCTCGCCGGCCCGCAATAGCCGGGCGAGCGAAATGGCATCGCGGCGGTTCGTCTTTACCCGGTCGCCTGGTTTTCTCGGGATCAAAGATGGAGCCACAACGATGCATTCGTGGCCGAGTGAGCGGATCAGCCGGTAGAGCCCGTAGCCAGTGGGCCCCGCCTCGTAACAGAAATACACGTGTTCAAACTTCGCCGTGATCTGCTTGATCGCGCGACGTATCCCTGCATCAGACGCCTCGACCTCGCCCCAGTATCGTACCTCGCCGTTTCGACCGGATTCGGCGACCGCAATCGCGTTCTTTAATTTTGCAACATCGATTCCGACAAAAGCTTCTCTATAATCAGCCACGGCTCGTCCTCCTGTTATGAGGATCGGCCCGGCCTGTCCGAGCAACCCTCGGAAGAACAGTCTAGGGCGAGCCACCTCACTCCCGAAGAAGGACATACGGTCTTACGGAACATTGACCCATCAATACACCTCAACTCTTTTGCGCACTTCACCTACAGTCCGACTTCGAAGTCGCACCAATACTATTTGCCCTGGTAGTAGATAGAACGCTCGCCCTCAGATAGATTTTGAGGAAGTTCTCAGTCCGAGGATCGACGAAATGCGCGAAGTTCAGAGCTTGGGGATTGTTATTACCGACCCACAACAGATGATCTCGACGTGTAAGAGGCGCTTTTCAGCAGCTCTAGGTGTGGTTGGCGGCACGTCGGTTCTGCGACGCTTATTATCTCAATTGGCACACGCTGGGGTGCAGAGGACGATGGTGCTGGCCCGAGAAACTTTAGGCGAAATAGCCGGCGACCTCGGTGGCGAGCTGAATGGGATGGAGCTCTGCTTACGCGCTCTGCCCAGGCCGAATGCCGGACGTCTCGTGGACGCAGCAACGGCAAATGAGATCGCCCACGTTGATGGCGACGTGCTGGTGTTCACGGAGAATTTGGTCATAGACTTCGATGTGATCGAACGCCTGTTGCGGTCGCAAGACCGCAATATTGCCGTAGTCAGCAAAACACAGGGCGGACGATCCCTGCGCGTACTGGCGGACGATGCGCTGCGCCTTACAGCAGTGCTACCCGACCGCCCTTCAAGCCAGCATCACGCCTCTGCAGATTGGAATCTAATGGGTGTTTATAAGTTTGACCCTGCATTCGTTCGGGCCATTGCTAGAAACCGCCGGTATCGCGCGCATGACGATCTCGAGTTCTTTGAAACCGCTTTGGGTATTCATGCACACCCGATGCACCTCATGTGTGCTGAACCTCAACGTGTGAGAACGGTGAACGATGCAGTTGATCTAGCAGCGGCCAATTACGCGTTCAGGTCCAGTTCCGATTAACTACCTACGGCTGAACGCACGCATGGGCACTGACCAAAACCTGCCGAGGCGCTTCCTTGTGAACAGGGCGCCTTTTCAAGACTCCTCATGGCACGAGGCGGCAGGTTCCACGTGGTGCTGCAAACCGAATGAGCGTAGGAGGGACAGCAGGATGTCAGGTCTGGGCCGAGCCGCGGGCTCTCGCGGCCAACTATCTGGTGCATCAGCGGCAACATGGGAGGGCGATACCCAGGAGAAACTGTATGATGCCTGGAGAGCACGAGGGTTTTGTGGGAAGTTAAGCGACCACGGCGTTGTGACGCTCGGCGCGGCCGACCTGCTCCATACCGGCATTCGAGCTGCGAAACACCGGTGCGGTGTGCGGCGGACGCGGTGGTCGAAATAAGATTGGTTCCTCTGAGGTAGGCGCGGGATCCCCCTGCGCCGCTATGCCGGAGGGGCGGTATGCTCGAGTCATATTTTTCGTATGGTGGGGTGCTCAAGCGGCTAGTAGTGGTGCGCTCCGCGGCGAGATGGATCGCCTCGCGGAATATTTTTTCACGCTTGGTTACAAGCGAGCGTCGGCAAGATTTACCTGAGCCGAATTGCGCGCTTTAGCCGGTTTGCCGAGACGCACTGCGGTCGATGCCGATCCATGTCGTCAACGCTATTTGGGCGCGTTTAGTACGGATCCTCCGCGCATTGGGGCCGTGTCGGCGCTGGGGCACGCACGGCGGGTGGCTCCCCGTTGCAAGTGAAGAGGTTGACCCGGATGCTCCGCTTCTGGCCTCCTTTTTGGATTATCTGCATAGGGTACGGGGCTGGAGCCGAACACCCGCGAAGGCGTTCTTCTGCGCGGCCGACGCTTTCTGGATTGGTTCCGCCATCACCATCCCTACCAAAACCTCGAGGCGTTGACGGCTGAGCAGGTCCTTGATGCTGTCGAGCATCGGGTGTCGCTATCGTGACCTCCGGTACCCGTTCGGCAGCAACTTCTCACATCCGAAGGCCGATCAACGAGGTCGCCGATCTTCTCGTACATCGCAGCATCAACACAACAGCGTTGTACGTGAAGGTCGCGGCCTCGCAGCTTGCTCGGCTGCAGCGACGCCCACGCGCAGCTCAAATGTATCTGCGGGCGTCGTCCTGTATTTCCAGAAGCGTCGTTCATCGCTGCCATCTTTGCCGAGTTCGGCAACGGCGCCGTCCCAAGGAAGGAGACACGCATTGCTTCCGACAGCGCCGGACGCGGCATCGCGTCGGCGTGAACCCGACCGAAAAATGCGAGCTCCTCCTCCGACGGGCTGCGCCTTCAAGTCGCGGCAAGCAGTACTAACGCCCTGGTCCTTTCCGCCGACTGGATCGCGTCACCTTTTGGGGCCATCGCACTTACTTGCAGCAACCCTGCGGGCCAGCTGAAAAGTTGCTGATATCCTGCGTCTTCCACCCTATAAATGGTGAAATCTGACTTAGGCGCGGTCGTATAGTCGCTCCATATTGAGAGGCTGGCTCGTCAAGGTCCTCGGCCCAATTAGTAAGTCAATTGAGGACAAGCCGTGACCATCAATATCAAAGACATCAGCGAAAAGGGGCCGCAACACAGTCCTGGGCTCACAGCTACCAAGCTGAAACGGACGCTCGACATGAATGACGCAATTTTCGACGAATCGGCCGACTACGGATACACCAATAAGTTCTTCGCATGGAATACCAACCAGGTATACGCTTCTTAAGCCGTTCACCGTGCCTGAAGACGCCTAGTCGAACAACACTAAAACTTAGCACCGACCGCAGAAAGAAGGAGCCTCAGATGGCAGGCAAAGCTGACAATCCGGGACGCGAGCCCGGCAATCCCGATCATCCTGGTCATCCCGGTCATCCGCCTGGTCCGCCGAATCATCCGGGTCCAAGCGTTCCACCCAAAGTGCCTCCGAAGCACGTTGGTTGAACATGAAGCCATACACCGACTTTGAGCCACCTCCTGCTCTTGCTGTCACACCAGCAGGGCGCAGGAGGCTGGCGGAACTTCAAAAGCTTCATTCTGCTGCTGGAGAGAGCCTCCTCGTAGATGAAGAGGCGGCGGCTGCCGGAATCCTTCGAATCGAGTTTTCATGGCCATTGAACGACGGAAGAACGATTGGGCTGCGGGCAGTTTATCCAGATACCTTTCCACGCCTGCGCCCCCATGTTTTTCTGACCTGCGACCCATCCGAATATCCTGAGCGGCACTGTGGATCCGAAGGAGCTCTTTGTCTGCTGGGGCGCGATACCCGCTATTGGCAGGCCAACATGTCATTGGCGGAACTCCTCGACGAAAACCTCGCGCATGTCCTGGACGGCACGGGAGCGGAGGATCCACAAGGAGAGCCGATCGAGTATTGGTGGAACAGCCTCGGCCAAGCGAGCGGAAGCTTCGTCCTCGTTGACTCCAGATGGAAGCTCTCCGGCTATGACGAAGGGACTGTCGATGTCCTCGTGAACGCAAGCCGGACAGAAATCGGCCGGACCATCAGGGCTGCGATCTTAAGCGTCAGGGCCGGTGACGGTAGTCTTTTGGGGGAGCGTGTTGCGCCTCTTCCTGCCGCCGTTTCTTCGACTGCCATTCGCGCCTTCCCTTGGCGGCGGGACGACCAACTTTCCCTACCAACAGGTTCTGCTGAACAGACGGTCGGCAAAGTCGCGTACGGGAAAACATATGTGACATGCGACGGAGCAGATATCCGGCTCTCATTCACGATCAGCAGGACCGAACTTCAACACAACGAGCATGGAGATGCTTGGGTGTGCGGAATGGCGGTAAGAGAGCACATTTCACACTCAAGTCGTAGGGGACCACGACGTAAAGACACGGTCCCGTCCATCGTGCCTGTTTTTCGGGACGGCGAGATAGACATCGGCTATCGAGTTCCATCGGTCGCGAGTCTGAGAGGCAAACGCATTGCGGTTGTCGGGCTCGGGGCGCTGGGATCACCCGCTGCCGTCGAACTGGCTAGAAACGGCTGCACCTCGCTCCACCTGATGGACGACGACGTCGTCGAACCGGGCAACACGATCCGTTGGGAACTTGGAGCCAGTAGTTGGGGAACGAAGAAGCAGGACGCCTTGAAGCGGTTCATCGAACGGGAATTTCCATGGACGTCCGTTCTGGCCGTCCCGCACCGCATTGGATTACCAAACTGCGATCCGCACATTCCCGGAGAAACAGATCGGCTGAACGAGTTATTAGACAGCGTCGATCTCGTTGTGGACGCCAGTGCCGCGCCGGGCGTTACCTACCTTCTCGGCGACATCTGCCGGGAGCGTGGCCTTTCGCTCATCTCCGTTTTCGCCTCACCCAACCTGCATGGCGGGGCGGTCGTATTCCATCATCCGGAATCCGGTTGTCCGGTGTGCATGGCGCACGCCAACGAGACCCCGGAAGGAAAGTCGGGGCACATCCCCTATCCGAACGGCATGAATGACGAATCAACGCTCGTTCAGCCACCCGGTTGCTCCGAGCTCACCTTCACCGGAGCTTCATTCGACCTGAAGGAACTGTCCTTGGAGACCGTCCGGATGGCCGTCGATGTCCTGTCTAGCCCGGATGAGTGGACGGTATCCGAGGTCCGCACAGTCAATCTGCATAACGTAAAACGTCGTATGCCGCCGAGTTGGCGGATCGATCCACTGGAACGACACCCGGACTGCGGATGCCGAAGCTGATTTGGATACCGGAGTCCGTCGTCGAAGCGATGCTGAAAGACGCGAGCCGTTGGCACGACCTCGAAACAGGCGGGACCTTTATGGGATACTGGTCGGACGCGAATGTCGCGGTAATCACGAAGATGATTGACGGCGGATCGGAAGCGATCCGCACACGCAAAAGCTTTTCCCCGGACCGTGAATGGGAGCAATCCGAGATCGACCGTCATTATCGCGTGTCAGGCCGTGTAGACACCTACATTGGCGACTGGCACACGCATCCGAACGCTCAGAGCGGCGAACCAAGCTGGACCGACCGTCGCTGCCTCAGAACGATCATCCGCTCTCCAGAAGCGCGAGCGCCCAGACCAGTCATGATCCTCCTATGTGGCGGACCCGAGAACTGGCTGCCTCATGCCTGGATCGGACAATTAACACGTCGGGCGCTTCTCTTCGAAAG
The DNA here is from genome assembly GCF_000018545.1 of Sinorhizobium fredii NGR234. Lineage (NCBI taxonomy): Bacteria > Pseudomonadati > Pseudomonadota > Alphaproteobacteria > Hyphomicrobiales > Rhizobiaceae > Ensifer > Ensifer fredii. The sequence continues at coordinate 254,002 of NC_000914.2, forward strand.
GGTGGAAACCACCGCGGCCACGATCTCCACCTACAAGACCTAGCTGAACTCTACCGTGTCGGCGAGTGTTATCAGCCGCCCATCGTGCAAGTAGGGTGGAGCGTCCTTGATGCCACGCAGCGTCGCGGTGTGAAGGTTTTGGTTGGACCACCTGGTAACATCACGAGATCGTTGGCCGTCGGGCTGATATTAGAGAAGCGCCCGAGCTTCGGGTCGTGCATGTTGTTGCACATGAAGGCGGTCTGCGGGGGCGTGGCGAACGGTGCAGCGGACTCTCATAAACACCCGTTCGCCCTCTCGCTGCTGCTCGCTCGCCCGGCTTGGCGTCCAGACGCGTCCAGCTTGGGCGCGGGCGGGAAGTCGATAATGTTCTGCATCTGCGCCATCATCGAGGCCCAGCCCATCCGCCGGCAAACTGATCGTCGCGCACGACCGACAGCAGCTTGCCACTCAATCTCGTGAATTCCTCGCGCAGCTTTCGCCCTGCCGCCACTCACTTATGCAAGCATTCAGCCCCCGGCGAATGGCGTGGTGCAGCAAGCTCGCTCCGGCGTCGTTGACGCCGGCTCAGGTGTGCTAAACGCTTGCGTTGGATTATCGGACGGGAGTGCCAACGTGTCTTCAGCTTCGCTTCGACAGCCTCGGGACCGGCGTCATGCGCAATCGAATTCTCTTGCACATTCGCCGGTCGTCGCCGCGAGGACAATTGAGCGTGCGGCCGGCGAATATCTCCCCTTCTCAACATGGACTGTGGGTCTCTACAAGCGACTTTTAATGAAGTCGCCTGGCAGTCCGCCGGCTTTACGGTCTTGACGGCCGGCAACGTCGAGAGCTCCAGCGCCGGACCGCCGCTTGGAGCCTTTTAAACCGGGGCATTCTGGTCCGTCGTTAAGACACGGAGCGCCACTGCAACACCCAGAAGAGACACTTGGTTGGAGTAGCTCTCGTTCATCTGACGAGAGGATTTGATGGAAATCCAGCGCCCCAACCGCCCTGAGGCGAACATGCGACCTTCAAGCAAAATAGAATGAGTGCGCTGTCAGTGGCCGCGCGTCCTCAACTCGTCAACGTTCACGACGCTGTCGAAAACATAGCCTGCGCCCCTTTCCGTGCGAATATATTGCGGGTTCGAGCCGGTGTGCTGACCTAGCTTGCGGCGAAGGCGCAGGATTTTAACATCGATGCTGCGGTCAAAGACCTCTTGATCATAGACGTGCGTCGCCACCAAAAGCTGCTCGCGCGAAAGGACCTGCCCGGATTGTTGAGAAAGGCCATCAGGAGGTTGAATTCGCCCGCAGTGAGCTTGACTTCACCATTGGTCCCTCGGCGCAAACGGCGACGCTTCGTGCTGACGCGCCAGTCATCGAAATGGAAGATCCTGTTCCGATGACGCTCTGGCCGATCGCGTAAAGCGGCGCTCACGCGGGTCAGGAGCTCCGGCAAGCCGAAGGGCTTGGAGATACAGTCGAGGGCGCCGGTGTGGAGTCGGCTGATGTTGTCACCCTCTTCAAGGTCGTCACCGCTGATGATGATGATTGGAAGGTCTATCTTTGCGCCAAAATCCCCGACGAGCCAATGACCATCTTCTCGGCGGAGGCTCATATCAATAATTGCTAGATCAATCACCTCGGAAGCCATCTTGCTACCGGCCTGCTGGCCGTTTTCCACCGCTCTGACGCTAAACGCATGCTTTGGCAAGAACTCCATCAGCAGTTACCTCATCGAAGCGTCCTGACTGATAACGAGAATGTTTTTCATAGTCACTCCTGCTGTAGCTTTGGCCTCCTGGGCCATCACTCCCAAAATGAGGACGGCCACCGAGTGGGGCAATCATCATCAGGTGCATAGCAGAATAGCGCAGACAAATAGGGCTATGCGGAGCGTTCTGCTGTTGCGCGGGAACTGAGCTCTCGAAGGCCGCTGGTCTTCGGCGGTCGCGTTCTGCTGATTTAACGTAGAGTATTGCTGGTGCGGTACACCAACATTGTGGGAGACCCTCTTCCTACGAGTCTCGTTTGCCTCCGCTCCTTTAGCCCCATCGTTGGCATCTGTGCACGCTTGATTGCTGTTTTTTGAAACATACTAATCCGGCTCAGCTTTATTTCACTTGAAACCTGGGAAAAGTTGACGGAGCCGTGCATTTTGCGAGCCTTACTATGCAAACTATCAGTACTATTATTAGTTGACATGCCAACTAACCTACATCTGAAAAGTCTACTAATGAAGCTATTGTTACCATCATCAAAACATCTTCTCTCAATACGAGATACTGATGTGTATATGCTTACGCACATGGCTGCCGTGGTCGCGCAGAATGAGCTACCCTGGCCAGCAACTTCTGAACAACTGGAGAGCCGCGTTCGCATGGATAGGCCGGCGTGTGCGACGACGGGAGGTCGAAATGAGTAGACTGATCGTCGTGTCTAACAGGGTTACCCTGCCCGGCTCGTCGTCGGCCGGGGGGATGGCGGTTGCATTGAACGCCGCACTCCGGCGAAAGGGCGGTGTCTGGATGGGATGGTCGGGCAAGGTCGCAGCCGAGGAAGAACCGTCAGCGTTGATCAGAAAGGACGTCGGCGGCATCACTTACGCGCTTACCGATCTCTCGCAGACGGATCTGGAAGAATTCTACTATGGCTTCGCCAACCAGGTTCTTTGGCCGATCTTCCACAACCGTGCCGACCTCGCTGAATATTCCGAGACGCGGGAGTCCGCATATTACCGCGTCAACGAACTTTTCGCAGATCTGTTGGAGCAGGCCCTCCGGGAGGACGACGTCATATGGGTGCAAGACGGGACTGTCAGGAATTCTGTGCGGGGGGCCGGTTTGATCAGTTGAAGAACCGTTCGCCGAAGATAACGGCAAACTGTGTCTTTGCCTCAACCCATTCCCGCGGCGCGCGCTTCCATTGCTCGGCGGCGTTATTGAGAACCAGATATAACAGCTTCATCGCGGCTTCGTCACCAGGGAAATGGCCGCGCGAGCGCACAGCTCGGCGAAGCTTCGAGTTCAAGGCCTCTATGGCGTTCGTGGTATAAATGATGCGGCGGACGCCTTCCGGGAAAGCGAAGAAGGGAACGACGTGTTCCCAATTGCGCCGCCAGCTCTGAGAGATGGCAGGGTATTTCTGACCCCAATAACCCTCCTCGAAGGCCTCCAGCGCCTTCAGGCCGGCCTCCGCATCCCGAGCACGGTAAATGGCTCTCAACGCCGGCACGACGGGCTTTCTATCCTTGTAGGACACGAATTCCAGGGAATGCCGGATCAGATGGACAATGCAGGTCTGCACGATCGTTTGGGGAAAGACGGCGGTGATGGCATCGGGGAAACCCTTCAGGCCGTCGACCACGGCGATCAGGATGTCCTGGCAGCCGCGGCTCTTCAGTTCGTTCATCACCCGAAGCCAGAACTTTGCCCCTTCCGTCTGCTCGATCCAGAGCCCGAGGATTTCCTTGGTACCGTCCGCCAGAACGGCGAGCGCAACATAGACCGCCTTGTTGCGAACGAAACCTTCGTCCCGGATCTTGACCCGGATGGCATCGAAGAACACGAGTGGATAGCAAAGCTCGAGCGGCCTATTCTGCCATTCCCCAACGGCTTCCAGAACCTGGTCTGTCACCGCCGAAATCAGGTCCGGCGACACGTCGATGCCGTAGATGTCTTCGAGATGGCCCTGGATCTCGCGCACCGTCATGCCGCGGGCATACATGGAAATGATCTTGTCGTCGAAATCGGGAAAGCGGCGCTGATATCTCGCGATCAGTTTCGGGTCGAACGTGCCGGCCCGATCGCGCGGGATGGTGAGCGTCATTTTCGACGTCCCAGTCAAAACCGTCTTCTTCGAAGAGCCATTGCGGCGGTTGGCGGCTGTTCCCTCGCTACGCTCGACGTCAAGATGCTCGTCGAGCTCCGCATTTAAGATGCGCTCCGAGAGCGCTTTCTTCAGATCGTCCAGCAACCCGTCCTTGCCGAAAACCTCGGATGGATCACGACCGGCGAGAAGCTGGTCCAGAAGTTCTTTTTCGATAGCCATGTGATGATTCGCTCCTTTTCATCATCATGGCCCCCCGCACAGAATTCCTGACAGTCCCGTGCAAGACTATCACCTGATCCCGCTTGCTGAGAAATTGCAACAGCGTGGCCACAAAAACCGGATCGGCTTTTTCCTGCACACTCCGTGGCCGCCGGCCGACATCCTCTTCACCCTGCCGAGCTATGATAACCTGCTGCGCGGGCTTTCGTGTTATGACCTCGTCGGCTTTCATACCGAAAACGATCGCTACAACTTCGCCAAATGCCTGCTCCGGCAGAAAGTGGGGGATCTCAACGGAGATGACTGCCGAGCCTATGGAAAAGAATTTCGCTGCGGCGTATTTCCAATCAGCATCGATACGGCCGAGTTCGCATGTCTCGCAGACCGCGACGACGATCTGCAGGATCGCTTTTGCAGGCTTGCTGGATTTGACGTCGCCATCGGCGTCGATCGTCTTGATTATTCCAAGGGCATCGAGAACCGCATCGACGCCTTCAATCGATTCCTACAGCGCAACAAACATCGCAGGCGCAAGACAGTGCTGCTGCAGATCACCCCGAAATCCCGCGACAAAATACCGGCATATCAGACGGTGCAAAAGGACGTCGCCGAGCTGGTGGGGCGCGTCGATGGGGAACTCGGAACCATTGGGTGGGTGCCGGTGCACTACATCAATCAGTCGCTCAGCCAAGCGGAACTGGCGCGCGTCTACCGCAGGGCACGCGTCGGTCTTGTGACGCCACTTCGCGACGGCATGAACCTGGTGGCGAAGGAATATGTCGCTGCGCAGGATCCCCGGGACCCGGGCGTTCTCGTGCTCTCGCGCTTTGCCGGTGCCTCCAGTGAGTTGGAAGGAGCGATCCTCGTCAATCCCTATGACCCGGAGGACATGGCAAGCGCCATAGAAACGGCCGTGGACATGCCGCGAGATGAGCGGATTAGACGATGGACCGCGATGATGGAGAGGCTTCGTGAGCACGATGTCTATCGCTGGTGCCACGACTTCCTCGCAAGCCTGGATCCACCCCGAGGTTTGGCGGCGCCGTTGGACGCGGCCGCGCCAGTTGCAGGCTGACCGCGACTGGGTAAAATAAATCAGCCAGCAATCTGTCTTGCGGAAGTATGGTGAATGTGTCGCGGTCACAGCACGAAGGCGAAGACAGACCAGTTTCCCGGCTGACGAAGTAAGGCGATGGCGCAGACCGCGGGGAGAACTCACGGGTTGCGCCAGATAATCAAGCTCGTTGAGGCGATCCTCTCCGCATTCTCAAATGCGCCGGCTCAGTCGCCGGCCCGAAGAGATCGCCTCCAACAGCGTCGAGCGGTAACCGGCCAAACGTCAGAAATGCGCTCGTCGCCGGCACTGAAGGGTCGAGCGTTTGACCAGTTATCACCTCTCTAATCGACGCCGTGTTTTGACGATGTCGATCCGGCTGGAGAAACCCCTGATGTGCTCAGCATGCTCGGGCTACTCCGCACCGCCAGTTCTCCGAGACGTTAGCCTGAGCACACTGCGTACGAAGACAGAAGGAGAGGCTCGTGGATGAGCCCGCTTGTAATGGCACCTCGAACGAATGGCAGCGGCCGCAACTGATCGTCGCCGGCCCTCGCGCCGCACGGCGACGGCAAATGTTGGCATCGCTTGACCTGAACACGCTGTTGGCTCTCGAGGCGCTGCTCGAGCACCGCAACGTGACGCAGGCAGCCCGGCACCTGGGCCTGAGCCAACCGTCGGTAAGCCGGGCCTTGATCAGGCTGCGTGGCGTTTTCAATGATGATCTGTTGGTTCGCGGCTCAAGCGGCATGGTTCCGACGCCTCACGCCCAACGCCTGGGCCAGATGCTACCGCCGGTGTTGGATTCGATCCGCGGGATGGTGGACCCCGGCCTTGATCAGGGAGAATGGCGATTAACGGCAAGAATGGCAATGCCTGATCATCAAGCGATCGTGCTGCTACCGCCTTTCCTGCCGCTGATGCGCGAGCGCGCGCCTAACCTGGACATAGTGACCGATTCGCTCCTAGCGCTCCGACGCCTTGAGCAAGGCGAAATTGATTTAGCCGTTGGCCAGATCGGTGAGGCTCCACCGGGCTACTTTCGGCGCAGGCTCTACAACGACCGCTTTGCTTGCCTGCTACGCAACGGCCACCCAGCCCTGGAGCAGGAATCGATAATCGACACCTTCTCAGCCCTGCGCCACGCCGCCATTGCCTCGGATACCAAAGACGGTTTCGGCCGGGTGCATGATGATCTGGTCAAGTTGGATCTCCAGGATCCCGATCCGGTGCTGGTTTCCAATGTCCTGACGGCCGGATTGGCGATCGTGTCGACCGATCTGGTGCTGGTCGTACCACGCCGCGTCGCGACCAGGAACGCCGCCTTGCTGCCGCTAGTGATTGTCGACCCGCCTGTGGAACTGCCGCCCTACGAGGTCGCGCTGATCTGGCACGAGCGTTGCCATCGCGACCCGGACCATCGGTGGTTGCGCCAGGAGATCGCCGCCGCGGCAACGGCAACAGAGCAAGGGCAGTCGACCGATGCTGCGTCCAGGCAATGAGTCCGAAATCTGGCCGCCTTCGGTCCATATCGGCGACGGTTGGTTACCCTCTCCTCATGCGCCGGCCGGCGAAGACGCCGCTGCGCCAATACAACGAGCTCGATGCGAGCCTATCGCGAGCCGGAATTTGAATCGAGGGTTTTCGGCAAACTGCCAAACGAGCGCGTATTCACACGTTCGGCCATCTACACAATCCAAGTCTCCCCTCGTCAACTGCCGTGCGCCGCACCAAGCCAATTGGTAGGCCATATCCTCAGGGTGGGCCAAAGGTGCATGCATCCATTCTGGGAGCGTACCTTGGGTCCGACCTGGTCACATGTACGTCGTTGGCCCAAATCGCGAGCTCTCTGCCGAAGGTCGATATCGTTGATTACCGTTTGTTGCGGCCAGGACGCTCGGCGGAACTCGTCATCGTGGATTGTCGCGCCCCGCAAAACAATCACGATCGTACGGAGCTCTCATCCGAACTCGTGCAACTAGCCTTGGTTGCGGAAGGCAGCCTGTATCGAAGGGCAGTTTACTCCAACGGGTACTTTGACTAACTGCTGTGACCGCCTATCGAGCAGGAAGTTCTGAGCAGACTTACCGCCTGCGCCGCCGAGATCGCTCGGCGTTCTGCTCCGCCATTCTTCTCAGCTGATCCCATGGTGCAGGACTCATGCGACCTGCTTGCACAGCAGGTCGACCAGAAGATCACCCTCAGCAAATTGGCTCGCATCATCGGCACCAATAAGCGCTTTGCTGCATCCTTTAACTGCGCCCCATGACTTGGTTACGGCACTACCGGATGACCATGGCTGCCGCGCGCCTGCGAAGCGGCCACGAAAGCGTCGCCGCCGTCGCAGAGTCACTAGGGTACGACAACAGCAACAACTTCTCGACAGCTTTCAGGGCGTTTCATGGCCTCTCGCCGCTACGCTATCGCAAAAATGGTCGCGGGCAGAGAAAAGCCTGCCTGACGCAAAGGTGGAGACCGGAATGACCTGGTATACATCAACAGACGCCCAAAATGTTCTCGCACTCAGGCTTTGCGCGTTCAGGGCACCTCACGGATCTTACAGTAACGCTCAGATCTCCCCACGAGGAAAAGCATGTCGAACGCAATTGCAGTGGATACTCACGAGCATAAACAGGGCTATTCAGACAAGAACTACGAGGCGGCGAGAGCGCTTTTCTGCCGCAAGCCCCTGGTTTTGGCCCAGAGAAATGCTGCGCCCCCCAGTGACGACACGATCGCGAACGATCAAGGGGCAGTACAGTTTCACCTCATCGGCCAGAAAACGAACGATCCGATCTATAACGGCATTATGAATGAGAACCAGGACAACCTGCTGGCGATAGGAGGACTCATTCACGACTACGCGCACACCCATTATTCCATCATCGATTCACAAAAACTGGACATCAACACCTGGACAGACGTTGTTGCCAACATCCCCGACGTTTCGATCGGCAGACACAAGCAGAAGAGTTTTGCAACAGGTTTGCCGGCACCTCTGTCGCAGCCACCTTTCTCTCCTTGCTTGCCAACGCAATCATCACAGATGGCGCATCGCTGCTGATGGATTTCCAGATCTTCCTCACCGAGATGGGCAACCTCACCTTCAGCGGCAATGGCAAGCCGCCGCAATACAAGGCACTGACATGCACCTACCAAAGTTACCTTCTCGAAAATGGGGCAGGCGGATATTACGAATACGGAGCAATCGTTCTGCGGCAGATCGAGTTCAAAGAGCACTTCCTTGAGCTGAAATCCTCTTGCCCCTCGACGCAATACGTCAACGTCAACATCGACTATACCGAGGTCAGATGGGGATTTGCCCAGTGCCCTTGCGTCAGTTTGCGCTGATGCGGCTGGCGACCGCGCAACGGGCGTCAACCTGGCGAAGCCAATCAGAATCTACCTTAGCCAATACCGGGAACCGATTGCATTCAATTGTCTAACCCTGGTTCAATGCGACCGCGCAGCAATCCACCTAATATTAGCTTGCCTTACGGTGGTCGAAGCTGGTAGCCCTGAGCTGCGCCATCCTCGACGCTGCTCTCGGCGTCGCTGAACCTGTTTCACGAGCATACGCAGGCAACAATCGCGCAGGTTTTTGGCCACTTCGGCCCACCGAGCGAATCACCATACTACCTGCGCCTAATGCCCTGATCAGTATGCCCTCCGGCGACGTTGTCGGGCGCGAAAGGCACTGGTTGGAAACCAAAGTGCCTGCGGACGGTAGAACGATAGCCGGATATCGAACGGCCGCCCGCTTTCATTTTTTCGAACGGCAGGGACTGTCTTGAGGCGCACCGCGCGTGGAGAACGCCTCAGGGCGAAAGCCATCGACAACACGCGCTTCTTACCGTCGGCCTGTGAAGCCGTTCAAGAGTCTTTAAAACCACAATTCAAGGAGATAGCGATTTTTGGCTAAAATTCACAAACGCCTTGCAAATGGCACAGGACTTATCTACCTTATGGTATGGCTTTGCCACGGGGTTATTGCTTTTACGCTAACCGCCATAAGGGACCTTCGGGTCCCTTATGTGTTTCTGGGGTTTCCTTCAGGAGCCACGTATTCCTTGTACGGATCGTCGTAGCACGAATACTTAATCGAGATCGTCGGATCATCGGTGCGAGAGTCTAGAAGTTGGCCTGACTCTGCGAAGCGGTCATATGCTCTATTCCTAAGACCCGTTGGGCGATGCCCCAATGGATGGACCACCAAGTCTGCCAATTGCAGCATCGGGTTTCCCTTGCCGTCTGGCCAGATCGACATCAATGTGTCAGCCAAATCGGCAGATGACATGGGACTGTGTTGAGCGGAGTTTTCAACGCTGAACTCTGTCCCGGTTGTCCGCAATCTCTGGAAGTAACCTTCAATCAATCGATCCTCGGTTTCTCCTGTTCGTTCATAGACCACCGAAAGCTTACGCTTGAGAGAACGGGCATATTTGGCAGCCCTTTCGACGGATATATCGAATGCGGTCCGGCTCATCTCCCAACGGACACCCTCAGGGCGCTTGTCATGGTAGCGGTCTCTGTAGCCTGGCCGACAGATGACACAAGCATGGGCGGTAATCCGGTCGTCGATCAGGATTTCTTCCAGCTCTTGAAAGAACCGCGCTTTCTTGTTCTCGTCTTTCTTCAGGAAACCAAAGCTCCCTCGCGCCCCTCTGATCTTGTTTCCGTGCAGCACGGGCACATCCCATCTTGCGCAAAGGTCATTGGTCGCGCTGGAGATTTCGTGAACGGCCTCCGATGGAACGATGATTCCACCCAAGCCGAAGCTGAATACATGCGACCACATGGGCAAAGTTTCGGTCGCCTTGCAAGCCGTACGTGTTCCGAAATCATCCATGAAGAAAATCAAATGGTTCTGGTCTGTGGACAAAAGCTGTAACCCGCTAAATCTGGAAAAGAACAATATAATCCAACGGCCGATGGCACAGGCGTCTGGCGGCTTAATTAGGAGGCAACCGGGGAAGTTGCAATCGAATATTTGACGAAGACAGCCTATGCCATCTCGGGGTTACCTCTTGCCTCGCGTTTCACGCCGCCTCGGCGTCTTTTCTATCAGATGGTGCCGATTCCGATGAAGCCGCCCCTTTGTTCCGAGATGATTGCGCCCCCGGATTCCGGGATGATCTCGCCCCCTTGAGGCTGGGGTCCTGCTGGCTGTCATTGTTGTCAGTTGATCGTGGTCGCGAGTCAAGATTTCCGGCGCTGGTTTCGCCGTAAGCTTTCGCCGGATAGGTCGATGCGGTGGGCATTGTGAACGAGGCGGTCGAGGATGGCATCGGCATAGGTTGGATTGCCGATGATCTCGTGCCAGGCTGATACCGGAAGCTGGCTGGTAATGATCGTCGAGCGGCGTCCGTAACGATCTTCGAGGATCTCCAGAAGATCGTGGCGCGCCTGCTCGTTGAGCGGCTCCAGGCCCCAGTCATCGAGGATCAGGAGCTGCACGTGCCCGAGGGTTCGCTGCAGCCTTGCATAACGGCCATCGCCGCGAGCCAGAGCAAGGTTGGCAAACAGCCGCGGAACGCGCTGGTAGAGAACCGAGCGATCATCACGACACGCTTTGTGCCCGAGTGCGCAGGCCAACCAACTTTTGCCGACGCCGGACGGCCCGCAAATGGCAAGATTGTCGTGGGCATCGATCCAGTCGCCGCCGATCAGCTTCATGAACAGGGCGCGATCGAGACCGCGTTCACTTCTATAATCGACATCCTCCGGCACGGCCTGGTGGCGCAGCTTGGCGAACCTGAGACGTGCGGCAAGCTTGCGATCGTAGCGCCAGCTCCATTCTCGCTCGAGCAGCAGCCCGAGCCATTCGGCATGGGAGAGTTGCTCGCTTTCGCCGTTGCTGATCAGTTCACTGAACGCCTTGGCCATGCCGGTCAGGCCCATGGTGTTCAATTTATCAAGAGTGGGATGTGCAAGCATATGGCTTCTCCTCAGTGGTAATAGCGTGGACCGCGGATGTTGGAGTGGTGGATGGGTTCAGGCGAGGCTGTGCCGGCTGACGCTGGCGACCGATCGAGATTGTTGTCGAGAATGGAGCGCACCGATCCATAGGTTCGCGCGCCGATTTCCAATGCCCGGCCGCAGGCCGCATTGACCCTCTCGCGCTCGAAGGCTTTGACGAGGCGGATAATGCCCAGGCAGGCCCGGAAGCCCTGTTCCGGATGCGGCCGATCAGCGAGAATACGCTCGCAGAGCAAGGCAACATCCGATCCGATTGCCGATGCCTCGCGGCTAATGCGCTCTATCGTCCAGTCGGCAAAGCGGCGATGCGATGATGGCATGTGTTCGGGTGTTGTCGTGTGCTTCCCATTGCCACTCGAGCGGCGGTGGGCAGCGATGCGCTCACCTTTGTGGAAGATCTCGATGGTATTGGCGGTGATGCGCGCCTCGACCTGCTCGCGGGCAAATCGGTAGGGCACGGAGTAGTAATGTTTGTCGATATCGACATGATAATCGAGGCCGGCCCGGCGTATGCGCCATTCGGCAAAGACGTAGCGTTCGGAGGGCAGCGGCCGGAGAGCAGGATGGTCGATCTCTTCAAACAACTGGCGTCGCGTGCGCCCGACACGGCGCAGAACACGGGTGTCGTTGAGATCGACGAGCAATTCGCCAATCGCCGCATTGACGTCGGCAAGGCTGTAAAAGACGCGGTGGCGCAATCGGCCAAGTAGCCAGCGCTCGACAATGCGAACCGCGGCTTCGACTTTTGCCTTCTTTCAAGTCCAGGACTGCAGTTCGTACTGACACTCAAGTGCGTATAGAGTTCGAGGTCACGCACCCGTTCCATCCGTGGCGCGGCCAGCGCTTCGTGTTGTCGACACGCAAGCAGAACTGGGGCGAGGATCGCGTCATGTTCTACGACGCGGATGGGCGGCTTCGCTCGCTGCTTGCGTCATGGACGGACGTCGCTGCACCCGATGTTTTCATTCAGATCGCGGCCGGTAGGTCGTTCGTGCGTCCAGATGATCTGGCAACCCTAGCCGCATTGATCGAGCAAATCGAGCGCAGCCATGGCGGCTGAATGCGTGTCAGGCAATTTATGCCGATTATGTAAATCTAATTATGCCGAATCATACGGGCGCTCACAGCGATAATTGCCTCTACATTGTAGTTATATGCAGCATAAACAGCCATATCGCCCGGCGTCGTTAGGTTGACACGTTCTCTATCGAGGCGTAATTTGATTTACACCACTAGGAAGAGGTTATGCCATGCCCAACGAGACCAAACGTGAGCGACTGCGCGAGCTCGGAGCACTCAATGCGCGGCCCGAAGCCGTCCGTGCACCCTGGTTTCGTGAGTCCACCTTCTTCGATCCTCTCGATCTCGTGCAGGTGAAGTACGAGATGCTGCGTCACGTCCAGGAGGATGGCGTCAACAAGGCCGATGCCGCCGCGCTTTTCGGTCTGTCGCGGCCAACCTACTATCAGGCCGAGGCCGCGTTCGAACGCGACGGCATTGCCGGCCTGCTGCCGCGCACCCGAGGGCCAAAGTCGGCCCACAAACTCACCGACGAGGTCATGCAGCTCATCGAGCAGAACCAGCATGCGGGCGCCCCGCTGCAGGCGCGCTCCCTGGCAGAACTGCTGCATTCGACGCTCGGCATCAGTGTCCATCCCCGCAGCATCGAACGCGCGATCGCCCGTAAAAAAAAACGGTGAGCCCCATGCACGCACCCCGGTGCTACCGCGCAGCTGCAAGGATTTCTACGAGACGCTGCGCACCGCCGTCCTTTGCGGTCAGGCCTGCGCCAAGGACATGGGCGCCATCGTTTTCCACGGCCTTTGGCAAGGGCTGGCGGTGCTGATCGCGCAGCCTCCCCCGCCGACGCATCGGCGGCTGGAATCACGGCCTACGGCTTCGGTCGCAGTGCACGATCGCCAGCTCGTGCACATGCTCGCCAACATGGTGCTGGCAGCAGAGACCCGAGGGAACCATGTCTACTGACATCGCCATAAAGGTTGACGCCGACCATCTGCGGCGTGATGCATTCCTCTACGTGCGTCAGTCCTCGCTTCGTCAGGTGTTCGAGAACACCGAGAGCACCAAGCGGCAATACGCCCTGCGCGATCGCGCCGTGGCGCTGGGCTGGCCGATCGAACGTGTCCACGTCATCGATAGCGACCTCGGCCTCTCCGGCGCGCAGTCGCAGGACCGCGACGGCTTCCAGCACCTGGTGAGCGAAGTGGCGATGGGACATGCAGGGATCGTGCTGGGGCTGGAAGTGTCGCGCCTGGCACGCAACAATGCCGACTGGCACCGTCTCCTTGAGCTGGCCGCCTTGTCGCGCACGCTCATCATGGACGAGGACGGCGTCTATGATCCGGCCTATTTCAACGACCGCATGCTGCTCGGCCTGAAGGGCACGATGAGCGAGGCCGAACTGCACATCCTGAAGTCGCGGCTGCAAGGCGGCATTCTCAACAAGGCGCGCCGCGGCGAACTCGAGATGCCGCTGCCGATCGGGTTGGTCTACACCCCTGACGCGCGGGTCGTGCTCGATCCCGACCGACAGATCCAGGACACGGTGCGGCTCCTGTTCGATACTTTCCGCCAGACCGGCTCGGCCTGCGCCGTCGTGCGCCGCCTGCGGGGCGAGAAGATCCTCTTTCCGCGGCGTATCCGTCGCGGCATCGGCAAGGGCGACGTCCTGTGGAACGAGATCGACCATTCCCGCGTGCTCCAGATCTTGCACAACCCGCGCTATGCCGGCGCCTTCGCCTATGGACGCACGCGCACCGCCTACAATGCCAAGCTGAAGCCCGTGCAACTGCGCGTGGCGAGATCCGACTGGCAGGTACTGATTCCCGACGCCCACGACGGCTACATTTCCTGGGCCGAATACGAACGCAATCAGGCAGCCCTGGAACAGAACGCCACCGGTTTTTCACCCGGCCTGCGTGGACGCATGCCCCGCCAGGGCAGCGGCCTGTTGCAGGGACGGCTGCTGTGCGGCCGCTGCGGTGCACGCATGCGGGTCCATTACGAGCCGTTCGAGGGGCGGCTGCGCCCATATTACGTCTGCAACGAAGCCGTCGTGCGACACGCCGGCAAACACTGCCAATGGGTGCGCGGTGCTCCGGTCGACGAGGCGGTGAGCGCGCTACTGCTGGAGGTAATGGCGCCGGCAGCGATCGATGTCGCGCTTGCCGTGCAGCAGGAGATCACCCAGCGCGTGGAGCAGGCCGCGGCGCTGCGCGGCACGCAGCTGCAACGCGCCCGCTATGAGGCTGAACTGGCCCGCCGGCGCTACCTGAAGGTCGATCCGGACAACCGCCTGGTCGCCGACGCGCTGGAAGCCGACTGGAACGCACGGCTGCGCGACCTCGACGCACTCCAGCGCGAGCACGAGCGCCAGAACGAGGCCGACCACTCGCTGCTGGACGAGCCAGCGCAGCAGCGCATCAGGGCGCTGACCGCCGATTTCCCGCGCATCTGGAACGACGAGCGCACCGGTGCCGTCGAACGCAAGCGCATGCTCGGCCTTCTCATCGAAGACGTGACGCTGCTCGTCGACGATGAGGTCAACATCAACATCCGTTGGCGCGGCGGGCGCACGCAGAGCCTGTCGGTGGCCAGACCTCGGCCTATGTCGGTGATACGCAAGACGCCGGCACAGGTCGTGGCGTTGATCAACGAGCTGCTGGAGGCCACCAACGACCGGCAGATCGCCGCTCGTCTCAACGAACTCGGGCATCGCAACTGGCGCGGCGAACCCTTCACGCCGAAGAAGGTCATGCTCGTGCGCCGCACCTATGGTTTGAAGAGCCGGTACGAACGGCTGCGCGAGGGCGGCATGCTCACCGGCGAGGAAGTAGCCCAGCAGCTCGGCGTATGCGAATCGACCGTTCACCAACTCGGGCGCAAAGGCACTCTCAAGCGTCATCGATACGCCAGCAACCATCGATACTTGTACGAACCGCCGGGCAACGTCAGACTCGAAAAAGGCGCCGGCAGTCGATATGGTGGCCGTCAACCCAGATTAATTGTCGCTCAACCACTCCAACAAGGTGCATCGTGATGTCCGCTCCTTGTCGCGCGGCCGGCGCGGTCGCGTCGGAAGAACAGCGCTTCCGTAATGCGCTGCCATGCCGGCATAGGTGCGATTGACCTGCGGATCAAAATGGCAGGCCTTGATGACGGCGACCTTGGCGTTATCGGGAACCAGCAGCGCCGGCGCACCACCAAAGGCCTCAAGCGCCAGCAGGTGGCATTCAATCCAGTCGGGAAGTGTTTCACTCCAGCGAGCATGGGCGAATGACAGCCTCGATGCCCCGAGCACTGCCACGAACAGGTGCGCTTGCCGCGTCTTTCCCGACAATCTGTCGATGACCACTGTGACCGTGTCGCCGGCATAGTCGACGAACAGCTTTTCGCCAGCCGCATGGTCCTGGCGCATCGTCACCGGCAGCTTCAGTGCCCAGGCGCGATACAAATCGCAGTAGCGGCTGTAGCGATATCCATCGGGATGAAGGCCGATATACTCGTCCCAGAGGATCTGCAGCGTCACATGCTTGCGTTTCAGCTCGCGATGAACATGCGCTCAATCCGGTTCAACGCTGCGACGATGACCGGTCTTCGTGCCGGCAGCTTTATAGAGAGCCGCTTCCAACACCGCATCGCTGACATCGTCGCCCAACGGCCAGGAAAGGCCGGCACGCTCCAAACGGCGCAACGTCTCGCGCACGGTCGAGGGGGCCGCTCCAACGCGCACCGCAATCGACTTGTGGCCAAGGCCTTCCTCAAATCTGTATCTCAGAACCTCGCGGACACGCCGCATCTTTAGTCTCTCCGCTGGCATCCCGTTCCTTCCCCTCTGACACTGAAAGGAGGAACGTCTCATACCAACGAGCGCCGTTTCTGACTCTCATGGGATTCCCAAGGTGTCGCGAATCTGAATCCATGCTGCAAACAGGAGGTTTGCGATGGGTTCGGCGGTTTTGTTGCGTGATGATTTCGACGGAGCTGCTCTTCGACAGCTCGCACGGCAGACGAAGGATGCCAATCAGGCCCGGCGGTTGCTGGCTCTTGCCGCGATCTATGACGGCGGCCCGCGCTCGGATGCGGCACGGATCGGCAGCGTGACGCTGCAGATTGTGCGGGATTGGGTCCTGCGTTTCAACGCGCGCGGCCCCGATGGACTGGTGAATGGCAAAGCGCCTGGCGGCCGAGCGAAGTTGAATGCCGCTCAGCGCCAGGCTCTTGCAAAGGTCGTCGAGAGCGGCCCGATCCCGGCGATCCACGGTGTTGTCCGTTGGCGGCGCAAGGACCTGGTTCAGTGGATATTCCAGGAATTCCGCATCTCGATGGACGAGACGACGGTCGGCCGCGAGTTGAAGGCGCTCGGCTTTGCCAAGCTGTCGGCTCGCCCACGCCACTACGCTCAGAACGAGCTGGAAGTAGACGCTTTTAAAAAGACTTCCCCGCCGCTCTGGCGGAAATCCGAAGCCGGCTCCCGCAAGGCACGGACATCGAACTCTGGTGGGCCGACGAAGCGCGCATAGGCCAGAAGAACAAGATCACGCGCCGATGGGCGCGTCGTGGCACCAGACCATCCGCGCCCTTGGATCAGCGCACCATGTTGAGGTGGACGGCTCCCAACGGCATCGAATGTGCCAGAATGAGTTCGTTGAAGTTCTCAATCGAGGGAAACCGTCCGTGGAACAGATTATCCGAATTGGTATGGATACGTCAAAGAGCGTCTTCCAATTGCATGGTGTGAATGCGGTTGAGCAGCCAATCCTTCGTAAGAAGCTGTCGCGCCGGGAAATGGTGAAGTTCTTCGAGAAAACACCGCCGACCATTATCGCACTTGAAGCGTGCGGTGGGTCACATCACTGGGCACGGCTGTTAAGTTCGTTCGGCCATGAAGTAAAGTTGATAGCACCGCAACTGGCCAAGCCGTATGTGAAACGGGGCAAGAACGATGCCGCGGATGCGGAAGCATTGTGTGAGGCAATGAGCCGCCCGACCATGCGCTTCGTGCCAATGAAAACGGCTGATCAGCAGGCGGCGTTAATGCTGGTCGGTATGCGAGAGAGACTCATCCGCAATCGGACACAGCTCGCCAATGCCATTCGCGGTTTTGCCATGGAATTTGGCATCGTTGCGGCCAAAGGCATGTGCCGCATCGAAGCGCTATTGGAGCGCATTGCCGCTGACCCGTCCCTACCGGAACTGGCGCAGGATCTCTTCGCGCTGCATGGACAGGAATACCGCGAGCTAGCTTGCCAGATCAAAACGCTCGATGAAAAGTTGATGAAGTTGCATCGTGCTGATGAATGCAGCAAACGCCTGGCCGAGATCCCGGGTGTCGGCCCGATAGGCGCCTCCCTTCTCTTGATGAAGACACCGGATCCTCGAATGTTTAAATCGGGCCGCGACTTTGCAGCATGGATCGGTCTGACGCCGAAGGACCATTCAACTGCCGGAAAGGTCAGGCTTGGTGTCATTACCCGGGCTGGCGACGAAATGTTGCGGAGCATCTTGGTGGTTGGCGCGACATCTCTTCTACAGCAAGTCAGAACAGGCCGCAGCAGGCACGCCTCTGCATGGCTTATGGGGCTGCTGCAGCGGAAAAGGCCAAAGTTGGTTGCCGTAGCGCTCGCCAACAAGCTGGCGCGGATTGCGTGGAAGCTTATGACGAGCGGCGAGTCATATCGCCAGGCAGAAGGCCAAGCGCAGACATCATAAAAGTTCAGCCACCACGGTGAGCAAAGACAAAATGCTACCGTGTGAGCTGATGCTGTGAACTTGCAAGCGAAGAGCAGATGATGCGATCGGACGATCCAAGACGCGTGAAACTCCGTTAGGCCCACTGACCGCTAAAGGTCGAGACCATGTTAGGAATACGCGTTGCGGAAATCATCTTGGCCAGTGGTCATGTGCGACCACACCAAAAGGCCGCACATATGGAAGCAAGCGATCCGGTCAAAAATATCTGCAGAAAACACTTGCAAGCGGGAGCCGTCCACATATGTGGGCCTACATCTTCGGGGCCGTCTGCCCGCGGAAGGGAAAGGGCGCGGGCCTGGTCCTGCCCTATTGCGATACCGAGGCCATGCAGGAGCACCTCGCCGAGATCGGCCGGAGCGTCGATGACGGCGCCCATGCGGTGCTCATCCTCGATCAGGCCGGATGGCACGTGACGCCGAAACTGAAGGTGCCGGACAACATCACCTTGATGTTCCTGCCGCCGCGCTCACCGGAACTCAACCCAGTCGAAAACGTCTGGCAGTTCATGCGCGACAACTGGCTCTCCAACCGTATCTTCAAGGACTACGACGACATCGTCACCCATTGCTGCGCCGCATGGAACAAGCTCGTCGACCAGCCGTGGAAGATCATGTCCATCGGACTCCGCGAATGGGCGCATCGGTCATGATCACCGCTCGTTGGTATCACCAGCAGGACACCCCGACAAACGACCCCTTTCAGGGGGCGGCATCATCTCGGAATCAGGGGGCGACTAATTCTCGGAATTGGGGGGCGGAATGATTTCGGAATGCGGGGGCGGCTTGCCTCGGAATCCGCACAGATGGTTCTGGGAGGCGGATAGGCACTCGGTGACTGTGAGGGTGCCCGTGATCATCGAGAGCAGCCAAAAGCCGAATGCGACCAGCGAGCGTCGCCTCGAACTTTGCGTATCTAAAGTCACGCGGGTTTTTCGACCGGATGGCCGTTTGCTCGGCCGTGGTTCAAGTTCCGAGCAGCGGCCTGCTTACGCGACGAGAATGATCTCGGTGAAACCAACGCGTCAAAAAGAAAAACTCTCGGCAAAAATCAACCGGCTCCCTGTCGGCCTTCCTTCTGACCGAAATATCTGCAAATTGCGCGGACGGATCTAAGTGACGGAAGATGCAGGAGAAGAACATTGAACCAACCGCGGTTAGCCAGCGGGCAACGGAATCTTGAGCTGACAAGCCGGGTTGTCTCGGCCTACCTGAGCCGCAATATCGTTCCTGCCGCCGATCTGGCCAGTCTTATTCAGCAGACGTATCTCTCGCTATGCAGCACCTCTCAGGCAGACAAGGCTGAGGAGGCTGCCGTCGAAGAACAGCGGCCCGCCGTCCCGATCAAGAAGTCAGTGACCGCAGACTTCATCATATGCCTGGAGGACGGTAAAAAATTCAAATCGCTGAAGCGACACCTGATGGCTAAGTACGGCCTCACGCCGCAGCAATATCGAGAGAAATGGGGTCTCCCGGCTGATTACCCCATGGTTGCTTCAAGCTATGCTCAAAAGCGTTCCGAGCTTGCGCGCGCTTTGGGTCTGGGAAAGAAACGGACGGCACCTGAGCTAGGGTCAGGACTCGTTAATCACAGCCAGAAGATGACAGAAGCTGCGATGCAGATTGCAGAGAAGAAGGTGTGGGCACATCGGTCATAGCGTGTTGCGATGCGCCTCCAATCCTTGAGCTTGGCGAAAAGGTTCTCGACCTTGTGTCTGCGACGATAGAGGTCTTTGTCGTAGACGTACGGTTTCTTCCGGCTTTTAGAGGACGGGATGCAGGGCTCGATGCCCCTTGCGAGGAGCTCTTCTCGGAACCAGGTGCTGTCGTAGCCCTTATCGGCGATGAGGCAATCGGCTTTAGGCAACGCGTTGAGCACGATCCGGGCGCCCTTGTGGTCGCTCATCTGGCCTTCAGAGAGCAACATGATGATCGGCCGGCCGTCCTCGTCGCAGACGGCATGGAGCTTCGAGTTCAGTCCGCCCTTGGTGCGCCCGATACGACGGGGAACATCCCCTTTTTTAGAAGGCTTGCCGCAGTGCGGTGGGCCTTCAGATGTGTTGCGTCGATCATGATGCGCTCAGGTTGGGGGCCTTCGCCGGCGAAAGCGGCGAAAATCCTGTCAAACACACCGAGCCGGGCTCCAGCGAATGAAGCGGTTGTAGAGCGTCTTATGTGGCCCATACTGCGAAGGTGCATCCTTCCACTGCAGACCATTGCGGATCACATAGACGATACCACTGACGACGCGCTGATCATCGACACGCGCAACCCCATGAGAAAGCGGAAAATGCGGAGAGATGCGAGCCATTTGGCGCTCGCTTAGCAGAAACAAATCACCCATCAGGACCTCCTTCAATGGAGACTCTGAATCACATCCCAAACGAAATTAATAGGTCCTGACCCTAGATCCTGGCGCTCGCAAGACGGTCAGTCTGAAATTCGGTTGATACCCTCGAAACAACAGTCGCATCGCGTGCGAGGTGCGCACGGTAATTCCGTGTATTCGGGTGCGGTTCGGAGGCAGCGAGAGCCGATTTCGGGTTTGGACACCGGGTCCGGTGGAATCTCAATCCCGTGCCGACGATCCAAATGCGGCCAGGCGGCTATGGCGATAACGCCGCAGCCGGTCGCCGGACTTCATTAATGGCACGATGATGATCTTTGATTGAAGGAGCCCTAACCACATCGATCTGATGATGCCGTCAGATCATTGAGAAAATCCCGGCACCAGCGCGAAACGTCGTGTTCCAGCAATTGATCCATCATCGTCGTCCAGCGTTCCTGCCGCTCTTCCAGCGGCATGCTGAGCGAGCGCGCCATGGCGTTGGCGGTGCCCTCTATGTCGTAGGGATTGACAAGAAGTGCTCCCTGTAGCTCGCGGGCAGCGCCCGCGAAGCGCGAAAGAACAAGCACGCCCGGATCGTCCGGATCCTGCGCGGCAACATATTCCTTTGCGACGAGGTTCTTGCCGTCTCGAAGCGGCGTCACGAGGCCGACTTTGCCAAGCCGGTAAAGCCCTGCAAGAACGCGGCGGCCCACCGAGCGGTTGATGTAGCGCATAGGCACCCAATCGACGGCGCCGAGCGCGCCGTTCACCCTGCCGGCCTGTTCGGCAACAGTGCGTTGCATGGCTTCATATTCCGGCACTTCGGAGCGCGACTTTGGCGTGATTTGCAGATAGGTGACACGCCCCCGCTGTGCCGGATTGGCCAGGATGAAGCGCTCAAACGCTTCGATGCGCTGCGTCAGTCCCTTGGAATAATCGAGGCGATCGACACCGATGATGAGGCTGCGGCGCTCGATGCTTTCACGCGCCTTTTTGACCGTGCTGTTGGTCGATGCCTTTTTGGCGAATTCGGCGAAGGCCGCAGTCTCGATGCCGATTGCATAGACGCCGCCTTTGAATATGCGGCCATAGGCACTCAAGCGGCCTCCGCCAAGTGCGTCGCCGATGCCTTCCCGCCTGAGGCAGCTGGCGAAGTTCTCAAGGTCATGATCGGTCTGAAAGCCGACGACGTCGTAGTGCGACAGGCCGCGCATGATCTCCTCGTGAACGGGCATCGTGAAGAGTACGTCTGCAGGCGGCCAGGGAATGTGGAGGAAGAAGCCGATGCGGTTCTCCAGGCCCATCTGACGCAGTTCCGCGGCGAGAGGAATCAAGGGGTAGTCGTGCACCCAAATGACGTCATCGGGTTTGACAAGCGGCGCCAGGCGATGGGCGAAGAAGCGGTTGACGCGGAAATACCCGGCCATTTCCTTGCGACCGTATTCGGCGAGATCAAGGCGGTAGTGGCAAATCGGCCAGAGAACGCGGTTGGCGAAGCCGTGGTAGTATTCCTCTACGTCGGTATCGGTCAGATCCGTCAGTGCATAGGTAATATTGCCCTGCTGCAGTTGCGCAAGCGGCGCCGGCTCGTCCTCGCCACTCGACTTTCCCGACCAGCCCATCCATATGCCGCCGCCCTGCTCTTCGAGGGCGACTTTCAGCGCGACCGCCAGCCCACCGGCCGGCGCAATGCCACCCTTGTCCGGAACAGGTACGCGATTGGAAACAATGACGAGACGGCTCATGCCGAATTCCTTTCATGCAAGAAAATATGTCAGGTGCTCAAATATTCAGGAGGGCCAATGCGGCGATGATGCCGCGCAGGGCCTCGGCAGAAGGGATGGAGCCGAGCGCTTCGCTCGCAGGCACAGGCGGTCCGATGCGGATCGAAAGGCCGCCGAGCCGGTTGACCGTGCGAAACATCGCTTCGTCGGTCACATCGTCGCCGATCGCGATCGCGCGTCTGCCGGCAAAGGGCGGCTGGCCGAGAAATGCCGCAACTGCATCGCCCTTGTTGGCTCTGGCTGGACGGATTTCGACGACCATCTTGCCGTGCTGGATTGCCCAGTCTGGTCCGGCTCGATACAACGCCCACTCCATCAGCTGTTCAAGTTCGAGTTGTCTATCCGGCGCAAGCCGATAATGGGCAGCGACCGCCGCCCCCTTGTCCTCGATCAGAACGCCCGCCCAGCTGGCAGTAGCGGCGACCAGCTCGGCCTTCAGTCGCTCAAAATCCGCCGTCTCTGCGGCTTTGTGCACACGGCCATCCGGGTCGCGGCGCTCGGCACCATGAAGGCCCGCAATGGGAAAATTGGCCGGCGAAAAAAGCTGGTCGGCATAATCAAGGCCGCGACCGGTCACGAGTGCCAAAGCGCCGCCGAGTTTTTTCGACAAGTGATCGAGACTTGCAGGCAGCGAAGGCGGAACGGCTACGGCGTCCGGCGTTTCGGCCAGGTCAAGCAAAGTACCATCGATATCGAGGAACAGAGCCCAATTGTCCAGATCCGTCGAGAGAGCGGAGAGGAAGTCCTCTCCTAAGGCGGCCTCCGAGGCGCTGAGAAGCTGCGTCTGGCATGACATGACGCCATGTCTATACCAGATGCCCGTTACCGGCCACCCCTGCCATCCATTTAAAGTCAGATGGCGAGTTGAGAGGCGCAGCACTTCCTTTGGACAGTCAAAAGCAGATGCTTTCGCTGACACCTTGAGATCGCTGTTGAGCCACGGCTCGGAGGGCCGTTCCACACCATCAAACTCGGAACACCTAGCCTGCTTTAGCGTTACCTTACCATAAAAATGCGATCCTCCGCATAATTTGCTCGTACCTGATCAAGGATGAGCTGCCGAGGGCCGTGCTGGGGATCGAGTGAAATGTCACTGGTTCGCAACGGCAGAGCTCGGCTGGCGCTAGCCCTGCCTCGTCACAGAGATCTGCTGCGGCACATCAGGAGCCGCGAATTGAATTGGATGGCCTGTTTGAAGCCTACGCCGTCGCGGCCGAGGCTATTGAACGTCACCGGAGAGAGACTCCGTACCTGGAGGAAGGGGTACTCAAATACGAAGCCCTTTGCCTAGACATTCAAGCCGAGGTCTTAGCACTTCTTGCGAGGCTAAAGCCGGACAGCGACTGACGGTGTTGCCACCTCGCTACTTCCCCGCCGCCGCTTCAATTACCCCCGAACAGTGCTGTCGCTCCCCCCTCTGTGAAAGTCGGCGAGAGGCTTCTTTTCGCTTTAGTGAAGGCCTGCACGTCCGAGCTTGTGTTGAGCTTAGGCGCCCCACTACCTCGCGACCCCAATAACCGGTCTGGGCGCTCCGGCTGCGGTCGTTCGGCGGCGGCGCTGCAGTCGCTGAACAAGCTACC
Source organism: Sinorhizobium fredii NGR234 (assembly GCF_000018545.1). Classification (NCBI taxonomy): domain Bacteria; kingdom Pseudomonadati; phylum Pseudomonadota; class Alphaproteobacteria; order Hyphomicrobiales; family Rhizobiaceae; genus Ensifer; species Ensifer fredii. The sequence goes on from NC_000914.2 coordinate 277,532, forward strand.
TGGAGTTATTTGGCGCCCTCGCCTAGGATCTTTCTCTTGGCTGCAACGGGAGACCGTACACTCGCATTTTGTTGTATAGGGTCTTTCGAGATATCCCGAGATATCGGGCGGCTTCACCGCGGCGAAACCGATGGCGCTGAAGCGCATCCAGGATCCATTCCCGCTCTTCCCCCGGATGCGGATGCGGCGCGTCCGCGTTCGCGTCACCGAGCGGCGGCAGATGCTCGGACTTGATCCAGTCGCCTTCGCAGCGGATGGCGGCCGTTTCGAGCACGGATCTGAGCTCGCGAATATTTTCTGGCCAGCCATAGGTCATCAGAACTCGATAGGCCGAGTGGTCCACCGACAGCTTCCGGCTACGACGATCCTTTCGGAGCGCTTGTAGGAAGTGTTCAGCTAGGAGTGGAAGATCTTCGAGGCGATCGCATAGAGGGGGAAGAAAGACGTGACCCGGCGCGAGACGCGACTCAAGAGCAGGTATCAGCTGCCCGCTCGAGCCCAACTCAGGAAGCGGCCGCGTCGATGCCAGGATCAGGCGGCCTTCGAACCGCCCTCTCTCGTTGTCGCCCAGGCGCCGATAAGCGCCTGTCTCGATGACTTCTATCAGACGTTCCTGAGCGTCGACGCACAGGCATTCGACGCTCTCGATCAGCAGGGTTGCTTTGGGATGGTATTGGAGTAGCCCAAGCACCTTCCTGCCGCCCTCGCTCGGGGCGAAGCCAAAAAGCGATTCCCCACTTGCGTCTTCTGAGCTGATGAGCTTGCTGCCGGAACGTCTGGCAGCTTCATGAATACCCCGTGCCAGAAGTTTTTTGCCGGTTCCGGCTTGTCCGGTAATCATGACCGGGAGACTAGAAGCGGCAAGCTTTTCGATACGTTGCTTGATTTGCTGGATCGAAGGTGACCGACCAACGATCGAGTATTCGCGCTGCACATGCTCGAGCTGGCGCTCCAGTTCATCAATTCGCTTTTGCAAGGTGCCGACGGATTTGAAAGCCGATGTAATCTGCTCCATCGAGGCTTCGAGAGGCACCCGATCGATGGTGGAGCCGCCGATGTATCCGTCTGCCTTGGACAGTGCGGATACCTCGTACATTTGGTCGGGGCTGACGATGGGGCCGCCCTCGAGGACACAAAGAGTATCCTCCGAGATGGCCCGTATCTGACGGAAAATGATCTTCGCATACTCAGCCGCTTGCCTCAGGCTGAGCTCTGTGCGGCTTCCGACAGTCCCTCCGACGTTCCAGCCGAGATTGAGATTTATGATGTCCACGCCGGCGGTCGCGGCCTGCTGAGCCTCGGCCACAGTTCGAACATAGGCGAGAGTCGCCATATTTCTTTTCTGAGCGGCCCGAAGCATTTCAAGCTCACGCTGGAACCCCAGCCCTGCTCCCTCGATATCGGCTCGAAACCGTCCATCGAGAAAAATGGAGGTGGGGAAGTTTACAATTGCGCCAAAACCAGCATCCGCAATTCTTTCCAGTTCAGCTTCTATCGAACACCGGGGATCGAAAGCACTGGCGCCGAAAAAGACTGGAACTTTAACGAAAGGCAGAATCTCTGATTGAGCGAAATCCAGGACAAAGTCGTTGCTCTTGCGCAATGCGAGCAGGGAAAAGATAGAAGGGGCGCCCATGCTACGCAAACGTCCCGCATTCAGGGCAAGGATAAAGTCTGCGCCGCCCCGCGAGGCTGCCTGGGCGGCCATTCCCGTGCCGATCGCAGCACCAACGAGAGTCGTGTTTGGCTTGCCAAGCGCGGCCCTGAGTGTCGCGATAATCTCCGCTCTCGCGTGGAGGGGAGCGGAGAATTCGGGACGATGAACCCCAGGATGAACGATCGGATCAGCCATTGTGAGGCTAACCTACATCTTATCGTTACTCGATCGAAGCCCCCACTCGGTAGGACTGGAGGAATTCCTGCACTTTCACCGGTTGACCCAGCCGGACGCTTTCGATCGCTGAGAATACGAGCGCAACAGACTGCAGATTTTCCCAAACGTTGGTTGCCATCGGCGGGCCGCTGTCGAGCCATTGACAAAATTGCTCGATCAACAGGGCATTCTGCCACTTCCTGCCGGGTAGCAGCGACACTTGCTGACCTTTTCCTTGCCGGCTCGCTTGTCGAAGCCGCATCGGGTAACGGTGAAATACCTCGATCTCACGATGGTCGAGGATAGCCGTGCCGCTTTCCCCCTCCACCCGAACATATTCGAAAGCCCAATCGTTAAGACCCGTGGCTTGTGCCGAAGACCCTTCATAGACCCCATGAGCGCCGTTCGCAAAGTCCATCAAGACTATGGCATCTGTGTCGCCTTTGTAATCTGCCCATTCCGGCTTCCACGTGCGGGCATAGATCGACGTGCAGGGTGCGCCGGCGAGATCGGCCATGATATCCAAGTGATGGACAGCGCCCTCGATAAGCATCGGATGCATCATTTCGTGGCGAAAGCGCCCCCAGGAATCATAGAGGCGGAAGTCTCCGGCAAACCGACACGATACCGTATTGACACGGCCGATGGCGTCGGCACCGACGAGCGCCCTCAGCGTCGACTTGTCCTGATCGAACCGGTGGCTCATCGTCACGCCCATGTTTAAGCCGGACTTCCTCACTTTCTCAGCGATACGGACGGAGGCCTCCATGGTGTCGGCGATCGGCTTCTCGGACAGGATGTGCATGCCGCGCGCAAGGGCGAGGTCGACGATCCCCTCGTGCAGAGCTGGCGGAATGACGATGGTGCAAAAGTCGGCATCCACCATCTGGAAGGCTTGTGCGGCCGCGGTGAAACACTGTTCGGCCTTCAAGCCGAGATGCTTGCGGCCGATATCGAGCGCTTTGGCATCGATGTCCACGAGGCCGACCACCTCGATCGTCCCGTCCGCCACGTTCTGCGGCAGGAACGTGTCGCACCAACGCTCTCCGAAACCGCCGGCGCCGATATGCAGGACCTTATACGTCATTGATGTTCACCTCCAGGTAGGCAGGACTTGGCGCACGCGACGGATCAAACCCGCTCGGGACGGACATCGGCAGGCCCATGCGTGTGCTCCCAAAGATGACCAAAGCGCTTCCTGCCTTCGAGCGTCGTCTCGAAATATGCGCCCTTCACGTCGGACCACACTTCGGAAAGATCATGATGGTGCCCCATGCCGATGGCGACGCAATCGCCGACCTCAACCTCGAAGCTGCGTGAGCCGACGACGACCGTCCCCGCCCCCTCGATAATTACCCAGTATTCGTCGCAGTCGTGATAATGCGAATCGAAGTTCGTCGACTTGGGATAATTAACCGGATCCCCCCTGACCGGAACCGGGGTGTCGGGGCCGAGCTTGAACACCCCGCATCCGCCGAGTTCGTTGCCCCATCTGCCATAAAAAACGAGCACTTGTGCGGCCCCTTCTCCGGCATCCGCGGTGAAGGGACCATTGGCCCCATCCATGTCGAGGAACTGGCCTTCACTCAGAACCTGCGCTCCCTCGGCGCTCCTCACGCAGCACGATCCGCTCGTGACGAGCAGACGTTGCTTTTCGGCGGCAAGCGGAATCGGCAAGGGTTGATCGGTCAAGTCAACGAACTCGAAGTCGGTGAGTTCGCACCAACCCGGCGGCTGGTCTCCACTTCGAAAGATGGTCATCTGCTTGCTTTCCCTTCTCACGGTCAGGCCGGCTTGCGACGGATCGCTTTGAAGGCGAGCGTCTGCGACTTGATCGCCTCTTCGGTCGGCAGCCGCTCCATGCTGCTGGCGCCATAGAAACCGTGGCAACCGGGGCAGGCGCCGAGAATGAAGCGCGCGTCCTCAGGATTGGCAATCGGGCCGCCATGGCAAAGGATGATGATGTCGTCGCGAATTTCCCGCGCCGCCTTGATGCACTGGTTGATGAGGGCGACGCAGTCCTCCATCGTTTTGCCTGATTGCGCGCCAATCGCTCCACCGGTCGTCAGCCCCATATGGCAGACGAGAATATCGGCACCGGCCTTCGCCATCGCCACGGCATCATCCGGGCCGAACACGTAAGGCGTCGTCAGGAGATCGAGGTTGTGCGCCTCAGCGATCATCGCGACCTCTTGGGCATAGCTCATGCCGGTCTCTTCGAGGTTCTGACGGAAAAGCCCGTCGATAAGACCAACCGTCGGGAAGTTCTGCACGCCGGCAAAGCCAATCTCCTTCAGTTCGCGCAGGAAGGTCGGCATGACGACGAACGGATCCGTGCCGTTGACACCGGCAAGCACCGGCGTGTGCTTGACGACCGGCAGAACCTCGCTCGCCATGTCGACGACGATCTGGTTGGCGTTGCCGTAGGCGAGAAGCCCGGCGAGCGAGCCGCGGCCGGCCATCCGATAGCGGCCGGAATTGTAGATCACGATCAGATCGATATCGCCGGCTTCCTCGCTCTTGGCCGAAAGGCCCGTGCCGGCGCCGCCGCCGATGATCGGCTCGCCGGCGCGGATCTTACTATGGAAACGGTCGATCAACTCAGAACGAGTGGGACGCTTGACAAGAGTATCAGTGCTCACGAAGGGCCTCTTTGAAGTTGGTGACAAGGAGTTCCGCAAATTGCGGATCATTGATGTGAAGGGGAACGCGGATGAGTTGCCGCTTGGTCGTCCGGCGAAGGGTGCGCTCGAGCGCTGCGAAGAGCGCGCTATCTGCTTCAGGATCGTGGAAGGGCTGACCGGGCGCATCGATCGCCGAGACACCGAGCTCCGGGATCAGGAAGCGGACCGTCCCCTCACAGAGGTTCAGCCGTTCCGCGATCCATTCGCCAATCCTGTTGCACTCCTCAGGGGTCGTGCGCATCAGCGTGACCTGGGGATTGTGGACATGCAGACGGCGCGAGCGAAATCGGCTGGGCACTGTGTCCATCGCCCCGAAATTGACCATGTCGAGCGCACCGCAGGAGCCGACATAGGGCAGTCTGGTCCGGGCGAAGGCACCGAAGCGATCGGCCGTACAGGGGAAGACGCCGCCGACCAGATAGTCGCAGACCTCCGTCGTGGAGACATCAATCCCGCCGACAAGCAGGGCGGAATCGGCGAGCTTCTCGAAGGACTGGCCGCCGGTTCCGGTGGCATGAAACACCAAGCAGTCGAAGTCTGCCTCCAACGCACGGGTGACCGCCTGGACGCAAGGGGTCGTGACACCGAACATCGTCAGGCCGATGGCCGGCCTCTCGTCCTTGGCGGCGCTAACCTTGTTGAGGACCATGCCGGCTACGGAATGGGCGGCGTTGGCGAGGACCACCCGAGAGATGCGGTTAAGCCCGGAGACGTCCGTGACCGAGTACATCATGCTGATATCGGTCGGCCCGACATAGGGGGCGACATTGCCTGAGGCGACGGTGGAAACGAGCACCTTCGGGGTGCCGATCGGCAGCGCCCGCAGGGCAGGAGCGATCAGCGCCGTACCGCCGGTACCGCCGGCACCAATGATGCCGTCGACGTCCGGTCGTGACCGGATAAATTCCACCAGGGCTTGCGCCATGGCGGCGACAGCCTTGCCGCGGTCCTTGAGATCCTCGGGCTTCGGCGGGTTCGGATGGAAGCGCGCGACCTCCGACGGCTGAACGTCGACATCCGCAGCTTGGCTGTGGAACTCCGAGACGGAAACGTCGACCAGGACAGCGTCACACCCTGCTTGCCGGATAAGATCGCGGAGATAGCGCAGTTCGCCGCCCTTGGTATCGCAGGTCCCGACCACATAAACTGTATTCATCTTTCTCCTCCCGGCCCTTCCTCAGCGGGCTTTCCTCGCCTCAAAGAAACGGTAGTGGCGCGCCACAGCAAATCAATTGGCTGAGGCCGCCGATTTGGGTAGAATTGGGTAAACGTTTCTCGGGTACACAATGCACTCTCCCTCAACACTTCCCTCCATTCCGATCGTGACGGATCTCGCCGCCCTTCCCGGCGATCATCTACAATCCGTGACGCTTTGTTGCCCGTCCTGCGAGGGATTGGGTGGCAGCGCCTATGACAGCCTGGTGCTGCTCCCGATCCATGACGCCAACGAACGTCTCTTGTCCGAGCTCCGGAAGGGCGTTTTGAGCGAGAGCCAGGTTTTTGCGGGCGTGTTCGCCCTTGATCCTTTCCGCCGCCACGTCGACATCCTCAAAGCCCTCGAGACCGCCGGCTGCCACAGAGTGGTCAACTTTCCGAGCGTGACAGCGATCGACGGAGAAATGCGCGCCAGCCTCGAGGACTTCGGCTACGGCGTGACCGCCGAGATGAATCTCTTGCGGACCGCGATCGCCAAGGGCTTCAGCACGCTCGCCGTCGTCGACAGTTTCGGCATGGCGCAGGAAGCCGTCGCGATCGGCGTCAGCGGACTGATCGCGGCACGGCATGCCAACGACGCCATGCTCGCCGAGTTCTCGGAGCTTGCGCATGAGACCTCCCTCGGGCTGTTTCGACTTCCAGACGCGGTCGGCGGGACGTGAGCGGGCAATCAGCCCGCGATCCGTGCGCCGGTGTTCGGGTCGAAGAGGTGGGCGCAGCCCTTCCTTGGTGTTAGCCAGATTTTTTCGCCCGGCCGCACGTCGACCCGGTCCCTCAGGACAGCGACGACTTCGCGCCCTCCGACCGTGACATAGAGCTGTGTTTCGGAACCCGTCGGCTCGACGACCACGACCTCTGCAGGAATACCGGTCTCGCCGAGCTGCAGGTGCTCCGGACGAATGCCATAGGTCACCTCCGAGCGTCCGGTAAGCGTCGGACCACCATCGATTGGCAGCGCCACGCCTTCCGGCGTCTTCAGAAGAGGGCCGTTCGTCGCAGCGACCGTCGCCGGCAGGAAGTTCATCGACGGCGATCCGATAAAGCCAGCGACGAAGATATTGGCCGGGCGGTCGTAAAGTTCGAGCGGCGTGCCCATCTGCTCCACCCGTCCCTCGTTCATGACTACGATCTTGTCAGCCATGGTCATGGCTTCTATTTGGTCGTGCGTCACGTAGACGGTAGTTATCTTCAGCCTTTGGTGAAGCGCCTTGATCTCGGCCCGCATCTGCACCCTTAGCTTGGCATCGAGATTGGACAGCGGCTCGTCGAACAGGAAGACCTGCGGGTCGCGCACGATCGCACGGCCCATGGCGACGCGCTGTCGCTGGCCACCGGAAAGCGCGCGCGGATAACGATCCAGCAACTTGCCGAGCCCGAGGATCGCCGCCGCCTTGTCGACGCGTTCATCGATCTCGGCCCGCGGGCGTTTGCGCAGTTTCAGCGCAAAGCCCATGTTTTCCGCGACTGTCATGTGCGGGTATAGCGCATAGTTCTGGAAGACGATCGCCATGTCCCGCTCCTTGGCGGGGCGATCATTGATTACGTCGGCTCCCATCAGGAGGTCGCCGCCGGAGATCTCCTCCAGTCCCGCCAGCATGCGCAGAAGCGTGGACTTGCCGCAGCCAGACGGTCCGACCAGCACGACAAACTCCCCGTCCTCGATCCTGAACGAAAGCTGAGGGATGACGGTCAGAGCGCCATAGCGCTTGGTGACATTGCGGATAGTTACATCAGTCATATTCTGCTCGGCCTTTCTGCGAAGAATTGTACCAACCATGCCTGTCACTTGACGGAGCCCATGGTCAGGCCTTGCACCAGGTAGCGCTGCATTATGAAGGCGAAGGCGATGACCGGCGTCGACACCAGGAACGCCGCAGCACCGACAGCGTCCCACTGCACGCCGTACTGGGTTCTAAAGCCGAGCATCGCCAAAGGTGCCGTCGGGCTAACGGAGGTGGTCAGGATGAGAGCAAATAGAAATTCGTTCCACACCGCGATGAACACGAACACGGCGGTCGCCAGCATCCCGCCAAGCACCAGCGGCATCATGATCTTTGTGAAGACCTGCCATTCGCTGCAACCGTCCGAAATCGCCGCCTCGCGGAGCGTCGGATGCACCTCCATGAAGAAGCTGCGCATCAGCCAGATCGCGAAGGGAATGTTGACGGCCACATTGATGATGATCAGCGCCTGATAGGTATCGAGCTGGTGGAGGCGCGTCGCCAGCAGGTAGACCGGCACGCCGATCGCAATGCCGGGAATGATGCGGGCGACCAGGATCGCCACCAGGAGAGTACCGCCCCGCTTGGTGACATGCGCAAGCGCGTAAGCCGCCGGCGCGGAGACTGCGATCACCAGCACGACGCTGACAATCGTCACCACCGCACTGTTGATGATGTATTTCTGAAACCCGGTCACCTCGAACAGGTGCTTGAAGCCGGCGAGCGTCGGCTCGAAGATGAAGCGTGGCGGCATCGAGATCGTGTCGACGCCATGACGAAAGCCGGTCAGCACCATCCAGGTGTATGGAAACAGATAGACGAAGGCGAGCACGCACCAGAAGAGGGTCCAGAGCAGCTTGCGGGTGGTGCGGCTGGTGTTGGATGAAATAGCCATGCCTCACCTCCCCTAGTGGCGGTTGACGCTTGCGCCGCGGAACAGGCGCCAGATCAGGGGCGCGCTGATCGCGAGAACGAAGACGACATAGATCCACGAGATCGCCGTGGTTCTGCCGATATCGAAGACCTTGAAACCGGTGTTGTAGGCGTAGACGCTGAGCGTCGTCGTGACATTGCCCGGCCCACCGAGCGTCAACAGGAAGATCTTGTCGAAGTCGGCCATGACGCCGATAATGCGAAATGCCGCGGCAATCATGATATAGGGGACGAGATGCGGCAGCGTCAGGTAGCGGAAGACCTGGAGCGCATTGGCGCCGTCCGCCTGCGCGGCGCTCACCGTGTCGCGGTCGAGGGACTGCAGCCCCGCCAGAATGATCAGCGTGAAGAACGGCGTCGACTGCCACACGTCCACGATGATGACGGAGGCGAGCGCCACGGTGAGGCTCAGCCACGGTACCGGCTCGAAGCCGAGGGTTCCAAGCAGATAGTTGAAGACGCCGGAATCCTGCTCATAGAGCAGCTTCCAGAAGATGCCGACGACCGCCGGGGTGATCACCATCGGGATCAGCATCAGCGAGCGAAAGAGGCCGCGGCCGAAGAATTCTAGGTTCAAAAGCACGGCGAAGAGGATGCCGAGCGCGCATTCCAGCGAGACCGCGACCACGGCATAGATCAGCGTCACGCGGATCGCCGCCCAGAACTCGCTGCTCCTCAAGACATCGGTATAATTGAGAAGGCCGATGAAGTCCTGATCGCTGCCGGGAACGACGAGAGACCAGCCAGTGAGGCTGTAGTAGAACGAGTAGACCAGCGGGACGCCGAGCACCAGCAACATGATTGCCGCAGCAGGCATCGTGAACCACACCACAGTGCTGATGCGGATGCGGCGACGCCGGCGAACCGCCACTGCGCCCCGTGGAACTGTTTGAGAGATTGTCATCAGGTAAACTACTTGCAGATTTGCCGTTGTAAAGGGGGGGCAGACGGGGAGGAACGCCTGCCCCCCACGGAGCGCGACCTCAGGTTTTGAGATAGCCGCGGCGCCGCATGAAAGACTCAACCTTGCCCTGAAGATCGCTGGCCGCCTGTTCCGGCGTCTTGATCTTCGCCACCGCCGCATTCACCTCATCATAGATCATGATGTGGACCTGCTCCGCTTCCTTGATCGGCGGATATTCGGCGACGTCGCCCTGCAGACCGGCAAGCACAGCCGGTCGGTTCGGAGCCTGCTTGATCAACTCCGGATCCTTTAGCGCCGAGATGCGTGCCGGAGCCCCGCCAATAAGACCCATGCGGCGAACGATGTCGGGAGATGTGAGCCATGCCACGTAAAGCTTGGCGGCATCCTTTGACCGAGAGGCATCGTTGACGCCCATCGACCAGCCACCCAACAGTGAAGCTTGCGGCATCGGCGACCACCCGATTTTGTCGTGGACCTGGGACCTCTTCGGGTTGAGCAGATCGCCGAAAGCTCCGGGCCACATCATCGACTGCCCCGACTGACCGGTCGACAGGCTGTTGAACATCTCCGGGAAATCCCAGGCAAGATTGCCGGGAGGGCTGACCGCCGCCAGCTTCTCGACCAGGAATTTCATCGTCTTGACGCCGGCTTCGCTGGCAAAGGTCGGGGCGCCGGACGCATCGAAATATTCGCCGCCCATCGACTTGAACACCATGATCCAGGTCACGGTCGTTTGAATGCCCTTGCCCGCCGGCATGGCGTAGCCGAATTGGCCGTTGCTGACGAGCTTGGCGCCGCGCTCGACGACTTCGTCCCAGGTCTTCGGTGCGGCGTCAGGATCCAACCCCGCGGCCTTGTAGGCCTCCTTGTTCCAGACGAACAGCGTCACATCGCCGAGTGTCGGCAGACCGATGAGCTTGTTGTTGGCACGGCCGTAGATTTCGAGTGCTCGTTGCGGATAGTCGTCAAGCGCGAGATCTGGCGCACCCTGAATTTCCTTCGGAATATTCGCAAGATCGGCGCAATACGGCTCGATCTCGAATTTCCACTGATAGGCGAAGTTGAAGACGTCGAAAGACGCCGCACCGCTGGTTAGATCGAGGATCAGCTTCTGGTACTGCTCGTTATAGGACAGGTTGACGTATTCGACGGCGATGCCGGTCGCCTCGGTGAAGTCTCGGCTGACCGTAGCCATCGCTTCGAAGGCAGCACCGGTCGAGGCCAGCGCTCGGATCTTCTGCCCCGAATAGGTTTTCGGGAGCGAGGCGGCAGCATCTTGCGCGAATGCGCGGGTGAGGCTGGAGCCGAGGAACGGCAAAGCCGCCAGCCCAGCGGTGAATGTACGACGTTTCATATCTCCTCCTTGCTGAAGCATCTGCGGCCCCCTCGACCGCCTTCTCCTCTCGCTCCATGTATGATGGCTTACGGCACCCCCATGACGCATTCAACGCCGATGAGCCCTACGATTGAGTAATATTGGGTAACGGTCAGGCCCTTTGAGGAAGTTCAATCACCAAGGACAAGGCAGGCGGAGTAGAAGGCGAGCGTCTGAGATGCGCATTCATCCGCGAGAGCCGAACACTTATCGAGTGGGCGCGCGAAATGGGTTGCGCGGAATAGCAACGGGGAGCAACGGATCCGAACATAGGAGCGCTCGTGTGCGGCGTAGCTGGGAAAAACTTTTCGATCGTCAGCGTCTCTTCGATCTTGACGACATTGAAACGGCTGATCGATCATCCTTCGTAAAGGGCGCTTATCGCATCACTTTTCAGCGCCTTTTTGCTGGCGGATGAGGGCATGCGGGACGGAATAGAAGAAGCTCTTGCACTCGACATGGTAATCCGTCGAGACCCGCGCCAAGCGCCATTCGGCGAACTCGTAGTCTTCGGCGGGCAGGCTTGCGAGTGCCGGGCGTTCGACCGTCTCGAAGAGGTGCCGGCGGCTGACGCCGAGCCGGCGCATGACATGATCGTTGATGCGCGCGAGCGCCTCGGCGATCGCGGCATTAGCCTCGGCGAGCGAGAAGAAGGTCTGCTTGCGGAGGCGTCCGAGAATGCAGCTCTGGGCAAAGCGCACGGCGTTCTCGAGCTTCGCCTTCTTTCAAGTCCAGGACTGCAGTTCGTACTGACACTCAAGCCCGCATAGAGTTCGAGGTCACACACCCGTTCCATCCTTGGCGCGGACAGCGCTTCGTGCTGTCGACACGCAAACAGAACTGGGGCGAAGACCGCGTCATGTTTTACGACGCTCAAGGACGGTTGCGTTCGCTGCCGGCCTCGTGGACCGATGTTAATGAGGCCGACTTGTTCAGTCAGGTTGCTGCAGGTCGGTCCTTCTCCCGCCCAGACGATCTGTCGGCGCTGGCGTCGTTGATCGATCGCATTAAGCGCCGTCAGGAAGAGTGACGAAGCGTCAAGTAAACTACGCCGCACATGTAAGGCTAATTATGCCGGGCGTACGATGTCTTTGATCATCAAAGCAAGGAGTGAAGCCCTGTGATGCATGCGTATCGGCGATATTAGCGATATAATTTAATTGACGTGCGAGCCAAGTGCGGCATAATTTATCTTACACAAGGAGGCTCCCATGACCAAAGAAAGCAAGCCCGATCGCCTGCGCCAGATGGGCGCTCTGAACCCCAAGCCCGAGAGCGTCCGCGCCCCCTGGTTCCGGGAAGCAGGTTTCTTTGATCCGCTCGATCTCGTGCAAGTGAAGTATGAGATGCTTCGGCACGCCCGCGAAGACGGCACCAACAAAGCGGATGCGGCCGCGCTTTTTGGGCTTTCTCGGCAGACCTACTATCAAGCGGAGGCCGCGTTCGAGCGCGATGGCATGTCCGGCCTCTTGCCGCGCACCCGTGGGCCGAAGTCAGCCCACAAGCTTACTGGCGAGGTCATGCGTCTCGTCGAGGAGCATCTCGACGCGAACGGCCAACTGCAGGCCCGTTCTCTGGCGGACCTGGTGCATTCGAGACTGGGCATCAGCGTCCATCCTCGCAGCATCGAACGCGCGGTGGCGCGGAAAAAAAAACGATGAAGAGCCGACCCACGCAATCGCCATGTCAGAGAACGGCAAGGATGTTTACGAAGCGCTCCGCGCCGATGTTATTTGCGGCACGGCTTGCGCGAGGCGCATGGGCGCCATCGTCTTTCACGGACTGTGGCGCGGCCTGGCAGTGCTGATCGCACCACATCAATCCGCAATAGCGCGACAGCAGTCAGCGCCTCGGTTCAAGACAACTTCAATGGTCGCGCACGACCGCCAGCTCGTGCACATGCTCGCCAATATGGTGCTGGCAGCAGAGACAGGAAGCCATGTCTACTGATAATGCCATGAAGATTAGCGCCGATCACCTGCGGCGCGATGCATTTCTCTACGTCCGCCAATCCTCCCTTCGTCAGGTGTTCGAGAACACCGAGAGCACGAAGCGACAATATGCATTACGGGACCGCGCGGTGGCTCTGGGGTGGCCGATTGAGCGCGTCCACGTCATCGACAACGACCTCGGCCTTTCCGGCGCACAGTCGCAGGACCGCGATGGATTTCAGCGCTTGGTGACGGAGGTCGCGATGGGGCACGCAGGGATCGTGCTGGGGCTGGAGGTATCTCGCCTGGCTCGCAACAATGCTGACTGGCATCGCCTTCTGGAACTGGCCGCCATGTCGCGCACGCTCATCATGGACGAAGATGGCGTTTACGACGCCGCGTCGTTCAACGATCGTATGCTGCTCGGCCTGAAGGGCACGATGAGTGAGGCCGAACTCCACATCCTGAAGTCTCGACTGCAAGGCGGCATTCTCAACAAGGCGCGTCGTGGCGAGCTCGAGTTACCGTTGCCGATCGGACTGGTCTACACGCCTGATATGCGCGTGGTGCTCGATCCGGATCGCCAGATCCAGGACACGGTGCGCATGCTGTTCGATACCTTCCGGGAGGTGGGCTCAGCCTGTGCGGTCGTGCGCCGCCTGCGCAGCGAGAAGATCCTGTTTCCCCGTCGTATCCGTCGCGGCATCGGCAAGGGCGACGTCCTGTGGAGCCAGATCGACCATTCTCGCGTGATCCAGATTTTGCACAATCCACGATACGCTGGTGCTTTCGCATACGGACGCACACGCACGATCTACAATGCCAAGCTTAAGTCCGTACAGCAGAAGATGCCGAGGTCCGACTGGCAGGTGCTCATCCCTCAGGCCCATGAAGGCTACATCTCGTGGGACGAGTTCGAACGCAATCAAACAAGTCTCGAACAAAATGCAGTCGGTTTTTCTCCGGGCCTGCGGGGTCGTATGCCTCGTCAGGGCAACGGCTTATTGCAAGGAAGAGTTTTGTGCGGTCGCTGCGGCGCCCGCATGCGGGTCCATTATGAACAGTTCGAGGGCAAGCTTCGTCCCTATTACATCTGCAACGAGGCCGTCGTGCGCCACGCGGGCAAGGCTTGCCAATGGGCAAGAGGACCAGCGATCGATGAAGCGGTCAGCGCGTTGCTGCTCGAAGCAAATGGCACCGACGGCGATAGAGGTCGCGCTTGCGGTGCAGGAGGAGATCTCACAACGTGTCGAACAAGCTGCCTCGCTGCGCGACAAGCAGTTACAGCGCGCCCGGTATGAGGCTGAACTCGCACGCCGCCGCTATCTGAAGGTCGATCCCGACAACCGCTTGGTTGCCGACGCACTCGAAGCGGATTGGAATGGCAAGCTACGCGACCTCGATACGCTTCAGCGCGAACATGACCGTCAGAACGAGACAGACCAGTCATTGCTGGACGGCGCTATGCAGGAACGGATCCGAGCGCTGGCCGCAGATTTTCCGCGCATCTGGAACAACGAGCGCACCAGCGCGGTCGAGCGTAAACGCATGCTTGGCCTCCTCATCGAAGACGTGACACTGCTGGTCGACGAGCAGATCAACATTGCGGAGGTCGCACGCAAAGCCTGGCAGTAGCTCGTCCCCGGCCCATGGCCGTGATCCGCAAGACCCCGGAAGCGGTTGTGGCACTGATCAACAAACTTCTGGAGACCGACAACGACCAGCAGATTGCCAGTCGTCTCAACGCACTCGGGCATCGTAACTGGCGCGGTGAGGCTTTTACGTTGAAGAAAGTCATGCTCGTTCGCCGAGCCTATGGGCTGAAGACCCGGTTCGAACGGTTGCGCGAGAGTGGCATGCTAACTGGCGAGGAAGTGGCTCGTCGATTTGGCGTAAGTGCCACAACCGTACACCAACTCGGACGCGAGGGTGTTCTAAAGCGCCATCGCTACGCTACCAACCACCGCTACCTGTATGAGCCACCGGCTAACGTTAGACTCGCAAAAGGCGTAGGCGGTCGCTATGGTAGCCGCAAACCTAGGTTAATTGACGCTCAACAATTCCAACAAGGTGCATCGTGATGTCTGCTCCTTGGCCTGCGGGCGGCGCGGCCGGGCCGGTAGGACGCCGACGCCGTAGTGGGACGCCATCATGCCGTAGCTGCGGTTGATCTCGGGATCGTGGAAGTTGGCCCGGTTGACGCCGGACTTCAGGTTGTCCGGCACGATCAGCCGGGGCACGCCACCGAAGAAGGCGAACATGCGCACGTGCGAGCCGATCCAATCCGGGAGCGTCTGGGTCAAGGTCGCCTCGGCGAACGTATAGCTCGACGCGCCGAGCACGCCGACGAACAGTTCCGCCTCGCGAACCTCGCCGGTCTTGCGATCGACGATTGGCACCCCCTTGCCGGAATAGTCCACGAAGGCCTTGTCGCCAGCGGCGTGCTCCTGGCGCATCGTCGGCGACAAGCGCTGCTCGAAGCCGCGGAACAGTTCGCAGAAGCGGCTGTAGCAGTATCCGTCGGGATGGACGCTGCGATATTCCTCCCAGAGCATAAGAAGCGTCACGCCCGGCTTCTTCAGTTCGATGGAGAGCTCGGCCCAATCAGGCTCTTGGCGTCGCCGTTGGCCCTGCTTGACCCCGGCGCGGGCGAACAGCCGATGCTCGAGCGCCTCGTCGGTCAGTTCGCCAGGCAGTGGCCAGGTCAGGCCCGCCAACGCCGCCCGCTTCAGGTTATCCTGCACGGTGCTGCGCGCAACACCAAGCATCACCGCAATCTCGCGGCTGCTTTTCCGCTTCCGCCAAGCCGGAGCATTTGTCGTAATTGTCTCATGGTCAGCCTTCTCTTCGCCGGCATCAATATCTCCTCGTGTACCCGGAGGCTTGATGGCCAAAGTTGCTGACCCAGGGGGTATCGTTAGAGCCGAAAACCGGCCGGTAATTGATTGGAATCGTGGCCGGCTTCAAATCGGAACGGTGGCCGGATATTGATCGGAATGCGGCCGGCTTCACGTCGGAATCCGCACTTGAACCGATCAGGGAATTTATCGACGATCCGAGGGTGGTGGAAATCGCCGTCAACAAACCGGGCGATGTATATGTGGAACGGTTTGGCGCCGATTACATGGAGCATCATCTAATCGTCGCCCTGATGGGTGATGAAATCCAGAACGTCGGCGAGCGTGTTGCGGCCGCGACGAACCAGTTCATCAGCCGCTCGAAACCGATCCTCAGCGCCGCGCTTCCGACCGGCGAGCGTATCCAGATCGTCTTGCCGCCGCGCGGCACCCGAAGGTGGCTCGATCTCGATCCGCAAGCAGGTGGTCAATAACTTCACGCTCGAGGAGTATCGCGACAACGGTTCGCTCGTTAAGGTCTCTGTGGCCGTCGGCGGCCTCAAGCGACATCGATCGCGAGTTGATAGGGCATCTGCGCGCAAATCGGATAATGCTGTTCACCTGATCCCGTCGAGGGGCGACCAGGGGCGCAGCGGACGTGACCATTGCCGCCGCTTTGAGAGCGCGCTGTTCCATATCGAGGTTCTGTTCGAGGGTGGAAACCCTTGCATATCCGGTCTTCTCGCCCATCATACCCCGTTGCGTAATGGAGCATGCTTATGCAATCCTGCCCGGATACGCGGCTCTAGGCAGCTGATTTCATTGCGTTTTCTGCGGCCTGTGCAACGCGTGTATAAACGATCGTTTGCGCAACGCTCAAATGCGCGTAGTATCCTCACGCCCGAGAAGCAGCGATTAGGTGTATGACTATGATGAAGGCGATCTGGCCAGAACCTTCGGACCCGGAAAGCATGATGGAAGCCGCGATTGACCTGTTCGGCGACGAGGCAGCGACTGCCGTGGCGCATTGCGGTCTTGAGGCCTGGACCGACGGGCGAGCAGACGATTTCGCATTCTGGGTCGACATTTTCCGCAGTCTGACGGGGATGCCTTCGGCCGGCGCCGGAAATTAAGCGGACTGGTCGGTGCGGCGCCTGTCCGTCGATAGCCATTGATTTTGCGCGATGCAGGCTGCTTCGGCCTCTTGCGTTGCAGCGCCCGCGGCATTATATCCGTAGTAACTTGTTGCAGCTGCGTATATGCAGAATATCTAATTGAGCGCGATTAGGTCTGATTGGCGTGCGTTGCGTCTCATTAGCGTCCATTTCCTGCAGCGTTTATCGTTTCGTATTGACTTGTGCGCATGCGTGGCGCATACATAAATTACTCCGGCGTGACCGATTAGATATTATGGTTGCGCCGGCATACAAAGGGCTCCCGCGGGAGCCCTTGCTACTTTTAGGGTTGGGGGATCTTGGGGCGCTCTGCTATTTTCGTCGACGCGGGCTATCTGTTCCCGCAGGGGAGCACTGCACTCACCGGTAACAAAGTGGCTAGGGCGAAGTTGTCACTCTCGGCGAGGTCAGTCATTGAGGAACTGAAGGCGTTCTGTTCCACGAAAGCCCCTACTGGGTCACTGATGCGCATTTACTAGTACGATGGAATAAGACCAGGTGCAGCGATGAGCGCTGATCAGACTGCCATCGCCGACATGGATGACATCAAGTTGCGCCTCGGGTTCATTAATGGGCAGGGGCAGCAAAAGGGCGTGGATTCGCTTATCGTGACTGACTTGATAGAGTTGGCACGGCAAAGGGCTATCTCTGAGGTGGTGCTGCTGTCTGGCGATGAAGATGTCCGAGTCGGCGTGCAGATTGCTCAGAACTATGGGGTTCGGGTTCATTTGCTGGGCATTCATCCGGCGCGAGGATCGCAGTCGCCGACCCTCAGACAGGAAGCCGACACCACCTCTGAATGGGACAAGCTCACCGTCGAAAAGTTTCTGTCGCTGCGGTCCGTTCACCAGCCTGCAATGACCGCTATAGCGGCATCGCCCGCCAAAGCGGCGGTACCCGCCGCAGAAACTGCCGATGATGATAATGGACTTATCATTGCTGCCGCGTGCTCTTTCGTCGCAGATCTCCAAGAGGCCGACCTTCAGGCAATTAAAATCTTCTGGAAGGACAACAGGGGAGTTCCCCCCGAATTCGACGGCAGGCTCCTGGCCCAGACGGCTGAGAAGATCAGCAGGCGTTTAGAGAAGGCCGAGATGAGAGTACTCCGTTCCCGGTTTCGAGAGGAGGTCACAAAGCGACGAGAAGGGTAGAGTTGCCTGCTGAGAATATCACTGTGAATAAGCAGAAGGCGAAATCGATTTTAAGCGGAATGTAGGTGTGTTTTGCTAGATTTAATGCTCACACGGCGAATGCATCATCCGCGCCACCCAATACCTCTGGGCGAATTTCGTTGCCTGCATCATCAAAGGCATAAAGGAGGGATATTCGGGTACCATTCCAAACGTAGCGGTAATGGACCGTCTGAATCGTTCGGCCAAGAACGTCGCCTCGGAGTACCGCAATGCAAATGGCTGAGGGCCGCTCCGGCGGATGATAAATCACGCCGTCCGCGCCTTCGGGCACCGAACCTCCCAATCTCCAGCGTTCCTCGCACGATAGATCGATCGGATACTTTCGAAAATCGATGAACCGCCCGCTCACCGGTGTCTTGAGCAATCGCATATCGAGGCCGATTGGCGCTTCCTTGGTTCGCGACAAGAAGGCCTGACGACGCTCGACAGACATAGCGAGCGCGGTCTGACGATCGTCTGCCAATTCCAGTGCCGGGCGACTACCGTCGAAAAAGCGGATTCCCTCCGGGTTCAGGTACTTGAAGGGAGCCAGGTTCCAGTTCTGCAGCCTCGGCGCCCTCGGATCGGTATGAGCGGATAGCAGCCGGCCCTCCGACTGGAGACGCGGATTCGTCTTGTTCTCTATTTCGACAAGTGCCTCGATCTTGTCCTCGCTGACCAATCCCTCGTACACCGCGACTGGCGGGAACCGTGACGGAATTAGCCGATAAAACTCGTCCTTGATGGCGACCTCATCCATTTGTCACCCGCCACGCTGAGCATCGAGGTACTGGCGCACTCTGTAGATATCGACAACCCTCCCCTGCAGCATGGTGTCGAGTGCACTTGCTCCATCGAAGAAATCGTTGGGTCGGCGAATCCAATCGTCGGCGCGCTCCTCTATGGTAAAGAGAATTCGCAGTGCCTTCCAAATGCTGAGAATGTGCGACAGGCGCTCAACCGTGTCGGCGGGCAACGTGCCGCCCGCCTTCTTCCACTTGAAGAACGTCGACCGACCTGGAGATCCCAACAGCTTGATCTGATCGTCGGCAGACAGACGCCACCGGTCGGCAATGCGGAAGAACGCTTCGAGTTCTGCAGGGACTCGAGCAGAATCGCTGCTTGGAGATGACCCTCGAACTGGTTCTGTCATAAAAATCTGCTCCTAAGTCCAAGTGTGTACTTGAACAACGAATGAGTCCATTCTTATATAATCCATATCTGGACTCATCCAGAATTTTAATCCGGAATTGGACTCCGTCAAGAACGGAGGCCTGTATTGTAAGGAGATACTCATGTCGAATACGAATAAGCCGGGCCGGGAAGGTCATCCTGAACACCCCGACGTCCCGAAGGGGCCGCCCAGCCATACTCCGGGTCGCCCCGATGGCCCGCCAGTGCCCTCTCACCCCCCGTCCCACCGGCCGGTCGGCTGACGGAGGTGAACGTTCTTAAGCGCGGCTCGGATCAGGACAATTGGTGGCAGGCCTATCCTGGCTTGTATGCCCGGGAGTTGGCGGCCTATGAGGGGCACGGCGCCTCTCACCGGCCGTTAATCCAACAGGACGGCACCTTGATCCTCGAGGTCCTTTGGCCGATGGACAGTGCCGGGTCCATCCGACTTAATGTCGGCTACTCGCCGCTGCATCCGTTCTGCCGACCCTCGATATCCGCGCCTGAACTGCAACTCGAGCGGCATCAGAATCCCTTTACGAGGGATTTGTGCCTGCTGACGCAGGACTCTGCCCAGTGGTACCCCCATCAAATGGTCGCGGACTTCATAGCCGAGCGGTTATCGCAGGTCCTGCAAGTCATGACACTGCGGCGGAACGAGCAGTGGAGTGAGGCAGCCAGCCTCGAAGAACAAGCTCCCGACCCTGTAACGCCATATCATATGCATGTTGCCGAGGAGTATTCGGCGGTCTTTTTTGATGGGCAGCAGACCGTTCCAAATGCCCCCCTCGGAACCGCAGTTTTCCTGCTCCAGGACCGCCTGGAGCGAGGAAGGTCTCCACCGTTTCAAGCCATTCTGAGCAAAGTGGAGCCATTGAGCGGCACCTGGATGGCGAAGCCCTTCGATCTCCCGAAACGGGCCGGCCCATGGAAAAACGTCATCGGGCGCTGGATACGCCTGGAGCCGCCATTCCCCGAGGCCCCGGAGGAGATTTTGGCGGCGGCCGAGAAGGCGATAGAGCGACAATCGGCCCTCTTCCCCGCTCACCTGAAGAAGCTCGGATCAATTGCCGACGACGATCTATCGATTACCGCCGTGGTTTTTCAGGAGGAGCTTTCCTACGGCCCTGATAACAAGGGCAACGGTTGGTTCTTTCTCGTCAGTCGGCGCGTGCCTGGCAGCCGCCGGCGACAGGTTTCCTTGGTGCGCGGATACCGTCTGTCGAGCGATATGCTCTCGCGACTGCCTGTCGCGAGTGCTTTGAAAAGCAAAAAGGTTGTTCTCGTAGGGTGCGGCGCCATCGGCAGTTTCGCTGCAGTCGAGCTTGCGCGCTCAGGCGTCGGTCAGCTGACGATCATCGATTTCGATCTCGTCGAGCCTGGCAACACGGTCAGATGGGCGCTGGGTCGTTCGGTGTGGGGCCTGCCAAAGACAACCGCGCTGCACGATTTCCTCTATCACAACTACCCTTGGACAAATGTCGGGCGTGGACACGCTAAAGTGGGCTCAGCAATCTCGAATGTGGACGACGTCCGCAAACTCGAGGGGAATCCCATGCGTTGGCTTCGAGCATTGATCGAGGACGCCGACATTGTGGTAGACACTTCGGCCTCGACCGAGTGTCAGGGCGCCTTGGCCTACATGTGCCGTAGCATAGGAAAGCGGTACGTACTCGGCCACGCAACCGAAGGCGCGGCCGGAGGCGTTGTGGCGAGATTCAAACCGGGAGCCCCGGGTTGTTATGTCTGCTTGCAGCAGCATTGGTCCGGCAAGACGCTCCCGCTCCCAACTATTGACAGCTCGGGCACGATAGTTCCGACCGGCTGCAACGCGCCAACGTTCACCGGAGGCGCCTTTGACCTGCAGGAAGTGTCGATGGAAGTTGTACGCAGCACGATCGGACTGCTCGCCCCGGACGTGTACGATTCGGGTGACTGGCAGCTTTCCATTCTTGATCTGACCGAAAATGGCCGCCGCATTCTCCCGCGGTGGAAAGCCGAGACGATCGCACCACATTCGAGCTGCAGCTGCGGAGCGTCACAGGGATGACAATTTGGTTGGGGCGCGACGCAGCTCAAGTAATAATCGAACAGGCCAACATATTCTTTCCGCTCGAGACCGGCGGTGTTCTCCTCGGTTGGAGAGATGGCGAAGATCGGGTTGTCGTTGATATTGTAGGTGCTGGCCCGAAAGCGCTGCATGGTCGCCATACTTTCATTCCGGACCACTCATGGCAGGTCGAGCAGATAGACGAAGCATTCAGGAACACCGCGGGCGACCTCGACTATCTTGGGGATTGGCATTCCCATCCGGCTGGGGTCGCCGCAATGAGTTCCGAAGATCGATCCACACTCAGACGCATTTCGCGACGAGTTCGCCACCCTATAATGGTGATCGCAGCTGGCCGGAATGCGAATTGGACATTCGGAGGTTGGATGCAGTTGCGGCCGCGACTCTTGCGCCGTTCCGTCGCGGAGTGTCAGCCAATTCAGTACTTTGCCGTGCCTTCTGAATGGCCGCGAGCTCCTCTTTCAGCCGAGTGACGAGCATCCTCGGTTCTCCCGCTCAGATGACAAGCCGCGCGCCCTACCCGCCTTGCGTTCGGCGTCGTTGTAGAAGCTGGCCGCCTGGGTACCGACTTGTGCAGCGACTGCTGGCGGACAGCGGAATGCCGCGGTTATCCAAGCTCCCTCGTCCCGCTCACTGATCACTCTATGGCGCCGGTTCCTGTAAACGTCAAACAAGAGACACCTGCTGTCCATTCTGTCGTGTCCGCGACACAGCGCTCGCCAGCTGAGATCAGGCGCCACGCATGCACGTCATTGAACAATATACAGAAAGTCTCTTCCCATAAGTTTGTGCAAGCTGGCACAACATTTGATGCTCCTCTGTCGCATGCGTCTGGAGATACCGACCCCGGTGGGGATGGATAGCTTAGCGGTCGTTTGAGAGAGGCAAAAAGCAGATGTCCTCGTCAGCTCATATACCAGAACGCGCGTGCCAGGCTCACCACCTCCCGAAAATGCGCCCGCCGTACTTTGGACCTGTTTCGGGGCGTCCGGCTGGAGGATGCTACTGATGAAACAGCGGCGAAATGAAATGAAGGTGCTTGATCTGGACTGCTTTGATCGTAAGTTGCCTTTGATTTGTGACCTGGATGGCACACTGATAAAATCAGACAGTCTTCACGAGAACCTGTTTGATGCCTTCTTCCATTCCCCGCAGCAGTTGCTTCGCACGATTCCAAACTGGTTTAAGGGGCGCCCGGCCCTGAAGGAAGCTCTGGCGAAAGTCCGTTCGGTTGAGCCGCAGGCGCTTCCCTACCGTGAACAGATGCTTGACCTGATACGCCGCGCGAGATCTGCCGGGCGTGAAACCTATCTCGTTACGGCAGCTGATCAGAGCATAGCAGATGATATCATTTCTCATCTCGGCGGTTTCGACGGTGCCAAGG